>JAIXPT010000289.1 GCA_027486095.1 Planctomycetaceae bacterium | reverse complement strand
TCGGGGGAGCGGCAACTGCCTTGACGCGAAATATCGGCATCCTGCCGATTTTCGCTGATGGCTCCCCACTCAGGCCGCAGCGGACAAAAGTTCGGGAAGCGTTCGCCGACTTCATGTAGCGGACAGAGCTCCAGCTCTGTCGATCGACAGGCCTGGAGGCCTGTCGCTACGTCGAAGGAGGCTCGGGTTTACCCCTACCGTTGAGACGGCATAGCTGACCAGCGCAGGCAGGATGCCCAAGCGGAGGCGCTCACGGTGCGCGGCGGAGGTCGAGGGTCGCGGGAGCGTCGCGGGTCGCGAGCCAGGCCCGCCACGCGGCCACGTCCCAGCCGAAGTTGACGCCCGCCGCTGATGCCAGCGTGTCGAGCACGTCTTCATTCTTGACGATCGTCCGCACGCGCTTCGGGCCGCCGCCCAGCGCCAGCCCGCCGCCCGAGGGCGTGAAGGTGGCGCTCGTCGAGCCCTCGGGCGCGCCGTCGTTCACGAGGCCCAAGTGCTCGGTCTCCAACGTCGCCACGAGCCGGCCCAAGAGGGCGTCGTCACCGCGCAGCGGCGAGTCGCCCGGCAGCGCCCTGAGCAGATGGTCGATCGCCAGGGCGGCGCGGTTGATGCGGGCGTTGTCGGTGCTCGCGAGCGCCGCGGTGAAGGCGGGCAGCGCCGTCGCCGGGCCGATGGCGGCCAGATGCTCCACCGCCGCGATCCGTGTCTCCGGGTCGGCGTGGTCGAGGGCCGCGTTCACGAGCGTCGAGAACGCCTCGCCGGAGCGAATCCTGGAGAGCGACTGCAGATAGAACGACCGCGTGCGAAACGTGCGCTCCGCGGCGAGCGCCGCCGCGAGCGCGGGCACGGCAGCGGGGTCGGCGATTTCGGCGATCACCTCGGCGGCCTGGTCTGCGTGTGCCGGCTGATCGAGCTGCCGCCGCAGCCGCTCGAGCTTCTGCTTCCACTCGGCGCGGGAGAGCTGGAGGCGTTCCGCCCGTTCGACGAGCTCGATCTCCTGCGCCGTCCGCCAGCCGCCGCGGTAGCGCAGGTAGCCGCGCTCCGCCATCGTCTCCTGCTGGGTCTTGGCTGGCAGCGAAGGCGTCTGGGCCGATGCCCAGGCGGCGCACGAGCAGGCGGCCACCACGCACGGCAGGCTGACGAGCGAGAAGTGGTTCATCATGCGACGCATGCTTCACAGGCCGCGGGCGGCATCTTCGATCATCCCGAGATAGGACGAAAAAATCCGGAACACCACAAGGGCGATCAGGGCCGCGACCCCCGCCCATACCAAGAGCCCGGCAGCGCGGGCCGCCGCCGCGATCCCCCGCCGGGCCTCGTCGTCGAGGTCGCCGGCCAGGCGGTCGAGCGCTTCGGCGGTGGTGCCCGTCAGTTCGCCCACGTCCACCGTTTCGACGACCACGCGGGGAAACCGCCCCGTCGCATGCAACGCGTCGGCGAGCGTCGCGCCGCCGCGCAGCGTCTCCTCGAACTGGTGCGGATCAATCGCGAGCCCGGGCGCGACGAGGGCCGTGAGCTCGAGCAGCCGACCGGCCGACAGCCCCGCTCCGCTCGCCAGCCCGGCGGCGCGGCACCACGCCGCCGCTTCGGCCGCCCGGACGGCCGGACCAATGACGGGCACGATCGCGACCACGCGGCGCACCGGGCCGCCGGCGCGCCAGTCGGCCAGCCCGAGCCGCAGGACGCCTGCCGCGAGGGTCGCCGCCGCGGCGAGCAGCGCCAGATACCACGCCAGCCCAGTCGGCCCCGCGAGGCCACTGCCCAGAAGATCGATCGGGCGGCCCGCGGCGTCGCGGAGCATGCCCGCCAGCAGAATCAGGATCCCGACGACGGCCACCGCCACGGCGAATTGAAAGGCGGGCTGAGCCAGGCTCTGGCGGAGCGACCGCCGCGCCTTGATCGCCGCCCGCAGCGTCTCCGACACGGCGCGCAGCGTCTCCGGCTCATGCCCCGTCTCGGCACCGACGGCCACCATGCCGCGCACGAACGGTGGAAACGCCGCGCCGGCGGCTCCGAGCGCCGCGCCGAGCCCGTCGCCGCGGCCGAGCGCCTGGCCCACCATCTCGAGCGCCGGCCGCCAGCGGGCCGGCGCACGGGCCGCCTCGCTCGCCCACGCGCGGCGCAGGTCGATGCCGGCGGCGAGGGCCGTCGCCAGCCGCCCGAGCAGGTCGGCGAGCAGCGGCGCGGGGAGTGGTGTGCGGACGGCCATCGGCACCCTGGAAACGACTCCGTCACCGCTCCTTCTAACACACCGCCCACACATCTGCTAAAAACCCGCCATGCCCGCCACCGCCGCCACACCGCACTGGCCCGTCGTCACGATCGTCGGTGTCGGCCTCATCGGCGGATCGATCGGCCTGGCGCTGCGGGCCCGGAAACTCGCGGGCCGTGTGATCGGCGTCGGCCGGTCTGCGGCGTCGCTGGCGGAGGCCAAACGGCTTGGTGCCGTGAGCGAAACGACGACCGATCTGGCCGCGGCTGCCGCCAGCGCCGATGTGGTCGTCGTGGCCACCGGCGTGGCGGCGATCCCCGGCCTGCTCGACGCGGCCGACGCGGCCGTCCGCCCCGGCACGCTCCTCACCGACGCCGGCAGCACCAAGGCCTCGATCGTGGCCGCGTGGGAGAAGCGCCGCCGCGGGCGGCGCGGCCGCTTCGTCGGCGGCCATCCGCTTGCCGGCAGCCAGCGGCGTGGTCCGGCCGCCGCCGCCGCCGATCTGTTTACAGGCCGCGTCGCCGTGGTGACGCCGAGCCGGGCGACGCCGGCCGCCGATGTCGAAGCGGCGGGCGCCTTCTGGGCGGCGCTCGGCGCGACGGTGTTCACGATGCCGCCCAAAGAGCACGACCGGCTGCTCGCGGCCACGAGCCACGCCCCGCACGTGCTCGCCGCGGCGCTCGCTGCCGCCACGCCGCCGGAGGCGCTGCCACTCACGGCCGGCGGCTGGCGCGACACGACGCGGATCGCCGCCGGCGATCCCGACCTGTGGGCCGACATCCTCCTCGACAACGCGCCCGCCGTGGCCAAGGCCCTGTCGCGAATCGCGCGGACGACGGAGAAGATGCTCACGGCCCTCGAACAAGAAAACCGGCGTGGGCTCGTCGCCCTGCTCCAGGCCGCCAAGGAAGCGCGCGATGCTGTGGGAAGTTGATGTTTCGTTGACCGATGCCGCCGGCGACCACGCCGCCCGGGCGCTGGTGGCGGGGGCGGCCGATCTCGGCATCGCCGGCTGCACCCGGGCCCGCACCGCCACCGGCTGGCTGATCGAAGGGGATCTCTCGCGGGCCGACGTCGAGCGGCTCGCCGCCAGGCTGCTCGCCGATCCGGTGACCGAGCGGGCCACGATCGCGGCCGTCGGAGACGTGGCGCTCGCCACCGGGCCGGCCGATCTGCCTACGGCGCTCCACGTGCTGCCGCGAGCCGGCGTCACCGATCCTGCGGGGCAAAGCGCCCACGAAGCGCTCGTGCTGCTCGGCGCGCGGCCGGCCGCGGTGCGGAGCGTCCGCAAATACTGGCTGCCGGCGCTGCCGCGGCCCGAGGCGGAGCGGCTGGCATGGAAGCTGCTGGCGAGCGAGGCGATCCACGACGTCGTGATCGGGCCGCTCGCGCTCACCACGCTCGCCGGCGGTCGCCCGTGGTCGTTCGCCCAGGAACAGGTGCCCCTCGAAGGGCTCGACGACGACGCCCTCGCGAAGCTCAGCCGCGCGCGTTCGCTCGCGCTCTCTCCCCGCGAGCTCGCCGCCGTGCGCGACCACTTTCGCACGCTCGGCCGCGCCCCTTTCGAGATCGAGCTCGAGACGATCGCCCAGACGTGGAGCGAGCACTGCTGCCACAAGACGCTCGGCAGCCCTGTCGATCACGAAGGCCCGGCCGGGCCCGCGCGGTTCGACAACCTGCTCAAGGAGACCGTGTTCGCGGCCACGCGGCAGATCCGGGCGCGGCTCGGCGCCAAGGATTGGTGCGTGAGCGTGTTTCGCGACAACTCGGGCGTGGTGCGGTTCGACGGCGACCACGACATCTGCGTGAAGGTGGAGACGCACAACCATCCGTCGGCGATCGAGCCCTACGGCGGCGCGGCCACGGGTCTCGGCGGCGTGATCCGCGACGTGCTCGGCACGGGCCTGGGTGCGAAGCCGATCGCGAATCTCGACGTGTTTTGCGTGGGCCCTCCCGACACCCCCGACGCCGATCTGCCGCCGGGCGTGATCCATCCCCGGCGGCTGCTCGCGGGCGTGGTGGCCGGGGTGGGCGACTATGGCAACCGCATGGGCATCCCCACGATCGCCGGCGCCGTCGCCTTCGACCCGGGCTATCTCTGCAACCCGCTCGTGTTCTGCGGCACCGTCGGCATCATGCCGCGACACTCGGCCGATGCCGCCGTGCAGCCGGGCGACCTCGTGGTAGTGGCGGGCGGCCGCACCGGCCGCGACGGCATCCACGGGGCCACGTTCTCGAGCATCGAGCTGTCGAGCGCGAGCGAAACGCAGTCGGGTGGCGCGGTGCAGATCGGCCACGCGATCCACGAAAAAACGCTCACGGACTTCGTGCTCGAAGCCTCGCGCCAGAAGCTCTTTCACGCGATC
>JAIXPT010000087.1 GCA_027486095.1 Planctomycetaceae bacterium | reverse complement strand
TGCATCAGTTCGCCCAAGCCGGCTTCGGGGGAGCGGCAACTGCCTTCACGCGAAACATCGGCATCCTGCCGATTTTCGCTGATGGCTCCTCACTCCGGCCGCCGCGGACAAAAGTTCGGGAAGCGTTCGCCGACTCCCCCGAAGCCTCCCATGTAGCGACAGGCCTCCAGGCCTGTCGGTCGACAGAGCTGGAGCTCTGTCGCTACGGTTGAGGAGGCTCGGGGTTACCTCTGCCGTTGAGACGGCGTATGTGACCAGCGAAGCCATGGATGGCGCAGCGAATGCGCTCTGAGCATAGTCCAGGCACATCCGAGTGAGCCGGAGCCTGGAGGGCGAAGGCGAACGTCCGGCGAGGAGATACGGGGAGCCCGAAGCCGGCTTGGGCTACCTGGGCCCGGAAACTCCCAAAGCAGCACGTTTTTTGACAATTCCGCTGCGTGTGCCAGAGTTGAGGGAAGCTTCGGGCCGCATCCCGGCTTCACCCGTGGGTGGCTCGCGCCACGCTGCTCACGGCCCCCCCCAGTCTCTGCGACAAGGAGTTTCCTCCCATGGTCCGTCTGTTTTTCGTCGGCATGCTCACCGCTGCCTTCCTGTTGATCGCCGCCGTGTCGGCCGATGCCGGCTTCGGCCACCACCGTCGTCATGCCGATCCCTCGTGTGCCGTCGAGCCGGGCTGCAGTGCGTTCGAGCCGGCGTGCGCCATCGAGCCGTCGTGCGAGATGGAGCCCGATTGCGGGGCCGTCACGTGCTGCCCGAGCAATCCCTGCATCAAGTACCGCCACAAGCACGCCCACAAGCACAAGCACGACTGCGGCTGCTGCCCCGAGCCGACGTATGAGACCGTGCTCACCCCGACGAGCCCGGAGACCTGCTGCACGGTGAACGTGCCGGTGTGCCTGCCGGCCTGCTGCCAGGGCTGCCCGTGCGAAACATCGCGGTGCACAGTGTTTGGCTGCGGCCAGGTGAAGTATGACTACGCCTGCGGCTGCTCCGTGGTCGTGCGATTCCAGAAGCATGGCGATATCTTGGTGACGTACGTCGGCTTTTAGGCCTTCCGTAGGGCAGGCTTCAGCCTGTCACCACGACTGACGTTCAATCGACCCGGCCGGGAGGCGACTTCCGGCCGGGTTTTTCTGTTTTGGCCCCGGCTGTAACGGATCGTGGGCGGCCGCGTTGTCATGGCAGACGGATTGGCCGCCCTTCCGGTAAGAAGGGTGCCGGCTCGTGGCACGCCCGGAGCGGAACGATGTCCTCCCACAGCGATTCCCACGGATGGGTGCTCGAGGCCGTCGATCTTTACGAGTTGCCGCTCCACCGCTACGCCCGCCGTCTCCTTGGCGACTTCGACCTTGCCGCCGACGCGGTCCAGCATGCGTTCGTGAAACTCTGCGAGCAGTCGCAGGCCGGGCTCGACGGGCGCGTGGCGCCGTGGCTGTTTCGGGTGTGCCGCAACCGGGCGATCGATCATCTTCGCCAAGCTGGTCGCGAACAGGCATCCGACGACCAGTCGCCGGTCGTAGCTGCCACGGGAGACGCCGCCGACCCGGCCGTGGTCGCTGAGCACACGGAAGTGGGGCGCCGGCTGCTTGCGCTCGTGCGTGAGTTGCCGGCACCGCAGCGGGAAACGCTCGACCTCTGGTGTGAGGGATTTACGTCACGGGAGATCGCCGAGATCACGGCGCGCACCGAGGGCCATGTGCGTGTGCTCGTGCACAGGGGTCTGGCAACGCTCCGGTCGCATCCGTTCGCGCAGAGTCTGCTCGCCGCCGATCAACCGCTCCATTCACGTGATGAGGAACGCCATGTCTCCTGACCATGATCGCGACGCCGAATCCCGCGCAGCAGATCTGACGGCCTATGCCCTCGACGACCTCGATGGTCGCGACCATGCAGCCATCGAGCAGCGCCTTGCCGATCCTGGCGAAGCCGAGGCCCGCCGTCATGTTGCCGAGATGCGCGTGCTCGCCACTGCCTTGCGGCAGGCGCATGCGGCCCATGTGGCCGACGATGCAGCCGACAGGCTGCCGGGTGTGCGCCGGGCCGTGCTCGCGGCGGCCAGTCGTCCTCGCCCGCGGTCGTTGATGACCCCGATCCTGCGGCGGGTGCTGCCGGTCGCGAGCATCGCCGCCGCGCTTGCGGTGGCCGTGACGGCCGCGTTGTGGCGGCTCGATGGGCGTGACGTCGCCCGACGTGGGCCGATCGCCGAGCCGGCGGCGCCGTTGGCCGTGCAGGCCGAACCGTCGGCCGTTGTGGCGACGAAGCGCCAGGCTGGGGGGGCGGTCGTAGCTCTCGCTCCAGCCAACGACCGCATGCCGATGCTGCGCGACAGCAGCGTTGAGAGCCAGGCCGCACCTTCGGCGGCAGCGCCGCGATTCAGGATGGCGCCGGACGGCCGGCTCGAGGTCGAGCATCCGCCAATCGATCGGGAGGGATTGGCCGAGAAGCTGCTGCGCCCCATGCTGCAGCCTGGTGAGGAGTCGCGCCGTCTGGCGGAGGCCAGCGAGCAGTATGCCCGAGTGGCCGAGAACGAGATGGCGTCGGTCCGCCAGCAGCCGCTTTCGACCTTTTCGATCGATGTCGATACCGCATCGTATGCCAACGTGCGGCGGTTTCTGGTGGCGGGGCGCCGGCCACCGCGCGATGCCGTGCGGATCGAGGAGCTCGTCAACTACTTCCGCTACGCCTATCCGCAGCCCCAGGGAGACGAGCCGTTTTCCGTCGCGGTCGATGCAGCGGAGTGCC
>JAIXPT010000125.1 GCA_027486095.1 Planctomycetaceae bacterium | reverse complement strand
GATGGTCTGTTACCTGCCGCCCGACATCGCCATCGTCGCCATCTCGCAGGCCATCACGACGCCCGCCACGGTCGATCCCGCCCACTCCGCCGTGCAGGCCGCCCGCGCCCTCGGCATCGGCTTCGGCGACGGCATCGACGCCAGCCCGTTTGCGTGATGGCCGCCCGGCGCACCAAAAAGCCCGGAGCGGAAGCGACGGGATTGGCCTGACGGACCGGGGCATGGTCTGATTCGTGACGGGTTGTAACAGCGAAACCTTTCCAGCAAGGACCGACCGGGGGAAGACATTCATGGCAGAGCAAGCCAAGGCAGCCGGCCGCGTGGCCAGCGTGATGCAGGAAGACAGGGTGTTTCCGCCGCCGGCGGCGTTTTCAAAGCAGGCCCGCATCGGTTCTCTCGCCGACTACAAGAAGCTCTACGACGAGGCCGCCGCCGATCTCGAAGGCTTCTGGCACTCCCGCGCCCAGGCCCTCCCGTGGATGAAGCCCTATTCGAAGGTGCTCCACTGGGAGCCGCCCGTGGCGCAGTGGTTTGCGGATGGCAAGACGAACGCCTCCGCCGCCTGCCTCGACCAGCACATCGCCGCCGGCAAGGGCGAAAAGATTGCGATGGTGTGGGTGGGCGAGCCTGTGGGCGAGCGGCGCGAATACACGTTCTCGCAGCTCCACGCCGAGGTCTGCAAATTCGCCGCCGGCCTCGAGAAGCTGGGCGTGAAGCAGGGCGACGTCGTCTCGATCTACATGCCGATGACGCCCGAGCTCGTGATCGCGATGCTGGCCTGCGCCCGGATCGGCGCCGTGCACTCCGTGATCTTCGGGGGCTTTTCGAGCGAGGCGATCGCCGATCGCAACCACGATGCCCAGGCCGTGGCCGTGATCACGGCCGACGGCGGCTGGCGGCGCGGGGCGCAGCTGCCGCTCAAGAAAAACGTCGATGCCGCGCTCGCCTCGCCATCGCACCCGCCCACCACCGTGAAGCACGTGATCGTGCTCGAGCGCACGGGCCAGCCCTGCGAGATGACGCCGGGCCGCGATGTTTGGTGGCACGATCTCGTGGCTGGCATGCCGGCCGACACGGCGCCGGCCGCGATGGACTCCGAGGCCCCGCTCTTCATCCTTTACACGAGCGGCTCCACCGGAAAGCCCAAGGGCATCAAGCACACCACGGCCGGCTACCTGCTCTGGGCCAAGACGACGGCGGAGTGGGTGTTTGACCTGCGCGAGGACGACCTCTTCTGGTGCACGGCCGACTGCGGCTGGATCACCGGCCACAGCTACGTGACCTACGGCCCTCTCGCCGCCGGCGCGAGCATCCTCATCTACGAAGGCGCTCCAAACGCGCCGCACGAGGGCCGCTTCTGGTAGATCATCGAGCAGGAAAAGCCCACGATCTTCTACACGGCGCCCACCGCGATCCGCTCGTTCATGAAGTGGGGCATGCAGCACATCGAAGGCCGCGATCTCTCCAGCCTGCGGCTGCTCGGCAGCGTGGGCGAAGGGATCAATCCCGAGGCCTGGATGTGGTATCACGAGGTGATCGGCGGCAAGCGCTGCCCGATCGTCGACACGTGGTGGCAGACGGAGACGGGCGGGATCATGATGAGCCCGCTGCCCGGCTGCACGCCCACGAAGCCCGGCAGCTGCACGCTGCCACTGCCGGGCGTCTGCCCCGAGATCGTGGATGCCGCCGGCGATCCCGTTGAACCGGGCGAAGGCGGCTGGCTCGTGATGACGAAGCCCTGGCCCGGCATGCTCCGCGGCATCTGGGGTGACGACGAACGGTTCGTGGAGACGTATTGGTCGCGAGTCCCAGGAAAATATCTCGCCGGCGACAACGCACGGCAGGACAAGGACGGCTACTACTGGATCATGGGCCGAATCGACGACGTGCTCAACGTGGCCGGCCACCGGCTCTCCACGATCGAGATCGAAAGCGCGCTCGTGAGCCATCCGGCCGTGGCCGAGGCGGCGGCGGTGGGCCGGCCGCACGACGTGAAGGGGGAGGCGGTGGCCGTGTTCGTGACGCTCAAGAGCGGCGAGCCGAACGACGCCCTCAAGGACACCCTCCGCAAGCACGTGCGGCATCAGATCGGGGCCCTCGCGGCGCCCGACGACATCCACTTCTCGGCCGCCCTGCCAAAGACGCGGAGCGGGAAGATCATGCGGCGGCTCCTCCGCGACATCGCCGCCGGCCGCGAGACCGTGGGCGACACGACCACGCTCGAAGACTACACCGTGCTCGCGAAGCTCCGCGACGACGAGTGACCCCCTGTAGCGACAGGCCTCCAGGCCTGTCGGTCCGACAGAGCTGGAGCTCCGTCGCTACGACCGGCGTCCGACAGAGCTGGACCTCCATCGCTACGACCGGCATCCGACAGAGCTGGACCTCCATCGCTACATCAAAAAACCGGGCCGGCTTGCGCCGGCCCGGTTCTTTTCGCATCGATCGCAGCGGGCTGCTTACGCGCCCAGCTTCTTGATCGTCTCGAGCATCGGGCCGACGACCGGGCCGAGCAGGTCTTTCACGCCCGGGAACGCCATCGCCGTATCGATCACCTTCTGCAGCAGCCCGAGGTTCTTCGAGACAAAGTCGGCGAACGCCGTCTTGTTCTCCCCCTCGAGCTTCTCGGCCTCGCTCTGCACGCCGGTGAGCACGGGCCCGAGCTTCTCGAGCTCCGGGATCGCCGCGCGGGCGGTCTCTTCGTTCGTCACGCCCCCGAGGATCTTCGAGAGGCCGCCGAAGAGTTCGCTGGAATTCACCGCCAGCCGAGCAGCCTCGACGAACTTCGGATCGATCGAGATTGTCTCGGCGACCGTGTCGATCAGCTTCTTGCCCTCGCGCTCGATCACTTCGGTGCGGTCGATCGTGATCGGGCCCTCCTTGCGGATCTCCTCGATCATCACGCCGCCGTCCTGCTTCTCCATCTTGTCGCGGTTCATGAGATACCACGCACCGAGGGCCAAGAGCGGCAGGAGCACGAGCGGGAGCCATGCCGGGAAGCCGCCGCCAGCGGGCTCGTGGCTCGGGGCCGGTGTCGGCCTGCCACCGTTCGCCACGGCTCCGAAATCGCCGAGCGAAAGGCCGGCCGGCAGCGCGTTTTTGATATTGCCCGCCTGGTCGGCGAAGAGCCGCTGCAGGCCGGCCGCATCGGCCCGGCCGCCGGTGAACTGCTTGGCCACCATGCCGAGCACGATCGGCGCGAGGTAGGCCAGCAGGCTGCGGGCGATGCCCGGCTTCATGCCGAGGAAGCTCGCGAGCGTCTCCACCATCTTGCCCGTCGCGGTCGTGCCGAAGAGCGAGCCGAGGAGGCTGCCGCCCTGATCGGCCATCCGCGAGGCGTTCGAGCCTCCGAGGATGCCGGCGAGGTTGCCGAGCGCGCCGAGATCGAGGCCGCCGAGCGACGAGGCGATCTGGCTGGCGCCGGCCTGGCTGGAGGCGAGCTTCGCGAGGCCACCGAGGATGGCGGGGACGGCGGCCGACGTGGCCGAGCGGGTTTGTGATTCATCCGCACCGATCAGCGAGCCGAGGCTGCCGAGCACCTG
>JAIXPT010000310.1 GCA_027486095.1 Planctomycetaceae bacterium | reverse complement strand
GCCGAGATGCCACTTGCCCACCAGGCCCGTGTGGTAGCCCGCCGCCTGCAGCCTCTTGGCCACGTGGTCACGCGAGCCGTCGAAGGCGTTGAACACGGGCACGCCGTTCTTGTGGGAATACTGCCCGGTGAGCAGCGTGGCCCGGCTTGGCGAGCAGATCGAATTCGTCACGAACGAATTGGCAAACCTGGCCCCACCGGCCGCCAGGCGGTCGAGATGGGGCGTGGAATTCACCTTCGAGCCGTAGCACGAGAGCGCGTGTGCAGCGTGATCGTCGGTGAAGATGACGAGGATGTTGGGCCGGGGGGCATCCACCGCGAACAGCGGCGTCATGCACAGTCCGACGACGATCGCAAGCAGCCCACGCATCACACGGCTCCAGGCAGGATGGCACATACCTCACATGATCCTATCACCCTCGTGCCCCGCCGCAGGCTCGCCGGCCACCGCCCGGCGGCCCGCTGCCTGCGGGAAAAAGAGCCGGAGCTCGGCCCCCCCGAGCGACGATGGCCGGAAGGCCACCTTCCCCCGATGATTTCGCACCACCGTGCGCACCACATAGAGCCCGAGCCCGCTGCCCGAGGGCTTCGTGGTGGAGAGCGGCTCGGCATCGCGCTCGGCGCCCGACCAGCCCGGGCCGTTGTCGCCGATCGCGAGCACGGCGAATCGCCTGCGCCGCCGCAAGGCCACCGCGATCGTGGGCGCTGCGGCATCCGGCGGATGCTCGCCGAGCGCCTCGGCCGCGTTGCGCAGGCCGTTCATGATGGCGATGCGCAGCTGGCCGTCGTCGCCGTCGATCACACAGGGCCGCTCGAGGCCCGTGGTCGTGATCACCACACGGCGCTTCTCCAACTCCCACTTCGACTCCACGAGGCACGTGCGCACGATGCCCGTGAGATCGACCGGCGCGTGCTCCGATTGCACGCTCCGCAGGAGCATCTGCATTTTTTCGATCGTGCGAACCACCTTCTGGGCATCGCCGGCCACCGCTTCGAGCGTCTCGGGCACCGCCGCGCCCGTATCGGCAGCCAGCCGGGTGCGGAGCAAAATCGTGCTCAGCGGCAGCTTGATTTCGTGGGCCACGGCCGAGGCCTTCAGGCTGCTTTCCAGCTTGAGCTTGAGCATGCGGCGCTGCCGGGCGGCGCTCGCCCGCTCGCGCCGGTGGGCGGCTTCCACCTCCCGCTGCTTGGCCCGCAGATCGGCCTCGGCCCGCTTCGTGAGCTTCACCTGCGCCTCGAGCTCGTCGGCCCGCATCCGCTCGGCGCTCGAAAAGGCATCGATGATCAGCTTGCCGATCACCAGAAACACACCGGCATGCACGAGCCCGATGAAGGCGGCCGTGCCCACTTCGAAGGGCTTCGAGAGCCGCTCGAAGGGCCCCTCGACGGCCGGAGCGGCCAGCACGAACCAGGCCCGCACGGCCCCCACGATCCCCTGCACCACGAGCGCCGCCACGAGCGGGCCGAGCCCTCCCACCTGCGCGGCCGGGCCGAGCCGCACGATTTCAACGATCGCCCAGATCGACACGATCGCGTCGAAGGCCGCGATCAAAGCATGCTGGGCCGGATACATGCCATGCGACACGAACAGCTCGAACACATTCCGCTCGAGAAACAAGAGCACCGCAAGAAGCCCGGCCGACTGCAGGGCCGCCGACACGGCGAAGGCGGGGGCAGGACGCTGCGACAGCAATCTCTGCTCCAAGGCCTCCCAGGCGGATCGCATCCACACAGCCGGCTTCATGGCAGCAGCTCGATCGCGCTCACGATGGGAGCAAGGGCTTCGCGCCACTCCAGGACGGCCCCCGGATGCACCGCCTCGCAGCGATCAGCCCAGCTGACGAAAGCCGCCGTAAAAGCCTGCTTCTGCATGGCGTGCATGTCGTCGGGCTGTGGCTCGACAATCACCAGCTCGGCCGGCGTGCCCCGGCTGCTGACGAGCCCGCGGCCGCCGGCCAGGGCCTCACGGTGCAGATCTTCAGAGTAGCGCCAGAGATCGGCGATGTGGGCATCAAAAGCCTGGGCGAGCTTCTTCTGCTGGCTCGCCGAGAGCGCGTTCCATTTTTTCAGCGACATCACATAGCCATTCAGGCCGAAATGCACCGCCACGGGCAGATAGTGGGGCGCGGCCTCCGTCCAGCCGGCATATGTGGCCGAGGCGGCGCTCGTCACGGCGCAGTCCACCAGGCCGATCTCCAGCGCCTGCCGGGTTTCATCGAACGGAATCACGGCGGGAATGCCACCGAGGCCCGACACGAGCGGCGCCAGGGTCGCATCGCCGATCCGCACCTTCAGCCCCTCGAGATCGGCCATGCCGCGGAGGGGCACACGGCTGAAAAACTCCTGCGGGCCGAATGTCCAGACTCCGAGCAGCTTTGCCGAAAACCGCCGCTGCAGCGCCCGGTCGATCGTCGGGGAGTACGCGGCGACGACCTTCCGGGCGGTCGCGAAATCGCCGATCATGCCGGCCATGTCGATTCCCTCCAGCAGCGGCTCGGCGGACCGATTCTGCAGGAAGCGGAGCGACACGAGGTCGAAGAGGCCGTCTTGCACCATCTTCAGCTGGTGCGTGTCTTTGAAGCCGGCCTGCTCAACCGGCCGGTAGCTGACGCGCAGGGGCAGGCCCGTGGCGGCCGGCAGCGCTGCGAAAAATGGCGCTTCTTTGCACTGCTGCAGCGTGCCGCTCGAGGACGGCTGGCCGATGACCAAGAGCGGCACCTCGTCGAGCTGGCGCCAGGCGGCGATGAACGCGGCGACGAGCGCGAAGAGCAGGCCGATTCGCTTCATGCGCGCGGGCTCAGTCGGGCAGCGAGATCTGGTTGTGAATCGTGGCCCGCCGGACGAGCTCCGCCCCTTTCGCCCCGAGCTTGCCGGCGATGCTCTTGCGGTGGGTCTCGACCGTGTTTTTGGCGATGCCCAGGCGGCTGCTGATTTCGGCGGTGCTCATCCCCTGGCCGATCAGGCGAAACACATCGAGCTCGCGCGGCCGCAGCACGGCCGCGGCGTCGGTGTCGGCCGGAGTGGCGATGCCCCGCGTGCGGGCGATCTCGGCGATCGCATCTTGCAGCTGCTCGTAGGCCTGCGTCTTGTCGATCACGAACCGCAGATTCGGCAGCAACTCCTGCGGGCAGGCAAACTCTCCGGCGGCACTCGAGAGCACGATGCACTCGATCGCGGGCCGAGCGGCCACGGCCGCCCGCAGCACGTCGAGGCCGTTGGCATCCGGCAGCTTGAGATCGAGGATCAGGAGCTCGAACGCATCCTCCCGGCACACCTCGATGGCAGCCTTAGCCGTGGTGGCCGTGGCCCGCACCTCGACCACGGGCGTCGTGCGGAGCATGGCCACGAGCAGCTGGAGGAACATGGTTTCGTCCTCCACGATCAAGCACCGCAGGGCATCCGGCGAGGCTGAGCGTTTCGCGGGCCGGGCAATTCGTGCCACCTTGTCGTTCATGCCGACCACGGTAGCACGGCCGCCCGCATCATGCGTGGTTTGGGTATGAGCCGGACGGGCCGCTGGATACCTGGTTTCCGGCATGGCAGCTCGTTTCGTCCAGTCGAGAGCCGGGCTACAGCCCGGCGGCGCCGGTGGTCTCACGCTCGCGCTGTTCCCGCTTGGCGGGAAACTCCACGACCACGAGCTTGCGATTCGCCACGTCGTAGGCCCACTCTTGATAGTAGGGCAGCATCGGCAGCGCGATCGCATCGGGGCCGCCCTTGCCGATGATCTGCGTCATGAACTGCTCGTAGGTTTCTGGATATTCGCCGTTCAGGGCGTTGTAGTGCTGCATCCGCTGCTCGACGGCGAGCGCTCCCGCCTTGCCGATCTGCGTGCGATACGCCTCGGAGGCGATCTCGAGGCCGTCGCTTTTGATCGACGTCTCGGCGAGCACCGCGCCCTCTTCGAGTGCCTTCGAAAGCTCGAGCACGTTTTGCGTGGTCTTGCCGAGCGTCTGCCGCGTCTTCACGGCCGCGGGCTTGGCCGCCTGCTCCGCCTTCGGCGCCGGCTTCTCAGCCTGCTTCGGAAACGCCCCCGGGGCACAGCCGGCGAGTGCGATGGCGATCACGAGATAGGCCTGCCGCGTCTGCATACCAAAAGTCTACCGCCGGCCCCGGGCGTTGTCAGCGGCCGGGCGGCACCACCTCGATCACCGCGGGAAGCGAGGCGTGGCCATCGGCCTGGTTCGTGCGCAGATGGAAGCAATGGCGGCCCGGCGGGGCCTTCGGCGCGGCCGTGATGAAAAACTCGCGCTCGCTTTGCCCCTCGACGACCAACAGGCCGTTGAGGCCCAGATTGTCGATGAACACACCATGGGGCAGATTGCGGCCAGCGCCTTCCTTGCCAAATTCGATCCGCCCTGCAAAATCGTGCCGCACCACCTTCACCTGCGCCGAGATCGTCTGGCCAGGGCGGATCGTGATCTCCGGAGGAAGGATCTCGACCGTCAGCTTGGGCGCGGCCGCCAGTTGCAGGTCGCCGAGCGTGCCGAGCTCGCGGACCATTTCCTGACCGGCCACGCTGCCGATCGCCCGCACCCTCACCGCCTTGTCGGCGGACTCGTCGGGAGCGCTGGCATCGGCTGCCGCGGCGAGCACGCCGACGGCCTCGCGCTGCCCCGCTTCGATCTCCACAGGCCCGTGAAACGTGAAGCCCGCGGGCAGGCCCTCGACCTCGATCCGAATCGGGCCCTCGAAGCCCTCGATGCGCGTGGCCGTAAACACGATCTCCTTCGCGCTGCCGGGGCTCACCTTCGGATCCTTGCCGCCGAGGGCGACGGTGAACGTGGGCCGTGGAGCCCGAATCGCGAGCGCATAGTGGTGGTCTGCCGGCCCGCCGAAGCCGCGCACGTCGGTGACGCGGGCCACGTAGCTGCCTTCGGCAGGCGGCACGAACATGAGCTGCGAGTCGGTGCCGAGCCGGCGCGTGGGCTCGTCGTCGTTTTCGTAAAAGAGGCGAAACACCGGCAGGCCGTTGGCCACCGGCGCGCTTCCCTGCGGCAGCGGCTCCACGATCCAGGCCGGCTCGCCGAGGGCATGCGTGACGGCGGAGGTCTGAAAAAACGTGTGGCGGGCACCGGCCCCCGGATAGACCATGAAGCCGGAATCGGGCCCGCGCGGATAGAGCCAGAGCTTGATCACTTCGCCGTTGGCGTAAAGATATTGATCGAGCTCCATCTCCTCCCAGTTGTGCAGGCGGAAGTCGTCTGCCTCGGCCGAGTTTTTGCCGCGAAACGTGAACCAGGAATCCCGCACCGCCTGGAGCACGACCTGCTCCACGGGCCGGCCGTCGGCGTGAAGCACCTCGATCCGCGAATCGAGCTTCGAGGCGGGCTTCGCTTTCGCCGCCACCACCTCGAGCAGGAGCGGCTCACCCGCCCGGGCCGAAAACAGGAAGCAATCGGCATCTCCGGCCGACTGAATCGCCCCGGAGATGGTCGCGGGCACCGCGGCGGGCTGGGCTTCGGCGGCGGCGTCGTTGGGCTCCGCCTCGGCGACGGTGGCGGCGGGGGCTGCCGTGGCGGGCGCGGCATCTCGCCCCGCGGTGCTCGGAGGCGCATGCTCCGCGACCGCAGCCGGCGGCTGGCCCGCCACGCCGATCGTGCCGAGCGAGCCATCCATGCGGCCGACGATGAAGGAGCCGCTGCCGGCGGCCACGATGGCGGCCACGAGATCGGGCTGGCGGGGGAAGTCTTGCTCGAGCACGAGGTCGGGCAGGCTCCAGGATTTCAGGGAGCGGTCTTCGGCCGTCGTCACGAGCCGGCCGCCGTCGGCCGCGAGGGCCAGCGCCACGATCGGCGCCTCATGGGCGAAACGGGCAAGCAGCGGCGGATTGATGGCCGGGGTGTCGAGCGACACGAGCTTCCAGAGATGGATGCGCTTGTCGCGGCCGACGCCGATCACGCGGCTGCCGTCGGGCGTGAAGGCCACGCCCGTCATTTCACCTTGGGGCTGGCTGAGCGTGTCGAGCCGCACGCCGTCGCTGGCCCGCCAGAGTTTGATCGTCTCGTCGGCGCTCGCCGAGCCGAGCATGGTGCCAGAGGGATGCCAGGCAAGGTCGGAGACGGCGCCATTGTGCACGTCGATCGACCTGAGGAGCGCGCCGTCGGCCACGTTCCAGAGCTTGATCGACCTGTCGTAGCCCGCCGTGGCGAGCGTCGCTTCATCCGGCGAGAGTTCCGCGTCGGAGAGCAGATCGCGATGGCCGGCGAACGACTGCACCACGGTGCCCGTGGCCGCGTCGCGAATCTCGGCCACGCCGCGCAGCCCGACGATGCCCGCGGCGATCACGAGCCGAGCGCCATCGCGGGTGAAGTGCACGGCCGCCACCTTGCCCGGCAGATCGGCAAACGAAAGGGGCCCCGGGCTCGCCGCCCCAACCTGGCCGACGCCCACGATCTCGACGGCACGCCCGCGGGCCACGGCCAGCCGGCTGCCATCGGGCGCGAGGGCGAGCGCCGTCACCGGCTTCAGGCCGGCGTAGGCGGCGAGCGCCGGCACGGAAAGCGTCTCGAGGATCGAGGCATCGACGGCAGGGCCACTGGCGCCCGCCGCGATCCACGCCTCGAGCGTGGCGAGATCGGCGGCCGGCACCTGCGGCTCGTCGGGCGGCGGCATGTGGTCGGCATCGTGGCTCTTGATCCGCTTCACGAGCAGCGAGGCCGCGGCATCCCCGGGCACGATCGGATCGCCCGCACCGTCGCCCCCGTTGCGAAGCGACGCAAACCGCTCTACCGAGAAGCCTGCCTCCGCCTCGCGGTCGTTGTGGCAGCCCGAGCAGTAGGTGCGCAGGATCGGCGCGATCTCGCGCTCATACGCCGGCGCAGCCAAGGCAGGCACCGCCATCAACGCCCCAAGCACAAAAAGCCCCCGGCGGAAGCCGGGGGACACCGGTTTCGAAAGCCATCCCGCCATCCATGCGAAGCCGGGATCGCCCCACAGCCCGGAGTCCCTTCGCTGCCGCTCGGGGCTTGTTGGGAGTGAAACCAGATGGCGGGCTGCGAGTGGAAAGCCGCAGCGTGTTCGGGCCGAAATCGTGGTGCGAATCTTCATTTCAATGCCTGAACAGGAATTCGCGGCTCGTGAGCAGCGACCAATAGATATCTTCCACGATCGCCCGCTTGTCGTCGGGCTCGGCCGCCGCGAGCATCTCTTCGAACGGCTCGCGCTCGGCATCGGTGGGCAGCCGCGAAAGTGCCCGCACCCAGGCGCCTTCCACCAGCTCCTTCGGGCTCGGCTCGGTGGCGAGCACCTCTGTGATGCGGCCGGCCTTCGCCGCCAGCTTGTCGTTGAGGGTGGAGCCATTGGAGAGGTGCAGCACCTGCACGAGGCTCGGCTGGCTCGACCGCTCGCACTCACAGGTGATCTCACGGGCGTTGCGGCCGAAGGTGTCGAGGAAGTAGTTCTTCACCGTCGAATCACGCAGCTCGAGCGCGCGGGTATCGGCATCGTAGCCTTCCGCCTTCTGCGTGGAGCCATCGGCCAGCACGAGTTCCGTGTAGGCGTCGCGCACGCCCGTGACGTCGGCGATCGCGTCGGCGAGCACCTCGGCCATCAATCGCTTGGGGTAGGCGCGGGCAAACCAGCGTCGATCGCCTTGGTTGGTCGGCAGGGCGACGCTCGACCGGGCATACGTTTCCGAGAGCAGGATCAGCCGCATCAGCCGCCGCAGGTCGTAGCCCTGCTCGCTCGTGAAGGCGGCGAGCGCCGCCAGCAGCTTTTCGTTGCTGGCCGGATTCGTGGTGCGCAGATCGTCCACCGGCTCGACGAGCCCCAGGCCGAAGAAATTGGCCCACACACGGTTGACGATGGCCCTCGTGAAGTAGGGATTCTCCGGCGCCGTGAGCCAGCGGGCGAGCGCCTCACGGCGGTCGGCCGTGGCATCCATCGGCAAGGGCTCGCCATCGAGCGGCGCGGGGGGCTGCGGCTTGCCCGTCTTCGGCTGCAAGAGATCGCCCCGCGCCTCGACATACAGCGTGCGGGCGCCGTCGCCATTGCGCGAATCGCCACCCCAGCCCTTGGCCCGCACCCGGGCAAACAGATTGGCGAAGGCATAATATTGGTCGTTGGTCCATTTTTCGAGCGGATGGTTGTGGCACTTCGCGCAGTTGATCGAGAGCGCGAGAAACGCCTGGCTCGTGTTTTCGGCCATCGTCTCCGGATCCTGATGCACGGCGAAATAGTTGGTCGCGCCGTTCTCCAGGCTCGAGCCGCGCGCCGTGACCACCTCGCGCACCAGCCTGTCCCACGGCACGTTTTCCGCCACGCGGTCGCGGATCCACTGGTGGTAGGCGTTGACCGCGCCGGGCCGCAGCTTGGCCCCCGAGACGAGCAACATGTCGGACCATTTGTAGGTCCAATAGTCCACGAACTCGGGCCGCGCGAGCAAGAGGTCGATGAGCCGCTCCTTTTTGGCCGGTGAGCGATCGGTGCGATACGCATGAACCTCCTCGGGCGTCGGCAGCCGCCCGATGGTGTCGAAAAAGGCGCGCCGCAGGAACGTCGCCTCGTCGCACGGCGGCGACGGCTCGAGATGGAGCTTTTCGAGCTGCTCGAGATTCAGCCCGTCGATGAAGTTGGCCCGGGGGGCGGCCGCATACGCTGCGGCCGGCACGGCATACGGAAACGGCGCCACCACGCGGGCCACCGCGATCTGCGAGGAAAACCAGGCCGTCACCGCTCCCTCGCCATGGCCGATCACATTCACGCTGCCAGCCGGATCGACGAGGGCGATCGTTTCGTCGGCCGAGGTAAACCGCGCCCAGCGGGTGACATCGCGCGCGCTGCCGTCGTCGTAACGGGCGGTGACGACAAGCGCCACCGTCTGGCCCGGGGCCGACACGCTCTCGGCCGGGCCGAGGTCGATGCCCACGAGCTTCTTCTCGGCGGGCTTCGGCCCCGGGCAGCCCGCCGCGATCCACGCCGCCAGCAGCTGGTAATCGACGCTGCCGACATCGAGCCGCTTGCCGCCTTTGTGCGAGAGCGCCGTCGTGGGCTTCGTGAGCACGAGGCTCGCCCCCGGATCGGCGAAATCGATGCGGCGGCCCCGGGCATCGCGCGTGATCGCGAGATAATCGGCGTGGGGATCGTAGCCGAAGAG
>JAIXPT010000295.1 GCA_027486095.1 Planctomycetaceae bacterium | reverse complement strand
TGCTCTCGGGCGACAACATCTACCGCGACGGCTCCGTGGGGGCGATCGACGCCCACCACGGAAGCGACATCCCCTCGTTCATCCGGTCGCTCGAACGCATCGCGGCGAGCGACGTCGAGTGGCTGCTGCCGAGCCACGGGCCGATCTTCCGCAAAGATGACCACCTGCTCGAGCGCACGCTCGCCCGCCTGCGGGGCTATCTCACGCTCGCCGACTTCGGCACCTGCGCCCCCGACTGGCCGCTGATCGAAGAGTGGGACCGCGAGCTCGCCGAAGGGCGCCTGCCTGCGGCGGCCCCCTCGACAGCCGCAGTCCGCACGTAAGCCTCGGGAAAGCCCTGCCGGTTTTTCCGTAAAGACCGGTCGTGCGGCCTGCCGATACGTTCCCTGGTTCGTACTTTCAGGGGGACAATCCGATGCCACGGCACTTCGTCGCCGCCCTCGGCCTTGCGGCCGGGGCGCTCGTGTTCAGCGCCGCGCCCACCGCGGCGCAGGCTCCAGGCCAGCAGGCCTACGGCCAGCAGTGGGGCTATTCCGCCGCCACACCCGACTGGAATCGCTTCTACCACTATCCCTACGTGTGGTATCCGCAGAATTTCTACGCCGACGCCTACTACCAGAGCGCCAACGATCTCTACTACCGCTATCCGCAGGAGATGCGGGTGCCGGTCTACAACCGGCGATGGCAGAACGACTACCCGAAGTCGCGCCGCTACTACCAGGGCCACCACTTCCATCTCGACGTTTTCTGATTTCACGCCCGCAGGGCCATCCATGGCCCCTGCGGGCTTGGGCATTCGGAGCCGCAGCCGAGGTGCGGCTCGAATGCCGGCGGTCGCACCTCCGGGCGACCGTTTGTGGCGACCTCGGCGCGAGCCTCCATGGGGCATTGGCAACGGGATCGTTCACGACCCGGAGTCCCGTCGCTTCCGCTCCGGGCTTGTTGGCGCGTGGGAAGCCCGAGGCGTGAGCCGAAGGGAATACGCGTGGCGATTCGCAGCCGGGGCATCCTCTCGGCTCACGCCTCGGGCTTCCTGAGTCGAGGAGGCTTCGGGCTCCCCGTGTCCCGGGAGCCGGCGTATTTGACCAGCGCAGCCATGGATGGCGCAGCGCAGGCAAATCCGAGTGAGCCGGAGCCGGGCACCGATCCGCCACAGGCGGATTGGTCGGGCGGAGGCGAACGTCCGGCGAGACGGTACGGGGTAACCCCGAGCCGGCGCGATCGAACAAAGCAATGCCAGCTAGGACACCTGTACTCCACCAGCGTACGGCTACAATCCGTGTCCATGAATTCGCAGCAGCATCCGCCGTTTACGAGCGAGCACGAGGCGGCGCGGTGGTGGCTCGCGAATGTCTATGCCGGCGACGACGCGGTGCAGCTCTCGCCGCGGGCCGTCGTCACCGGGATGGTGATCGGCGGCGTGATGTCGATCTCCAATCTTTATGTCGGCCTCAAGACCGGCTGGGGGCTCGGCGTCACGATCACGGCCTGCATCATCGCCTTCGCCGTATTCCGGTTTCTCGAGAGCGTCGTGCCCGCCTGGCGCGATCGGCCATTTACGATTCTCGAAAACTACACGATGTCGAGCGCCGCGAGCGCCGCCGGCTACATGTCGAGCGCGGGCCTCGTGTCGGCGATCCCGGCCCTCTACCTGACGACGGGCCGTCTGCTCGCCTGGTGGGAGATCGGCCTTTGGCTCGCCGCCCTCTCGATGCTCGGGGTGTTCATGGCGATCCCGCTCAAGCGACAGCTGATCAATATCGACCAGCTTCCCTTCCCGTCCGGCATCGCCACGGCCGAAACGCTGCGAAGCATGCACGAAGCCGGGGGCGATGCCGTGGCGAAGGCGCGGGCGCTCTTCGGGGCGGGGCTGGCCGGAGCGCTGGTCGCCGTGTGGCGGGATCTCGTGCCACAGTTCAAGGGCCTGGCGGCGTGGGCATTTCCGGCCGAGATTCCCCTGTGGCACTCGGCGGCGGCCCGCGATCTGCTCGCGAAATACACGATCGGCATCGAGGGCTCGCTGATCATGGTCGCCGCCGGGGCGATCATGGGGATGCGGGTGGCCGCGTCGATGCTCGTGGGCTCGATCGTGTTTTACGGGGTCATCGGCCCGATCCTCGTCGAGCGCGGGATCGCCCAGCCTGGCTATCGCGGGATCGTGTCATGGGTGCTCTGGCCGGCCACGGCGATGATGGTGGCCTCGGGGCTGCTTTCGTTCGCCTTCAAGTGGCGGACGGTGCTCCGCGCCTTCGGCGGGCTCGCGCGGCTCGCGGGCGGCGCACCGGAAGAGCCCGGCGATCCGCTCGCCCATGTCGAGGTGCCGTCGTCGTGGTTCGTGGCGGGCACGCTCGCATCCGGGGCGGCCTGCGTCGTGCTTGGTCACTGGCTGTTCGGCATCACCTGGTGGATGGGCATTCTCGCCGTGCTCGTCACCTTTCTGCTCTCGATCGTGGCGGCCCGCGCCACCGGTGAAACCGACATCACGCCGATCGGCGCCATGGGCAAGATCACGCAGCTCATCTACGGCGTGGTGGCTCCCACCAACATCACCACCAACCTGATGACGGCCTCGATCACGTCGGGGGCCGCCTCGCACGCCGCCGACCTGCTCACCGATCTGAAGAGCGGCTACCTGCTCGGCGGCAACCCGCGCCGGCAGACGATCTCGCAGTTCTTCGGCGTGATCGCGGGCACGATCGCATCGGTGCCGGCGTATCTGTTCGTCGTCCAGCGGAATCCCGAGCGGCTCGGCTCCGAGGCATTGCCGGCGCCATCGGCCAAGGTCTGGGCGGGTGTGGCAGAACTGCTCGCCAAGGGCATCCAGGCGCTGCCAGCGGGTGCGCTCGAGGCGATCGTCGTGGGCGCCCTGCTCGGCATCGCCCTCACGCTGCTCGAAGAATTCGGGCCCGCGCGGCTCCGGCCGTGGCTGCCCTCCACGACGGGCCTCGGCATCGCGGGCGTGATCCCCGCCTTCAACTCGCTCGCGATGTTCGCCGGCGCGCTCGTGGCCTGGAGTTTCGCGCGGGCCAGTGCGCAGGCCGCCGACCGCTACACCGTGCCCGTGTCCAGCGGCCTCATCGCCGGAGAGAGCCTGACGGGCGTGGCGATCATCCTCGGCCTCGAGGTCGTGAAGCTCTTCGGCGGCTGACGTCGGCTTTTAGGTGATGTCGCGGGTGCGGCCAGACCCCCGGGTAACTGGGCAAGCGGGGGCCGTACGGTTGTTTTGGGGGCGAAATCGATGCAGACGTGGCCGCTGGGCGGCTGTAACGTCCGCCCATCACTTCTGCGACATTCCCCGAATGCCACATCGCTGCCTCATCTACGCGCATTGGGATGTGAACGGCATCGTGGACCCATATGTCCTGCATGCACTTGGCATGTATCGGCCGGCGGTCGATTGGATCGTGTTCGTATCGACGAACTACCGGGTGCCTTCGCCGGAGCTCGATGCCCTGGCCGACCTGATCATCAGCCGGGACAACACAGGCTTCGATTTCGGGAGTTGGCAGGCGGCCTTGGCGGCGATCGAGACGTCTCGATTCGACGAGGTGATCTTCGCAAACAGCAGCACCTACGGCCCACTCTGGCCGATCGAACGGGTCTTCGAATCTCCGGCCATCCGGGGCGCCGACGTGTGGGGGATGACCATCTCCGCGCAGCATGTTCCTCACTTGCAATCCTATTTCATGGGTATGACCAGTACGGTGCTCGAATCTCCCTTCGGCCAGCGGCTGTGGAGCGATGTTCGATCGAGTGAATGCAAGATCGACGTGATCGAAGCCTATGAACTGCGCTGGATGGCCCGATGCGAGGCCGCTGGCCTGCGGGTGCGGGCACTGTACGACGCGCGGTTGGACCATCCGGGAATCCCGCTCGACTGGTGGCTGTCCGAGTGCCGCCGCATCGGGCCACTGCGCGGGCTGGGCCGCTGGTCTCGCCGTGGCACATGGCACTTGCCTCACAACCCGAGCCACGCTTGCTGGCGCCGGGTGCTCGAGTCCGGGGTGCCGCTCATCAAGGCTGACCTCTTCAGCCTCAATCCATACGGCCTCCGGCTGCGGCCCGTAAGAGACTGGATCGAACGCCACACGGACTACCCGTACGACCTGATCCGCGTCCACGCAGACCGCATGGCACGCAATCGCATGGCCGCCTGACGCATTACCCGGAACGCCAACTACGCAATGTCATGAACGTGTCGCTCCTGGAACGTCCGACACCGCTACGCACCGGGGCGGCAGTGATCGCCAGTCGGTGGAGGCCGACTCGAATCGCCGTCTGCGAGGCCGGGCCGCTGACTCCCGATCGTGATGCCGGCTGCCGCGCCGTGAGTGATCTCGTGGCCACGCTGAGTTCGCTGGGCTGCGAGGTATTCGTGGGCGACGAGTCGGCCGGATCGCTCCCCGGACATGTGCAGCGATTTTCGCCCGATGCCGTCGTCATCAGCCGGCCCGGGCTGTTCGCCCGCCTCCATGCGAGCCTCACCGACATCGCGGTGCCGAAATTGTTTTTCGCGCACGATCTGCACCACGTGCGGCTCTCTCTGCAGCGGGCCTTCGATCCCGCGCTCGATCCCCGAGCTGCCGAAGTGATGCGGCTGGTGGAGGGCTTCTGCTTTCGCACCGCCGACCTCTCGGTGCTGCCGACAACGGCGGAGGCCGCCGCGGCCACGACGGCGTTTCCTGGGGCCGCTATCGTGGCCGCCCCGTATTTCGCCATGCCGACAGAGCCGCGGATGCCCCGACCACCAGGCCCCGTGCGGCTCGTCTTCGTGGGCGGTGCCGCCCACGCCCCCAATCGAGACGGAGTCGCCTGGTTCATCCGCGAGATCTGGCCGACACTTCATGCCTCTGGCATCGCGCAATGTCTCGCCGTCTGCGGAGCCTGGCCCAGGGCACTGGTGGACTCGCTCGCTCGACCCGGCGTGGAGTTCCACGGCCCACTCTCGGAGCCCGCGCTGGCCGCCGTCATGCGGTCCTCGACGGCAGGCATCGCACCGCTGCGTTTCGGCGCCGGCTTGAAGCGGAAGACGCTCGACTACCTGTCGCGCGGTTTGCCCGTGCTATCAACCGTGTTTGGTGTCCAAGGCCTGTTCCCATGCGGTCCCGGGCGGGATCCGCCCGGTGTCATCGTGTGCGCGGGCCCGGCCGATTGGATCGCCGCCGTGCGGCGGCTGGGCCGTGACGCCACGGCTTGGCAGACACTTTCCGAGGCAGGCCACGACTTCATCACCACCGAGTTTTCCTCCGCCGTCCATCGGGACGGAATCCATCGCATCCTTCAAGCATTAGGAGTCTGTCCATGAGCATCGAGCAGCGTCACCGCATCAATACGCCCTCCGTCATCTATGACCGCGCCGTGGGGCAGACCGTGGTCATCAATCTGCTCACGGGGCACTACTTCCGGCTCGACGAGGCTTCAAGCATGCTGTGGGAGCGTCTGGAGACGGCGCCGACTGCGGCGGCACTGATGGCTTCATGCACCAATCCAGACGATCTCGCGGCACGGCTGCCTGCGATCCTCAACGAACTCCAAGACCACGGCCTGGTAGCCGCCGTAACCGACGGCACGATTCCGACGGATCAGCCGCCGGCGTCGTGGACCTTCGCCGGCTTCACACTCGAAAGCTTCACTGATCTGGAGGATATTCTCGGCCTCGATCCGATTCACGAGGCCGATCCGACGGCCGGCTGGCCACAGGCCCGCGCGGCATGACACTCATCAGGCGTCTGACAACCTGGCTCGAGCAACGCATCGACGAAGCGGAGCACCTGCCGTCCGAGCGGGTGCTGCGGGCCCACTTCGGAAGTCGGAATCTGTTGATCGGTGGCCGTGAGGCGGAGATCTGCAGGGTCGAGATGAGCGGACTCTGGCCCGCAACGCAGCCGCACGATGACATTCGCCTGACGATCCTGCCTTCCCGCACGCTCCACGACGTTCCCGACTGCCGCGGCCTCCGTCGCGGGCCCTATGGCTGTATCATCGCCGACGATGTGAGCGGCGGTGTGCGGCCCGCCGCCGAACTCGCCCCCTGGCTTGTGTGCTTCGAACCGGAGCGGCAGTTTCTCCTGGCCTACGATCCGACCCGGGGTTTCGCCCTGCTGGTGGCCGGTGCCAGCGTCGCACCCCGCGAACACGCGGAGTTTTGCCGTCCGTTGCTCCACTGGGCCGCCATCAACGATGGTCATGTGCTCGTCCACGCGGCCGCAATCGCCCGGGGGGACCGTGGGCTCCTGGTGACTGGCGCCGGTCGAGCCGGCAAAACGACGCTCGTGCGCGCATGCCTTGCCGCCGGTTTCGAGTATCTCGGAGACAATGTCGTCGAGCTGGATGGCACCGCTGCCGGTCTCGGGGTCTGGGGTGCCTATCCGACGCTGAAAGTGCGTCCGGGCGGTCCCGGGTTCATAGGCAGGCCGACCGACACGGTGGCTTGGGACGAAGACGCCCACAAGGAGATTCACTTCCTCGGCGGACCAGAGGGGCGGGGATTTCGTCCCTCCGTGGCCACCCACGCCGCCACGCTGGTGCTCACGGAGCAGGGGCCGGCAGAGCTCGTCCCCCTCGCGCCACCCATGGCCTTTTTCGCGACCGCCCCGAACACGATCGCGCAGTTCCCTTTTTTCCATGCCACGGCCTTCGCGCGGTTGAAGCTGGTGAGCGAGCGGACGGCGACCTACACGGCCGGCAGGCTGCCGTTGGATCGAATCGCCGAGCACGTAGAGAGGCTGGTCGCATGAGCATCGCCATCGACGTCGTGATTCCGGTTCACAACGGGGCGGCTTTCATCGGCCGTGCGATCGACGGTGTCAGGGCGCAGGAGGGCGATTGGCAGTTGCGGGTGTTCGCCATCGACGACGGCTCGACGGACGATTCACCGCGGCTACTCGAGAGCCTGGCCCGAAAGTGGCCGCAGCTCACGGTGTTGTCCCATATCGCGCCGCGTGGTGCGGCTGCGGCTCGCAACCGCGGCGTGGCCGCCGGAGCAGCGGATTTCATCGCCTTCCTGGATCAAGACGATGAGTGGGTGCCCCACAAACTGCTCCTCCAGATCCCGCTGTTCGTCGCCGATCCGACCCTGATGTATGCCGTGGGCCAGCAGCGCTTCGTGTTGGCCGAAGGACTCGACCGCCCGGCGTGGTGCCGGCGCGAGTGGCTCGACGGTCCGCAGGCCGGATTCCTCCCGAGCGCACTCGTGATCCGGCGGGCGGCATGGAAGCTCGTCGGTCCGCTCGACGAGACACTCTTGATCGGGGCCGATGACGTCGAATGGTTTGCCAGAGCCAGAGACCGGGGTGCCAAGGCTGCAGCGGTGCCGGAGGTGGTCGTCCACCGCCACATCCATGCCCGTAATGCCTCTTCCGATACGGAAGCGAGTAATCGGGCGATCCTGCAGGCGGTTCGCCGCCAATTGCTCACGAAGGGGCCGTCGAACCGTGACCGCCGTTGAAGTCGTGATGCCGGTACGCAACGTCACGGCCTACATGGAAGAGGCCGTCGATTCCGTCTTCGCGCAGGTCGATACCGAACCACGGCTGGTGGTGGTGGACGCCGGTAGTGACGTGCCCGTCGTTCTGCCGCCGCGCTATCACGACGATCCTCGGGTGACACTCCTTCGCAGTGAGATCGGCCTCAACGCCGGCGGAGCACGGAATCTCGGGGTGCGGCAGAGCGCTTGCGAGTATCTCGCGTTTCTCGACGCCGACGATCGCTGGCCCCCGACTCGCACCCGCGACCTGGCCGCTGCACTTCGCGCGAGCAACGCCGCGGTCGCACTCGGAATGGTTCGCCATTTCTCGTCCACCAGTTCAGGCGGCCTGCACGTGCCGGCGAATCTGCGGCCGGCCTACGCCGCCGGCGGCCTGCTCTTGCCGTGGAGCACGTGGCACCGCGTCGGCCCGTTTGAAAGCGGGCTGCGAACAGGGGAGTTCGTGGAATGGTACACACGATTCCAGGCCCTCGGCCTGACGGCGACGATCGTCGAATCGGTGACCCTGGAGCGGCGGGTGCATGCGGCGAGCACTACCGCGACCCAGCGTGCCGACCGCAGTGAATACCTCAAGGTGGTGCGCGCATGGATGAATCGGAACGGTTGATTTGCCAGGCCGCTTTGGCCGAACCGCGGCGGGCTCTCGAGGCTTGGCAGGCCTGGCGGACGGCGCACGATCCTGCCACGGCATCTGACATGCTCGGATGGGCGGGCGGATACATCACCCGCAATCTGCGCAGCCTCGGCACGATCGATCCGTATCTCGATGGCATCGCGCGGCATCATTGGCTCAGCAACAGCCGCAAGCTCGTCCATGCCACTCCATTCCTGGGCGGGCTGGCATCCAGATTTGCCCTCACGATGCTCAAGAGCTTCGGGCTCGGCAGCGATCCGGATGCCTGGCGCGTGCGGCCGGTGGCAGACATCGACTTTGCGATCCCGCGGACGCAGGCCGAGAGCGTTGTGCAGGAACTCTTGACCGCGGGCTTTCGCCCACACCTCGATGCCGACTGGATCGAATTGGCAGCCCGGATCATGAATCAGCGGGGCAGCTGGAACATGGTTCGCGGTGGCGTCGATCTCGACGTGCATTGGCGGGTCTTCGATCACCTCGACGACCGCACCAACGACCGGCTGTTGAGACAGTGGAGCCTCCCGGCATCGACGGCCTACGGGGCGGTGCGAATGCTCCGCCCCGAAGCCACCCTCTGCCTCATGGCCATCCACAACGCGCTGCAGAGCGGCCGCGGTGCCAGCGGCCTGTTCGACATTTTCGGCGTCGTCTCCCGCGTAGATGCGGCTGCCGCCGCCCGGCTCGCTTGCGAGACTGATTCGGCCGAAGCGGTCGGCACGGCGCTGCACGCGATCCGTGATCTGGGGGCGGCTACTCATCCCGGAGTCACGGGAGTGCTTACAGCGCTCGAGACGGCCCGATCGACACGTCGGCTCCGCCGGCCAACGCCGAGGGATCGTCTGGCCGGCGATGTAGCGCGGGCAGCACGGCATTTCACTCGTCGGCCCCTCATCCTTGCCGCGTGTGACGGCGGCCGGCACCGGCCGCGTCTCGAAAGGGTGGCCATCCGGCTCGCTGGACCGCTCAGCAATCAATCCATCGTGTGCCCTGGCAGTGGACGATTCGAGATCAATCCCGTGCACGAGCGGCGGCTCGGGCCGGGGTGGCATCATCGCTTTCCCCACGACACCTGGCGCTGGGCCACCATGCCCGCAGCGCGGTTGGCTTTGATGCTGCCGCCGAACGCCCGTGCAACGATCACGGTTGGGCTCGCGGGCGAAGCCTGGCGTAACCACGCGTTCTGCCAGCTCGGCCTGTTCGCCAACGGCACGCTCCTTGCCACCGCTGGCCGCGACGATACCGAGCTGGTCGGGATGGTCACG
Source organism: Planctomycetaceae bacterium (assembly GCA_027486095.1). Classification (GTDB taxonomy): domain Bacteria; phylum Planctomycetota; class Planctomycetia; order Pirellulales; family UBA1268; genus RGVT01. The sequence goes on along the minus strand of JAIXPT010000295.1, from coordinate 554 downwards.
CCGTCCGCAGCCCATGGGGCGATCGAACTGAGCCTGCGATGCATCAGGCGACTGGCCGCGCCCCAGCGGGGCATCCTCGCGCCCCGCAACGCGCTCTTGGCCCCCGTGGAGTCGATCGTCATCGACGTGAAGACCCGATCCCACGGCTGTCAGCCGGTCGCGAATCCGCACAGGATCCGCGCGGCCTCATCGACCTCGTCGAGGTCGATCCATTCGTCGGCCGTGTGGGCCTGGGCGATCGAGCCGGGGCCGAACACGACGCTCGGCACGCCGGCCGCGGCAAAGATGCTGGCATTCGTGCCGTAGCGGGCGGCGGTGCGGCGGCACTCGATGCCGAGCGCCATTCCGGCGGCCTCGATGGCATCGGCCCACCCGCCGTCGGCAGCCTCCGGCAGCCCCGCGCTCTCCACGAACGGCTCCTCGTGGTCGATCCGGGCGCCGGGCACGGCTGCGGCAATGCGGCGAATCAGTTCGTCACGGGCATCGTGCGGAGATTCCCCAGGAACGAGGCGGCGGTCGATCTCGAGCACGACGAGATCGGGCACGAGATTCAC
>JAIXPT010000033.1 GCA_027486095.1 Planctomycetaceae bacterium | reverse complement strand
GGCGGCCTGCTCGGGCAGGCGAGCATCCTCACCGTCACCTCGAACCCCACCCGCACGAGCCCGGTGAAGCGCGGCAAATGGATCCTCGAAAACCTGTTCGCCGCCCCGCCCCCCGATCCGCCCGCGAACGTGCCGGAGCTGGCCGATGCCAAGGGGGAAAAACTCGTGGGCACGCTCCGGCAACGCATGGAGCAGCACCGCGCCGACCCGGCCTGTGCCTCGTGCCACAAGCTCATGGATCCGCTCGGTTTCGGCCTCGAAAACTACGACGCAATCGGTGGCTGGCGCGACCGCGACGGCGGCGCGGCAGTGGATGCCGGCGGCGAGCTGCCCGATGGCCGCCGCTTCAGCGGCCCGGGCGAACTCCGCACGATCCTCGCCGCCCGCAAGGACGAATTTCGCCGCTGCCTGATCGAGAAACTGCTCACGTACGGGCTCGGAAGGGGCCTCGAATACTATGATGCCTGTGCGGTGGAACGGATCGCAGCGGCATCCGCCGCCCAGGGCGATCGCTTCTCGGTGATCGTCGCCGAGATCGTGAAGAGCCCTGCATTTCGTCAACGGGAATCGGGAGCCGACCTCCAATGACACCACGGCTTTCGCGACGCACGATGCTGCGCGGGCTCGGCACGGGAATCGCCCTGCCCTTGCTCGACGCCATGCAGCCCGCCCGTGCGGCAGCGGCCCGGGCCGGCGCGGCCACCCCGGTGCGGATGGCAGTTTTTTACGTGCCCAACGGCATCCACATGCCCGACTGGACGCCCGCCGATACGGGCTCGGCCTACAAGCTGCCGCCCACGCTCGAGCCGCTCGCCGGCTTCAAGGACGATTTCAGCATCCTCTCCGGCCTCGCCCAGCAGCGGGCCAACGCGAATGGCGACGGCCCCGGCGATCATGCCCGCGCGATGGCGTCGTTTCTCACCGGCGCCCAGGCCCGCAAGACCGACGGCCTCGACATCCACTGCGGCACATCGGTGGACCAGATCGCGGCGGCGGCCGTCGGCCGCAAGACTCGGTTTCCATCGCTCGAAATCGGCGCCGATCTCGGCAAGACCTCCGGCACCTGCGACTCGGGCTATAGCTGCGTCTATTCCTCGACGATCTCGTGGCGCAACGAAACGCAGCCGCTCCCCAAGGAAAACGATCCGAAGCTGATCTTCGAGCGGCTCTTCGAAGACGGCCGGCCCGGCGAATCAGCCCAGGCCCGCGCCAAGCGCGATCGCTTCAGCCGTAGCATCCTCGACTTCGCGCTCGAAGACGCGCGGCGGCTGCAAACCACGCTCGGCCACTCCGATCGCCGCAAGCTCGACGAATATCTCTCGGCAGTGCGGGAGGTCGAGCAGCGGATCGAGCGGGCCGCGAAGGGCGGCCCGGCCGCCACGGCCATCATGAAGAAGCCCGCCGGCATCCCCGAAAGCTACGAGGAGCACCTCCGGCTCCTGGCCGATCTGCTCGTGCTTGCCTTCCAGACCGACTCGACCCGGGTGGCGACATGCGTGTTCGCGAACGAAGGCAGCTCGCGCAGCTATTCGTTCATCGACGTGCCGGAGGGGCACCACGATCTCTCGCACCACGGCAACGACCCCACCAAGCAGGCCAAGATCGCGAAGATCAACCGCTTCCACACGAAGCAGCTGGCCTACCTGCTCGGCAGGCTGAAGAGCATCAAGGAGGGCGATGCGACGCTTCTGGACCGGAGCATGGTCGTGTATGGTGGCTGCATCGGCGACGGCAACCGCCACGACCACAACAATCTGCCGATCCTGCTCGCCGGCCGCGGCGGAGGCACCCTGCAGCCAGGCCACCATCGGCAGTATGAGCCGAAGACCCCGCTCAACAATCTATTCACGTCGCTGCTCGAGCGCATGGGCGTGAAATCCGCCGGGCTTCCCGAGGCCACCGGCGGGCTGGAGGGGATTTGAACTCGCTCGGCCATTCGTGGTGGCTGCATGGAGCCGTCGCCTGCCTGCTGTGGCCGGCCTTGGCCGTCGCGGCGCCCCCCAAGGATCCGCAGCCGCAGCGGTATCACCTGCAGGCCCGGGCGAGTGAGCTAGACCCGCGCGTGAAGGCCCACCCCGAGATCGACTTCGTGCTCGAGAAGGAGGGCAAGCCCGCCGACATCGAGCACGCCTCGGTGGACACGCGCGTGAAGCCGCGGGGCCGGCTCGTCGTCTGGCTGATGGACTACAACGACGCGCTGTTTACGCGGCTCAACGACTACGGCCTGCATGCCGTGCAGCCGCACTACGCCAACAAATGGTTCGGGATCCTCAAGCCGCGCGACCGCATGGATCGCGGCCACGTGCGGCTCGAGGCGGCGACGGGCCGCGACGTGAGCGACCAGCTCGACGTGCCGCCCCCCGACGGCATGATGGAACGGGTGCGGGCGATGCTGCGTGGCCTCGCAGAGCGGCACCCACAGGGAGACTGGAAGCAGTTTCTCTCGGCCGACGGTTCCGAGGTGCGTTGGAACAAGGTGATCGTGGCCGGCGCCTCGCACGGGGCCACCACGGCTGCCCGCTTCGCCAAAGAGGTGAAGGTGGATCGGGTGGTGATGCTCTGTGGACCCCGCGATCAGGATCAAGACTGGCAATCGCTCCCGTCGGCGACGCCCGCGGAGCGGTATTTCGGATTCTCGCACGTGCTCGACGGCGGCTGGTCTGGCGACCACTACTGCCGCTCCTGGGAGCTCCTGGGCATGAACGAATACGGACCGATCGTCAACGTAGACGACGCCACGCCGCCCTACGGCAACACCCGGCGGCTCGTGTCGGCCGCCGACGTGGGTGGCGACGAAAAGCGTGCCCACGCAGCTGTCCAGCCCGGCAAGGGATCGCCAGCCGGAGCGGATGGCGGGCTCCTTTACGATCCGGTGTGGCGATATCTATTCACACACGACGTCAGCGCGGTCGGCACACCCTCACCGCAGGATCCAGGCTGCCAGCAAGATCACCCGCTCGGCCGCTGACGCCGCCCCCGCCCGCGTGGTAGAAATCCATGCGGGGGTCCTGCGCAGCACAGGCCCCTTTCGCGCCCGTAGCTCAGGTGGATAGAGCATGGGATTTCTAATCCCAGGGTCGCTGGTTCGAGTCCAGCCGGGCGTATTGAAAAGCATTGGTTTTCCAGTGCTTTTCTCATTTCAGGCGAAAGGGAGTTTCGTCGCTGCGGCACCAATCCTCAAAAATCCTCAAATCTGCACCGTCAAAGGACAGCCCGGTCAATGGCACTTCCGCAACGGTCTTCCGGCTGACGGACTGCCCTTGAGCAGCGAAATTGGGCGTTTCGGCCATCCGGAGGCGGTTCGCCAAAACGCCGCGCATCCCCCTGCGGTGGCGTTTTTCTCGCGTCGGCGCAGACCGTGTCCCAGTCGGCCGTTCCCGGGGCTTCGACGCCTCGTGTCCGACGCCGGTCAGAGGCTGTGAATATCGATCGCGGGCAGTTCGTCTATCCGAGGCTTGAAAGACGTCGCGATCGGCATGGAGATCTGCACGAACTCGCCCCAGTCGGCGGGCTGCCCAAGATGCGACGAGCCGGCCAGGCCGATGTCAGCGGCCTGAAGGTCTCCGTCAGCGAACTGACGTCGGTGTCGGAGCCCCTTTACGCGGTAGCGTGACTGCTGGTGGGGTGCCGGGGTGGTGGGCTTGCCTGTTGCCCCGGTGCCTTTGGCGGGCTCTTGGAGCCTGCCAGGTGGTGGGCGGTCGTCCGTCACAAATCGATGGCGAGCCCGCTGCTGACTTTGGGTAAAATGAAGGCTAGATGTGTTCCGCGTCGAGGATCTTTCCCATGGCAACGGTCTCCTATCCCCACATCGAGATTGCCGCCGACGGCACGGCGATCGTCGAGGGCACGCGTACCAAGGTCGTGGAAATAGCCCTCGATCGACTGGCTCATCACTGGGATGCCGAAGAGATTCAGCGGCAGCACCCCCACCTGACGCTTGCGCAGATTTATGCGGCACTCACCTATTACCACGATCATAGCCAGCGCTTCGACTCGGAGATCCGAGAGCAGTTGAGGGACGTGGACTTGATCGAATCCCGGCAGGAGCCGTCCCTGTTGAGGGAGAAACTCCGAAAAGCCGGGGAGCCTCAGTGAGCCTCTCCTTCTATCTGGACCATCATGTACCCGCGGCCATCACGAATGGCCTGCGGCAACTACAGGTCAATGTGTTGACCGTCGCAGAAGACGGGAGAGCCGACTGGGATGACGATCGGCTCTTGGAGCGGGCCCTTGAACTTGGGCGGGTCGTCTTCAGTCAGGATTGCGATTTTCTGGTTCTGGCAGCTCGCTGGCAGCAGGCCCGACGGGAGTTTGCTGGCATGGTCTACGGCCACCAACTGCGGGTCACGGTCGGCGGGGCTGTGCACGACCTCGCCCTCATTGCATCCGTCATGACGCAGGCTGAAATGCGGAACCGGGTTGAATTTCTGCCGCTGTGAATTCCACCGGCCCACATCACCGGGGGCGCTACACTCGCCCGGTTTACCCTCTCCACTCCCATCATGACTTGCCGAGCGGCAATCTGGCGGTCGATAGTTGGGTCAGGAACGTGGGCCAATGTCGGGTTTGAGGATTCCTCAAATCGGTACCCTTCTCCGCCCTCTGGGCGGTGAGGCTGGCGGTGCTGGCGAACGAAGACCTGCGTTCGGAAGTCCTTGCCGGGCAACGACTCAAGGTCGATTTCGTGGTACCTTCGCCAAATGCGAAATCGTCCCACCTCAAGTTTCTAATCCCAGGGTCGCTGGTTCGAGTCCAGCCGGGCGTACTCCCGAACGCAGGGGCAGGAAGCACGGTCATCAAGCGACGACGGAGGTCGGCCACCACCTAAAGGGCAGCGAGCTCCTTCTTGAGATGCTCGGTCGCAGTCGGTTGCGGGCACCGGCCTTCGCGGAGTTCTTCGAGGGCGTTGTTGATCAGGTAGGCAGTGTCCAGATCCTCCACCACTTCCGGCCGCACGATGTTGTTCTGGGTGAGCCAAAAGCTGACCGCGCACCACGCCCACAAAAGAACGGTATCCGTCAAGTGGCACTCTGGTGGCGGGAACCGCCCAGGCCCGCGCACACCGGTTACGAGTTGATGCACGTACTGCGGGGTTTTGCCAATCTTCCTGGCAATTTCAGACAAGGTGACAAGGTTGCACTCGTCGATCCGCTCGACATCCGCCCCAATGTTCGCTCGCCGGACATCGCGAATAGCGGACAGCACAGCGTCCTTGTAGGACGTGGCCACCCGGGAGAACTCGAGCCAGACCCGCCCATAGATCACGCTTGGAGTGGCGTCGCTGCAACCACCGGCAAAAAGCGCCTCGGCCTGGTCGTCCGTCAGCTCAGTGACCCCGGAGAGGATCAGCGAAAAGTCGTATTCCCGCTCGCGCATTGGCTTCTCACTCATGACACAACTCCCTGTTCGCAACTCTCCTGGTGTGGGCAGCCGTCCACCCGTTTCTGAATGTGGCGGGCGTGCGCCTGCGGGCTCCGTGGGGTCGAGTGGACAAAAACGATGCACCCCGCTCGTGTGGCCTGGGGACAAAGCATCCGTCCCCATCCATGGGCATGACCACCGGTGGCCTTTTCGACACGCCAACCCCGCCGCTCAGCCGCCGCGAGTGCCGATTCAACGTGCGGATCGGTGTGTCGCGGACGACTCGCCATCCAAGAAATCTAGGCGTCTGCTTGAAAGGTGTCAAGCACAGCCTTTTAGTCCATCGGGCAGGATCTCTGCCCGGCTTGAGTCGTTGGGTTTGGATGGTCAGCTTTGGATTTGAATCCCAGCGTCGCTGGTTCGAGTCCAGCCGGGCGTATTGCAAAGACGTGCGGGCACGATGCCCGCCGGTAGAGAGGCACTGGAGGTGCCCAAGCGAGGCGAGCCCGGAGGGCGCAGGCCTCGCGCGAACACTGCCCGCTGGTTCGAGTCCAGCCGGGCGTACTCGATGGCCGAGCGGTGCGTCACTCGGATCGAAACGACAGGCAGGTCCAGACGCCACGCTCCGTGATCTGCGGACGGACGCCGAGGAGCGTTGCGAAGCGTTTGGCTACGGCCGGAGCCTCGTCGGCGAGCAGGCCGGAAAGCACGAGCTCACCGCCCCGGCGGCTGACGTGGCCGCAGAGCACGGCCGCCTGTTCGAGGAGGACCGCCGCGACGATGTTGGCGACCACGACGTCGTAGGGGTCGGCCGCGACGGGCAGATCGTGGGCGACATGGAGTCGGCCAGCCACGCCGTTGCGTCGCGCGTTGTCGCGCAGGGCGGCGTGGACGTTCGTGTCGATCTCGATGGCATCGACCCGCCCCGCCCCGAGCACCACCGCGGCGATGCCGAGAATTCCGGAGCCGCTGCCATGGTCGAGCACGCGGTCGAAGCGTCCGTTGCGTCGCCGTCGGTCGGCGAGTGCTGCCAGGCACAGTTGCGTGGTCTCATGGAGACCCGTGCCGAATCCCAGCCCCGGCTCGATGAAGATCGTGGCCGCGCCGTTCTCGTCGATCCCTGCTTCTCCCTCGTCTCCGGCCGCCCGCACCGTACCGAAGCCTGATATGGCGACCGGCCCGAAGGGGGCCGGCTGCTCGCGATCGACCGGCTCCTCGACGCGGATTCCGCGGATGCGGCAGCCGGCGAGATCGGCGACGAGGCCGGCAGCCGATCGGGCCGACGATTCGTCGGCGAACCACCACTCCACTTGGGCGACGGCCAGATCTGCAACCCAGTCACGGTCTGGCGGTGCGGCGGCGGTGTCGATGACCATCCACGACGGCACGAGCCCAGAGGCGGCTGCTTCGGTCGCGGTGACGCTGCCCTCGTCGATGCCGAGCAGTCCGTCGGCATGTTCCCAGAGCCAGGCGTGGAAGTCGTCTCGGCCGACGATAGCCCCTTCGGGCAGCGTGACGGACGTGTCGATCGCCACCAAGACGATCCATGGTGGCCGGGCAGCCGGGGCGGATTCGTTCACGGCGGGTCAGCCTGCGAGCGACGGCTCGTGGCTGGCCTGGCACCGAGGTGGGTCGATGACCAGTGCGAACGACCTGTCTTCATAGACGGTGATGACCACCGGAACGGCGGTTCTGCCGTCGTCGGGTTTCCGGGACTGAAAGACGCGGCTGAAGGCCGTCATGTCCACCCCGCGTCGGCCGAGCGCATGGGTCTCGGCGGGGCCGGCGTCGGGCCGGCTGGTAGGAATCTGCAGCCGAACAAGAGCGCTAATTTTCTTCGCCATGATGCACCGGATCCTTGCCTCTGACTTGAGTCGTAGCAACCTTACTGGACACCGACGAATACCATACAGGTCTGCGGAGAAAACAGTCAAAACATCGCTTGGACCCGGTTTCCGGGATTCCCTACCCAAGGCCGCGCTGGCCGGCCCGGGAGAGCACGCGGCCGAGATAGTCGCCGCCCCACGAGGTCGTGCCGTCGGGGCGAAACCACCAGAAGCCGCGCATCTCGGCCGGCTGCACCTTCGGCCCGAGATCCAGCTTCCGCCGGCTCGCGTCACGGGGCTCATTGCAGAACAGCTCCCAATGAAAAATCGAGTGCACGCCCCACGCGAAGAGCACGCCCAGGGCCTGATCCCACCACTCGACGACGGCCTGCTCCTCTTGGCCGGTTTCAGGCCGCCCGATCTCGCCGATCATGATCGGCGCCGGCCGGCCCTCTTCGTCGTGGGCGCACGCGTGCAAAACCTCGAGGCATTTCCAGGCCAGAGCAGGATCGTTGAGGCCGTCGTAGCACGACCATGAGACGAGATCGACAGGGGCGTGCGGGAGCGCATGCGTCGTCGCCACCGGGATGCCCTGGAAGGCATCGGCGACGCGGTTTACCTCCGCTGCATGCAACACGGTGCACTTGCCGCCGGGTGGGGCCTCCTTGCGGGCACGAGTCACGCCACGCTGCCGCGCCCGCCACCACGCAGCCATCGATGCGAGCCTCGCCTGCGCGTGTGGCGGCACCTTCTTCGCCCAATCCTTGTCGTCGCCGCGGATGATCCAATCACCCTCCCAATTCTGGAGGATGAACGTACACGGCTTGTCGGCGTAGGCCGTGAGCAGGTGCCGCGTGAGGGCATACATCTCCTGCTCGTCGCGCGAGTAGTCTTCGTCAGGGGCGAACATGCGCGTGCCCGGAGCGGAGCCCACTTCCAGAGCCACCATCTCGAAGGGCAAGGCGAGCGTGGCCACGAAATACGGGTGCTGGATCCGCTCCACAAAGTCGGAATCACCCCGCAGCGGTTGCCAGTCGGAATTCCTGCGATACACGCCGGCCAGGTCGAGAAGCCAGAATTTCGCCGCGCGGGCCGGCGTCTCGAGGATCTTTTCCGCTCCCTCGATGAGAATCGGCTTCGGCGTGAAGCCATACTTGGGATCGACGTGGGCGATCCCGAACCGCCGGGGCAGATCCGCCGGAATCAGCCCGCCACGGGAGGGCCGCGCCGCCTGGGCCCGCCCTTGCGCCGCGGCTGCCGGCGTGAACTCCACGTGGGCAAGCGGGCCGGCGGGAGCGTCCGCGGCCGCTGCCATCGACCCACTGAACGCCGTGCCCACGGCTGCGGCCCGCTGCAGAAATCGACGCCGGGGCAGGATCATCGTGGTGTTCTCCGCAGGGGTGCCGCACAGCTGAACCGTTCCCTCACATGCATCGTACATACTTTCGACCGCCGGCCTGCAGCCTTTCCGGAGTGCAGCGGCATGCTCGGGTGCGTGTTCCATCCAGGGATGTGGGAGGCCGGACGATGAATCGGGAGGAACTCCTGACGCTGTGTGACATGTATGTGCGACGGCGGGGCCTGGGCACGGCCGTGGTGGCCGCCCCGCCCGCGCTCGAGATCATCGACAGTTTTCTGCACGCCGAGATCTCGGAGAGCGAGAAGAATTCACTCCTCGCCTACGTGCGGATCGGCGAAGAGGATCCGGCAGACGGTGAAGACCTCGACGCCCTCGGGGTGGCAAGCCTCGAAGCCTCGGAAGACGACGGCGACTGAGGCCTCCCTATTGAGGTTTCAAGATTGCCGTCACGCAGATCCCGTCGCTTCCGCTCCGGGCTTTTTGTTGCCGTTGCATGATCGGACTTTTCAATCGTCAATGATGGCCGTGTTCGGCTATTGACGGGAGGGCTCGCCCTGGTTTGAAGCTAGCCGTGGATGGCCTGGCCGTGGACGGCGAGGGCCGCTTCTTTGAGGGCTTCGGGGAGCGTCGGATGCGCGTGGCACACGCGGGCGATGTCTTCCGCGGTCGCGCCGAAATTCATCGCGGCGGCGGCTTCGCCGATCAGGTCGCCTGCCGCCGGGCCGATGATGTGCACGCCGAGCACGCGGTCGGACGTTGCATCGGCGAGCACCTTCACCTTGCCGGTGGTGTCGTTGATCGTGCGGGCCCGGCCGTTGGCCCGGAAGGGAAACACGCCCTTTTTGAAGGCCACGCCTTCGGCCGCAAGCTGCTCTTCCGTCTTGCCGACGGCGGCGATCTCCGGATGCGTGAACACGACGGCCGGCACCAGATCGTAATCGACGTGCGCCCAGCCGCTGTGCATCGCCTCCACGCAGGCCACGCCATCCTCTTCGGCCTTGTGGGCGAGCATCGGCCCGGGAATGCAGTCGCCGATCGCATACACGCCGGCGGCGGAGGTGCGAAACTGCCCGTCAACGGGGATCGATCCACGCTTGTCGGCCTGGATGCCCACCGTGGCGAGGCCGAGATCGTCGGTCGCCGGACGCCGGCCTGTCGCCGCGAGCACACGATCGCACTCGATCGGCTCCTGCCCCTCGCACTCGACGACACATGTGGAGCCGGTCGCCTTGGCGCTCGTCACCTTCACGCCCAGGCGGATATCGAGCCCCTGCTTGCGAAACAAGGGGAGCGCCTCGGCGGCGATGTCGGCATCGAGCCCTGCGAGGATGCGGTCGGCATATTCGAGCACCGTCACCTTCGCGCCCAGCCGGCGCCACACGCTGCCGAGCTCCAGCCCGATGTAGCCGCCGCCGATCACCACGAGATGCCCCGGCACCGCGTCGAAGGCGAGCGCCTCGGTGCTCGTGCCCACGAGCCGCCCATCGACCTCGATACCGGGCAGCACCACGGCCCGGCTCCCGACGGCGAGGATGATCCGCGGAGTCTCGAGGGTCGTCTCGGCGCCGTCGGCGGCCCTCACCACGACGCGCCCGGCCCCTGCGAGCCGCCCCGTGCCCCGCACCCGTGCGACCTTGTTCTTGGCGAGCAGGCCCTCGATGCCCTTCGCGAGCGTCGCCACCACGTCGTCTTTCCGCCTCATCATCGTGGCGAGATCGAACGACACCCCGCCGACGTGGATCCCATGCTGGGCGAATTCGTGGCCCGCCTCCTCGAGCTTGTGGCTCGATTCGAGCAACGCCTTCGAGGGAATGCAGCCGATGCGCAGGCAGGTGCCTCCGAGCTTCTCTTCCTTCTCGACGACCGCCGCCTTCATGCCGAGCTGCGCCGCGCGAATCGCCGCCACATAGCCGCCCGGGCCGCCACCGATCACCACCAGGTCGTACTGCATCGGCGGCTACACCTCCAGCATCAGGCGGGTGGGATCTTCGATCGTGTCCTTGACCCGCTTCAGAAACGTGACGGCCTCGCGGCCGTCCACGAGGCGATGGTCGTAAGTGAGCGCGAGATACATCATCGGGCGGATCACCACCTGGCCGTTCACGGCCATCGGCCGGTCCTGGATGGCATGGAGCCCGAGGATGCCGCTCTGCGGCGGGTTGATGATCGGTGTGCTCATCATCGAGCCATACACGCCGCCATTCGAGATCGTGAACGTGCCGCCCTGCAGCTCCTCGAGCTTGAGCTTGTTGTCGGCGGCGCGCCGGGCGAAATCGCCGATCGCCTGCTCGATCTGGGCGAACGACAGCATCTCGGCATTCCGCAACACCGGCACCACGAGCCCCTTGCCGCCGCCGACGGCGATCCCGATGTCGCAGTAGTCGCGAAACACGATGTGCGGATCACGAAACTCGGCGTTCACCTGCGGCACGGCCCGCAGCGCCTCCACAGCCGCCCGCACGAAAAACGACATGAACCCGAGCTTCACGCCATACCGCTCGTGAAACGTGTCCTTGAACTTCGCCCGCAGGGCCATCACGGCCGACATATCGACCTCGTTGAAGGTCGTGAGCAG
>JAIXPT010000161.1 GCA_027486095.1 Planctomycetaceae bacterium | reverse complement strand
GGCGCGTCGTGCCGGGCTGGCCATCCTCCTCGAGCTCGATCTCGTGGCAATCGGTGATCGCCCCGCTGAGCGTCGAGATCAGCCGCGGCCGGGCCGCGTAGCGTGGATCGAAGCCGCTCACATGAAACACGTGGCGGGCGCTCTCGAGCCGCGCGCGCATCGCGGCGGGCATGTCGCGCTCGAGCTTGTGCCGCAGCGACTCGATGCCCGTCCAGAGGATCGTGCCTTCGAAGGGCTTGAGCAGGTCGCGGCCGACGGTGAACGCCACGAGCTCGAGCAGCGTGAGCGGCTCGGAGGGGATTTTCCTCCCGTTGACAGAATCCTTGGCGAGCATCCATCCATACTTTCGGGCATCCGGCAGCGGCGTATGATCGACGGGATAGCCGCACGACCCCAGAAACTCACAGTCGCGGCGCAGCGTGCGGGGTGAGAGCCGCGTGAGCCCGAGCCGCTCCTTGAGGGCCGCGATCACCGCCTGATCGTCGAGCGGTTGCCGCGCGTTGGAAAGCAGCTCGAGGAGGGCGAAGATGCGCAGAAACTGTTCGTGGCGGGCAAAGTTGCGCGGCATGCTGGCCAGGTATCCTGCGGGCTGAACGACGGCTTCCGACGGCCTCTCGGCCCGAGCAGCCCGCCGCGCCGACAGCCCTTCCGAAGACCTTTCGGCCTCCGAAGAACTGCTTCCGAAGCCAAGCCATGGAATTAACCTCATTTTCGTCAGCAACTCGGCACCCTTGGTCATAAAGCCGGCCTATCTCGCCCCTCTTCATGCTGCCCTCCCCCCTCTGGCCCGCGGCGGCGCGACCGCCAGCACGGGCGCCCATGCCTCGGCCGCTTCGACAAGGCGATCGATCATCGACATCAACTGCAAAGGCGCGAGGCTGCCATCCTCCACCGCAGCTTCCACCACCATGCGGAGGTCGTCGCAGTCGGCATCGAATTCGACCGCCACGAGCGGCGTGTCGGCCGCGAGCCGGCAGGCCGCCAGGCACACACCCGCCGGATCGTGATCAGCGACAAACGCCCGTGTGATGAAGAGCCGCACCCGATGCCCGTCGTCCGGCGTCGAAATGCTCATGATCACGAGCTTCTCACCGCGGGGATTGCGATACAGCCGCGTGACGAACACGAGGCGAATCACCCCTTCCGCAATGTCCACATGATGCCGCAACCCCTGCTGCCGCAAGAGCGAGGCGCAGTCCGCGATCGAGGATGGCATGTCGTGCACTCCAGATTTCACTTCCCACTCGACACCCCCCCCATGAGCTATACGCTACCGGTTCGTGAACCTTGCGCGGCGACCAAAAATTTTTTGTCGTGGGTTCGTGGGACGGACCAACCGTGCCTCGGACCGCGTCATGCTCGCGATCACCAAGGGGGTGCATCATGCCAGGCAATGGAATGCCGACCACTCGCACGACGTCGCCCGACCTCGCCGCCAAGCTCCGGGCGTGGCAGGAGACGGCCGACGCAAATCAGCTCGCGGAGCTCGTCATGGAGGCGCGGCCGCAGCTCGAGGAAGCCGCCCGCCGCACGCTCCGGCGGCTCGGGGTCGGCGACTGGTCGGCCGTGGACGACGCCGTGGCGCTCGTGCTGGATCATCTGCGCCGGCTGCCGCAGGCGGCGGCCGGCGAACGGGCCGTGGCTCAATTTGACGCGGGCCGCACCGCGGGCACCCGTGCCGGAGACTGCGGGCTCGCGTATCTCTTGTGGCTGGCGCGTGAACGCGCGCTCGATATCGCCCGGCATCGCCGCCGCCAGGCGCGGCGCTGCGAGCTCATCGCCACGGCGGCCGGTGTGCTGCTCACCGACCGTGCCCGAGACGATCTTGCGTCGAGCGAACCACCGGCCGAAGCCGCCGCAGACCCGGCCGCCCGACTCCACGCGGCGCTCGACCGGCTCGAACCACGGCTCCGCACTGTGGTCGAGATGCTGCTCACCGGCAAGAGCCAGGCGGCGATCGCCCACGTGCTTGAAGTGTGCGAGGGCACGGTGTCGCGGCTCCGCGGGCGCGCGATCGCCGAGCTCAAACGTGTGATGACGGAGCAGGACAGTCCCGCAGCGACGGGCCACGTAGCGACAGGCCATCGCCCCACGTAGCGACAGGCCTCCAGGCCTGTCGAATGCGGCCTCTATTCGACAGAGCTGGAGCTCCGTCGCTACGAGGAGCGCCAGGCCCGGAGGGCCGGGTTGACTCCAGCCGACGGAGTCGGCCAAGCGAAAATCGGCACGATGCCGATGTTTCGCGTGAAGACAGCCCTGGAGCTCCGTCGCTACGAGGAGCGCCAGGCCCGGAGGGCCGGGTTGACTCCAGCCGACAGAGTCGGCCAAGCGAAAATCGGCACGATGCCGATGTTTCGCGTGAAGACAGCCCTGGAGCTCTGTCGCTACGAAAACACCACGGTGCGGCGGCCGTGGAGGAACACCCGCTCTTCGAGCACCAGCCGCACGGCCCGCGCAAGCACGAGCTTCTCGACGTCGCGGCCCGCCTGGGCCATGCGCTCAGGCGTGAAGGTGTGGTCTACGGGCGTCACGTCTTGGGCGATGATCGGGCCGTCGTCGAGCTCCGCCGTCACGAAGTGCGCCGTCGCCCCGATCAATTTCACACCCCGGCCGAAGGCCTGCCGATACGGGCTCGCCCCGGCAAACGCCGGCAGGAACGAATGATGGATGTTGACGATGCGGTGCGGCCGCCGCTCGATGAATTTTTCCGAGAGCACCCGCATGTAGCGGGCGAGCACGACGTATTCCGGCGCGTAGCCGGC
>JAIXPT010000290.1 GCA_027486095.1 Planctomycetaceae bacterium | reverse complement strand
CGCTTGGCCGCCTCCGGCGGCTGGAGTTCACCCGGCCCTCCGGGCCTGGCTCGGAACGTGGCGACGGAGCTCCAGTGCTGTCTTCACGCGAAACATCGGCATCGTGCCGATTTTCGCTTGGCCGACTCCGTCGGCTGGAGTTCACCCGGCCCTCCGGGCCTGGCTCGGAACGTAGCGACGGAGCTCCAGCTCTGTCGAATGCGGGGCGTATCCGACAGGCCTGGAGGCCTGTCGCTACGTAGGCTGTCGCTACAAGCAGCGCGCAAGCCGCTTGGTCGCCGCGAATGCAAACTTCCCCGGATGCAGAATCTCGGCGAGCACCTCGAGCGAGTCGATGAGCCGCGGGCCGGGGCGGTTGAAGAGGTGATGGCCGTCGATGGCGTAAACCCGGCCCGCACGGAAGGCGCGGAGCATCTTCAGCCGGTTGCGGATCGCCGGAGCCTCGGCCTCCGCGACGACGCGGTCGAGCGTGAACCCGCACGGTACGAGGATCACGACGTCGGGGTCGGCGGCGATCACGTCGTCCCACGTGATCCAGTGCGAGTGGGCGCCGGGCTTGCCGAGCACGTCGTGGCCACCGGCGAGGGCGACGAGCTCGGGAACCCAGTTGCCGGCCGCCATCGGCGGGTCGAGCCACTCGATCATGGCTACACGCGACGGCTCGGCATCCTGCCGACCGTCGCTTGGCCGACCTCCGTCGGCTGGTGCTGACCCGGGCTTCCAGCCCTGGCACGTGCTCATGTTCTCAGGGGGATAAGCTTCAGCCTGTCGTGCCGCCCGCACCCGGCAGGCCACCGACGCCGCGCGAGCCCGCAGCCGGGCCACGACCTCCCGCGCTTTCGCCAGCGCACCCGTCGCCGCGCCCACGGAGAGGATGTCGGCATACACGTCGGCGAGCGTGGCGGGGGAGAGTTCGAGCACGCGGGCCGGAACGCGCATCATGCGCACCGCCGCCCGCACGTCGTCGGCGGCGATCGCGCACACCTCGCAGGCCGCCTGCGTGAGGACGAGGTCGGGCGCGAGAGCGGCCAAGCGGGCCGTGTCGAGCATGTAGAGGGCGTTCGACGTCGCCTGCCCGCCGGCTGCATCGCCCAGGGCCCGGCCCACCGCGTCGTGGATCTGCTGGCTCGTGCCTGCAGGGTCGAGCCGCGGGGCGGTGAGCGCGGGCAGTGTCGCCACGCTTGCGGGTTCATCGCACTCGTGCGAGCGGCCCACGAGCCGATCAGCGAGGCCGAGGGCGGCCACGATCTCCGTGGCGGCCGGGAGGAGCGAGGCGAGTCTGTGGGCGGCGGTGTTCATCGGGTTTCCGGTAGGATTGTGTGCTCGGAGGTGAGTTCCATGCTACAGCCCGCCCACGATCACACGCCCGCCGAGCGGCTCACCGAGGCCGCCCGGTTTCACGACTACCGCTACGCTTCGAATCCGCTTGCCGATGGCACGCTCGGCGCGGTACCCGGCGCCCGGTTTCCGGCGGAACTCCACGAGCGTGGCATCACCCGCACGATCCCGCTCGACACGAGCACGGCCCTCGGCTGCCCGGGGCCGGCCACCACGCCAGGCCTGTGTGCGAACTTCGTGCACATCAGGCCCGGCGAAGCCCACGTGACCGATGCGAATGCCACGAGCCAGCTGTTCTTCGTGATGCGGGGGAGTGGCTGCGCGCACGTGGGCGAGGGGGGCTCCGCCGACCAGGTGATCCCCTGGCGGGCGGGCGATCTCTTCACCCTGCCGGCCAAGAGCCGGGCCGAGCACGTGGCTGGCGAAGACGCCGCGCTCTATTGGGTGCACGACGAGCCGCTCTTGCGCTACCTCGGCGTCGAGGCGACGAAGCGGCACTTCCCCCCCACGCTCTATGCCCACGCGGCGCTCATGGAGGCGCTCGACGCGGTGCTTCGCGACCCGGCGAGTGCCAAGGCCAATCGGCTGAGCGTGCTGCTCGGGCACCGCTCATTTCCGCAGACGATGACGATCACGCACGTGCTGTGGGCGATGCTCGGCGTCTTGCCGGTGAACGCCGTGCAGGCCCCGCACCGGCACCAGTCCGTGGCGGTCGATCTCGTGGTCGATGCCAAGCCGGGCTGCTACACGCTCGTCGGCCGCGCGCTCGCCGCCGACGGCTCGATCAAGGACGGCGAGCGATTCGACTGGCAGCCGCACGCGGTGTTCGTGACGCCGCCGGGGCTCTGGCATTCGCACCACAACGAGTCGGGCCACCCCGCTCACATCCTCCCGATCCAGGACGCCGGGCTCCACACCCACCTGCGCACGCTCGACATCCGCTTCACCCGGCCGCTGGTCGGCGGCGGGTGCGAGGTCGTGGAGAATGCCGGCTAGGGCGGGCCTGCCGGTCGCGAAGGCCGTGCCATGACGGGCCCGAAAAACCCCGGCAAACCCCGCGTGTTATGCGGGTTGCGGGATGGAGCGAACCATTTTGTTGTTCCCTCCGTAGGCTGGTGGTACGTTCCGATCAACCTTTTTTGTTCGCGTTCCCGGCCAAAAACCGATCTCTCCGGAGAAGGTCTGGTGCGGGTGGGTGAGACGCTCCGTGCAGGGCGGCGGCGTCGCAACGACGAACGGGAATACAGGGCTCATCATGATTGCGAAGTGGTCTTCGTCCGTCCAGGAAGTGTTTCGTCGTCGGGGTCCGAAGCGCGGAGGGATCACGCGCCGCCGGCCCCAGGGCCACGAGGCGCGGCCTGTCGAACGGCTCGAAGATCGCCGCGTGATGGCGTTCGATCTGGTGGCGGCCTTCGCCACGAGCGACGCCCCGTTCTTCGTGGCGGGCAGCACCTCCGTGCAGCCCCTCACCGAAGCGCCGCAGCAGATGACGCTGCGATTCAGCCCCGGCGTGAAGATCGATCCAGCCACGCTCGGCAGCATCTCGATCGTGCGCAGCGGCGGCGGGAACGATCCGTTCGGCAATGCCAACGACGTGACGTTGCCGGCCACGAGCCTCCAGCGGCTCGTGAACGACGTGCCCAATCAAAACGAGGTCGTGATCCGGTTTGCCGAAACGCTTCCCGACGACACCTATCGGATCGTCGTCGGCGGCGGGGCCACGGGCCTGAAGACGCTCGCCGGCGACACGCTCGCGGCCGCGAGCCGGTCGTTCG
>JAIXPT010000293.1 GCA_027486095.1 Planctomycetaceae bacterium | reverse complement strand
CCCTGCGGATCGCCGTCGATCACGAGCACGTCGATGCGCTCGGCCACATCGACCACCGTCGCCCGCAGGTTGTCGGCCGGCACCGCGTCGGCGGGCAGCCGGGCGTCGATCACGTGGCTGCCGGGCTTGGGAAACCGCACGTCGAACCGCTGCACGGCCACGCCGCCGGCCGGGATGTCGTCGATCCTCGCGCCCGGGCGGTCGGCCCCGTCTTCGCGCAGCTCCACCGTCACGCCGCGCACGGGCCGGTCGGAGTCGTTGCGCACGGCCACCTCCACCGGCAGCACCACGCCCGTGGCGGGCACGCCGCCGGCCACTTCGAGCCGCTCGATCGAGAGATTGCCCGCGGTGCCGTCGGCCGCGCAATCGACGAGCCGGATCTCGACCCCCGCAGCCGCGATGCGGCGCAGCAACTCGGCCGTCTCGTCGGCGGCCTTCCAATTCGTGGCCCTGAAATCACTGACGACCCAGAGCACCTTCGCCGCGGTACTCGCGCCCAGCGTTTCGAGCGCTGCCGCGAGCGCGCCGCGCGGGTCGGCATCGGTCTGGGAGCAGACGAGGCGGCCCAGTTCGTCGCGGATCTGCTGGACGACGGCCGGCGCGACAGCCTCGCGATCGAGGTCGAAGCGGCCCGCCGGCTCCGCGCCCGCGCCGCGGTCGAAGGCAGACCAGCGGCCGAGCGTGAGGTCGTGCCCGCCGGACGACGCGGCCAGTTCACCGCCGATCTGCTCGACGACGAGCCGGGCCCGGTCGAAGGCCGGCGTTTCTCCGACCCGCTCGCCCGCGGAGAGATCGCCCATCGAGTAGCTGTCGTCGAGCAAGACGACATGGCTCGCGCGGCCGCCCCCGAGCAGCTGCCCGAGGGCGTGCTGCCAGCGCGGCTGGGCGAGGGCGAGCACGACGCCGAGCACCGCCGCCACCCGCAGACACAACAGCAGGATCTGCTTGAGGAGCACGCGTGTCCGGTATTTGCGCTGGCTGGCGAGCAGAAACTCCATCGCCGCCCAGCGCACCTGGCGATGCCGCAGAAGGTTGATGAGATGGATGATCACCGGCGCTGCCACGAGCGGCAGCCCCCACCACACCAGCGCTGGAAAGTCGAACATGGGCATGCGTCAGACCGGCATCTTCGCGCGGCGGGAGAGAAACTTCACGAGGGCGGCGTCGAGCGGCTCACCGGTGCGCACGAGGGAGTAATCGCAGCGGGCCGCGGCCGCCCGGCGGCGGGCGTCGGCCAGGAATTCCTCGAGGGCCGCGAGATACCCGGCCCGCAGGGCCCGCGGATTGCAGGCGATGTGGTCCGGCACCTCGAGCCCCTCGAAGCGGGTCGGGCCGTCGAACGGAAACTCGAGCTCGTCTTCGTCCATCACGTGCAAGAGCACGAGATCGTGCCCGCGCTTCCGCAGCATTTGCAGCCCCTGAAACACTCCCGCGCGATCGCCCAACAGGTCCGACACGATCACCACCAGCCCGCGCCGCGGCAGCGTCTCGGCGAGCGACTTGAGCACCGGCAGAAACGCCGTGCCGCGGCCCGCGCGCGGCGTCTCGAGCACCTCCACCACGCTCGTGAGCTGCGTGCGCTTCGTGCGGGCCGGCACGCTCGCCCGCACGCGGTCGTCGAACACGGCGCAGCCGGCGGCGTCGCCGTGCGAGAGCGCGAGCCAGGCGAGGCTGGCGGCGAGGGTGGCGGCGCAGTCGTACTTCGAGAGCGGCCCTGAGCCGTAGTCCATGCTCGCCGAGGCATCGACGAGCAGGGCGAGCCGGAGGTTCGTCTCCTCCTCGAACTCCTTCACATACAGCCGATCCTGCCGGCCCCACACCTTCCAATCGACGCGGCGCAGGTCGTCACCGCGCACGTATTCGCGGTGCTGGAGAAACTCCACCGACTGCCCCTTGTAGGGGCTCTTGTGGAGGCCTGCCAGCACGCCCTCGACGACCGCCCGGGCCCGCAGTTCGAGCCGGGCGATCCGCGCGATCGCCTCAGGATGCAAATATCGTCTGGAAGCGGGCGTCACGCGTGAGCTCGTCCTCTCGGCTGGGGGTCGTCTCGATGATCCGGCGGATGATCGCGTCGGGCGTCACACCTTCGCTCTCGGCCGCGAAGCCGACGACGATCCGATGGCGGAGCACCGGCGCGGCGAGCGTCTGGATGTCTTCGACGGCCACGTGGCTGCGCCCCTGGAGCAACGCCCGCGCCTTCGCGCCCACGATCAGGAACTGCACGGCCCGCGGGCCGGCCCCCCACGAGAGCTGATCCGACACGAAATCGGGCACGCCCTTCTCGCCGGCCCTCGTCTGCCGCACGAGCGCGAGCGCGTAGCGCACGAGATGATCGCTGACGGGCACTTCGCGAACGCTCTGCTGAAGGGCGAGGATGTCGGCCGCCGAGAGCACGGGGCTGGCCTCTTCGACGACCGCGCCGGTGGTGCGCCGGGCGATCTCGAACTCCTCGTGAAACGATGGGTAGTGCACGCGCACCTTGAACATGAAGCGGTCTTGCTGCGCCTCGGGCAGCGGATAGGTGCCCTCCTGCTCGATCGGATTTTGGGTGGCCAGCACGAAGAACGGATCGACGAGCCTGTGCCGCACCCGGCCCACGCTCACCTGCCGTTCCTGCATCGCCTCGAGCAGGGCCGCCTGCGTCTTGGGCGGCGTGCGGTTGATCTCGTCGGCCAGCACGACGTTGGCGAACAGCGGCCCCTCGAGAAAGCGCAACTGCCGCGCCCCGCTGGCCCGATCCTCCTCGAGCACGTCGGTGCCGATGATGTCGGCCGGCATCAGATCGGGCGTGAACTGGATGCGGCTGAACGACAGATCGAGGCTCTTGGCCAGCGTGCTGATCAGGAGCGTCTTGGCCAGCCCCGGCACGCCCTCCAGCAGGCAATGGCCGCGGCTGAAGAGCGAGATCAACAGCTCCTCCACCACCTCGTGCTGGCCCACGATCACGCGGGAGAGCTGGGCGAGGATGCGGTCGTGGGCCTCGTGCAGGCGCTCGACGGCAGAACCGAGGCTGGCGGCGGACGAATTCATGACGACTCCGGAACGGGGGCGAGACGTGCGGCGGGCTCGAGACCGATCACCGCTGGTAGATTGGCAGCGTACCGTTTTCCAGCTGGAGAATGGTGAGGTTGGTGGCGGTGGTGTAGACGGGGCCGATATAGCCCTGCGACCAGAACAGCGTCTCCCCCTCGGGCTGGGCCTCGGAAAGCAGCCGTTTCTCCATCTGATCGCGATACGCCTCCCACTTCCGCCCGCCTTCGCGATACATCACCTGGGCGTAATAGAAGTGGGCATAGTGCCAGTGGCCGAAGCCGTTGTTGGCGATGTTGCCGAGGTGCTTCTCCGCGTAGTCGAGCATCCGCGGCACGTGCGTGTCGTCGTATTCGCCGGCATTGAACAGGCAGGCGATCGCGGCCGCCGAGATCGCCGGCCGCCCGCCCCCGCCCTTCGAGCTGTATTGCACGCCGCCGTCGGGCATCGTGCATTTGTGGATGTAGGTGATCGCCTTGTCGATGATCTCCCGCGGCACCGGGATGCCGGCGTTGCGGCAGCCGCGCAGGCCCTGCACCTGGGTGATCGTGGTCGAGCCCTCGTCGAAATTGTTGCCGTCTTTCGCGCTCACGTAGCCCCAGCCCCCGTCGGACGTCTGGGCGCGGCCGGAAAATTCGACCGCCTTCGTGAGCACCCCCACGAGCTCTTCACGGCGGCGCTCGTCTTCCTCCTCGCCGAGCACCTGCGAGAGAAAGAGCATGGAAAACCCGTGGCCGTAGGTGTAGCGATCGTCGCTCTTGGGATCGCCGATCAGACCGTTGACACGTGAGCGGCTCACGAGATAGTCCACGGCCTGGCGGATCGGCTCGGCGTAGCGGCCCTGCGTGGTCGTGGAGCCTTCGAGCAACAGGCTCGTGCCCGCGAGCGCCGTCATGGCGGTGGGATAGCGGCCGTCGTTGGCGGCCCAGCTGCCCCGGCGCGACTGCCGGCGCACCAGCCAATCGAGCCCCTTGGTGACGGTGCCCTCCACGCGGCTGTCGAGCGGCGCGCCGGCGGCGGGCGCCGGGAGCACGGCGGCTCCGAGCAGGCAGATCGCGATGGCGTGGCGCAGGGTCATGGGGCGGCTCAGAAGGGAAGCGGGATCGTGATCGCCTTTTGCAGCCACGACTCGAGTTCGGAGAACAGATCGCCGCCGCCCGTCGGCTTCGTGGCCGCCTGATACGGAGGCCGCGGCGCCATCGGCCCGCCGGTGAAATCGAGGCGGATTTCCGCGGTGTCGCCGCCGGTGCGGGCGAGCGTGATGGCATGCGTGTCGGGATCACCGCTGATGTCGCAGCCGGTGAACACGTGCTGCTGCACGCCGATCTTGTCGTCCACGTGCACCGCGTGCCCGGTGCGCTTGTCGAGCACGAGCACGCTCAGGCGGGCGCGATCGCCGTCGCGCCGGGGCTGCAGATGCCTCGCGAACAGGAGCACCGGCAGCTCGGCGGGCTGGTGGCGATGAAGGCAGTGCCGCACCACGGTCGCCGGCACCTGCCACAGCTGTTCGCCACGTTCCTCCGCCACCGCCCAGATCGAGCCGGTGAAGGTCATGCCCACCGCGTCGTCGCCCGGCACCATTTGCGGCAGCGGCGTCACGATTCCCATCTTCTCGAACTGCCGCTGCTCCTGCGCCGTCTCGCGCCGGCCGGCGATCACGAGCAGCCGATCCTGCCAGGGCACCACCTGCAGGCTTTCAAGGCCGGAGGGCATCGCGGAGAGCACCGTTCGAAACCGGATGGCCCCGCGCTCGAGGTCGATGAGCGAGAGCGCGCCGTCTGGTTCGAGCACCGCCAGCGTGCCGGGCCCCGCCTGAACGGCCCGCGCTGCCGGCGAAAACCCGCCGAGCCGCAGGCGCTGGTCGCGGGCGGGATCGAACCACTCGAGCGTCACCGTCTCCGCCGACGCCGGCGACGTGATCGCCACGAACCGCCGCCCGCACACCGCCACCCGCACCTGCTGCGGCGGCAGCGTGCACTGCCGCACGAGCCGCCCATCGGTCGTCTTCAGCACGGCCGCCTGCTTGCCATCGCGCGGATAGACGCAGAGAAACTCGTCGTCGCCGAGTAGTTCGCCGGCAGCCGGCAGCCGATGCCTCTTCCACAGCACGATGCCGCTGGCCAGATCGCGAAACTCCACCACCTGATCGACGATCGTCGCCAGGCCCTCGCGCACCAGAAGCATGCCGCGCACCGGCGTCTGGACAGCCGGCATGTCGGGCTCCGACACCCGAATTCCGAGCGGCATCGTGCCCGTGCGCTTCGCACGGGCCGCTCCCCGCCCGAGATGAATGCCGAACGCGGGCAGTTCGGCAGGGGCGCCCGATACATCGGCGTGCGCCCACAGCCGCTCGGGCGGCGGGCCCGCGGGGCCACGGACGTCGAACGCGGCGAACGCGCCTCCCGAGCGCACCACGAGCAGCGGCCCCAGCGCCGCCGCCTCGGCGTGCAGGGGCTGGAACACGGGATTGAGACCGCCGACCCGCCCCGGATCGAAAGGGAGCGGTTCACCGAGCCGGCGGCCGAGGCCATCGGTGAGGATCAGCGCGGTCGATTGCACGTCGCAGCCGACCTGCAGCCCCGGGATCACGCTCCGCGACCGCGGATCGACCGGGATCGGAATGATCCGCGACATGCGCATCATGTCTTCGGCCTTCATCCGCCCGCTGCGGTGGGCGGTCACGCGGCCGAGCGGCCAGGCCCCGTCCGAGACGGCGGGCGCCGTGGGGGTGGCGGCCGCCGAGCCCGCATCGGCGCGGATTCGCAGCAGGTCGCGCTGCACGGCCACGCCCCGCGCGACCTCCCGGGCCTCGGGGCCGACGGCCCCCTGAGCCTCGAGGATTCCGAGCAACTCGCCGCGGGCGAGGGCTGCGCTCGGGTGCGCTGCAAAGATGGTCTCGATCCGCACGAGCTCCGCCACCCTGTCGCGGCCGTCCGCGCGCCGGGCGGCGTCGAGCGTGGCGGCCACGAAGGCATCGATCTCCCGGCGCAGCTCGGGCGGCGCCCGCTCGAGCACTTGGCCGATGCGCCCCTGCAGCCAGCGCGGCTCGGAGACGGCGAGGGCAGGATCGGTCATGCTCTCGACGAGCCAGTCGTCGTTCGTCGCGACCGCGGGCGGCAGTTCGAGCACGCCGCGGCAGGCCCGCCACGCATCGGCGACCGCGCCGGTGGCGATCTGGTTGTCGATCGCGATGCCGAGCAACGCCTTCGAACGGGGGAGCGGGCCGGCCGTATCGGCGATCTCACGCCACAGCGGCGCCGCCGCCGCGAAGTCGCGGCGCATGCCGAACAACAGCGCGTCGGCCACGAGCTCGGCCGAGATGCGCTCGGGCTCGGCCTGCCTGGCGGCCGCGATCGCCCGCAGGCCGTCTGCCATGCGGCCCCGATCGAGATCGAGCTGCCCCCGCCACATGAGCGCCCACGGATCGGCCGGCCGACCGTTCGCCGCCGTCTCGATCCGACCTTCGAGCGGCACGACCTGATGAAACACGTCGAGCGAATCAACGCCCTGCGAGATCACCTCGCCACGGTAGGCGAGCAGGTTGCCGGGCATCACGCCGCCCCGCGCCGGGGAACGGCCGGCGATGGAGCCGTCGGCCAGGTCGATCTCGACGACCTCGGGCGTGTCGAGCGGCAGGTAGAGCCGCCGCGCGGTCACGATGCCTCGGCCGCTCACCGTGGCCGGCGCGAGGGCGAGAGGCTTGCGCCAGCCGCTCGTGCCGTCCTTCATCGACAGGCTGTCTACGCCGCGATTTCCCACGACCACTGCCCGGCCCTCGACGACGCCGGCCACACATAGGCCGTCACCCCGCGGCACCGACCAGCGGAGGGTGCCGGTGCGCAGGTCGAGGCAGTGCAGCGCTTCGGATTCAGCCGGCGTGAGCAGCACGCATCCCTCCGCGAGGATCGCTCCGGCGTCGCGCCAGCCTCCCGGCACCGCGGCCTGGCCGCCCAACGGCACGCCATTCACGATCACGCCCCGGCGGTTGATGCCGCCGAGCGGCCCCCGGCCCCCGGGCCGCGCGGCGTCGTCGTCGCCGCCAGCCGCCGCGTAGGTGTAGGCCCAGAGGAGCGTGCGGGTTGCGAGATCGACGGCGATCGCCGTGCCCGCACCCGTGGGGCACACGAGCACGCCTTCGGCGAAGGCGGGCGACAGCCCGGAGAATCGCCGCATGAGTGTCTCGGGCCGGTCGGCCTGCTGTTCTTCGTCGAGTTCGGCCAGCGGCTGCGACCAGAGCAAGCGGCCGTCGGCCGCGCCGCGCACATCCAGACGAATCTCTCCCTTCTCCTCCACGAGCACGAACAACTGATCGCCGATCACGAGCGGCGCGCCGAGATACCACGCGTCGGCGGCGGCCTCGTCGGCTGCCGCCGACGGCGGCAGCCGCCAGACGGCCGCTCCCCGAGCCGCAAGATCGTAGGCCGCAAGCGCATTGCCCGCCTCGGGGCCGGGCACGTCGCCGCCGCGGCGCACCACGGCTCCGCGCACGCCCGCCGCGCGATCCCGCGTGCCGACTTCGACGCCATACACGAATCGTCCGTTGCTCGAGACCGCGCCGCAGGTCGCATCGGTAAACACCCGGGAGAGGCTCGTCGGCCCCTCCGGCCGGCCGTCCTCCGCGTCTTCCGGCACCGCCGCGGCACCGGTGTCGGACGAGGCTTCCTCGCCCCGCAACCAGACACGCTTGCCCGAGGCGAAATCCACGGCCAGCAGGCCCAGTGGCGAATGCACGAGGATCGTGCCATCGACGGCCAGCGGCAGGCCGGCGGGGAGCAGGGGCGTGTCGCGGTCGGCGGACAGTCGGCGCCGCTTCTCGAGGAGCCGTGCCTCTTCGGGGTGCCGCGTCAGCGGCACGCGATAGCGGGGAACGAGCAGCGGCCGCGAGGCATCGACCAGCGCATTGCGGGCGGCATCTCCCCGGGCCATCCACCATTCGGCCTCACGGCGGCCGGCAGCCGGAGAGCCCGCGCCGGCGATCGCTTCGAGCCATGCCGCGGCGCCACCCGGAGGAAAGGCGAGCGAGACATCGCGGCCGCCCACGCGCACGCTCGTGCCGCCGCGCACGCGGGCCTCGTCGAGAACCCGCACGGCGGTCGCTCGGTCGCCGGCGCTCCACCACGCCACCGCCCGCATCACCGACAGCGTCGGCTCGAACGCGGCGCCGCCCGCACCCGTCAGCCGTTCGAGCCATGCCGCCGCGGCCAGAGGCTGGTCTGAGTCGAGCGCCGCAAGCGCGGCGAGCAAGGTCGCCCGCTGGCCTGCCGGCGTGTGAAACCAGCGTCGCGCAACCTCCACGACGCCGGCCTCGTCGCCCGCGGCGATCGCCTCGTGCAGCAGACGGTCGGCCCGCGCGCGAAACTGGAGGTCGTAGGCGGCGCGTCCGGCTGCCGGCACCGTGCCGATGAGCCGCGACGCTTCCGTCTTGACGCTGCGCCAGGTGGCCTGGCCGTGCTGCGGTCGAAAGAAGAAATCGCGGTCGCCGGCGAGCATCTCATCGAGCAGCGTCGCGGCGTCGCTCCAGCGCTCGTCGGCGATCAGCCGTTGGGCACGATCGAGCTGCCGTTCTTTGAGGCGGTCGGTCGGGAGGGCCACTCTGGCTTCGATCGACGCGTCGTCGGCCTCGGAGGAGGTGTCTTCGGCTCCTGTTCCCGCCGCCACGAGCACCAGCGCCATGAGCACCAGCGCCGCGAGCACACTGCCCAGCATGGCGACGCGGCGGGGGTGCATGCCGACAACGGACGCTGGCAGCTGGAAGAAGAGCATGTTTCCCCGGGCCGCAAGGGCCCGGTTCCTCGGCGGCCGCCGAACCACCCGAACAGACCACCAAACCGCCACCAAAACACCCGCCGGTGCCGAGCGTATCACAACGGCTGCCATCATGTTACGGCCGATCGGCCCAGCACAGCAAACGGCCGGTTTCCGGGGGCCGGAGAACCGGTCGCGGCGCGATCGCTCGCCGGCGGCTCGGGTGTCGCACCGCATTTTTTCGGCCAGAAACCCGGATTTCGCCTTGCAATTTCATTTCCAAACCCTCTAATCACCGACGCTTTCGGCAGTTCGTGCCGGGCTCCATATCGCGGCTGGGGTTCTGCCGCACACAATTTTTCGGAGGAATTGCGATGGCGAAGAAGTCGGGAAGCAAGCCCATGACGAAGACGGAGATCATGCGGAGCATCTCCGAGACGACCGGCCTGCAGAAGAAGGACGTGGTCGCGGTGATGGAAGCGCTCACCCACGAGATCCAGAAGGCTCTCAAGGGTTCGGGCATCGGTGTGTTCTCGATCCCCGGCCTGGTGAAGGTCGAGCGCCGCAAGGTGCCGGCCCGTCCGGCCCAGAAGGGCGTGAAGAACCCCTTCACCGGCGAACTGCAGGATCGCCCGGCCAAGCCGGCGAGCGTGAAGGTCCGCGTGCGGGCCCTCAAGAACCTCAAGGCGATGGTTCAGGGCTGAGCCTGACCAAACGACATGCAGAACGGGCGGTGTCCGCAAGGACACCGCCCGTTTTCTTTTTCGGCAGGCATGGCAGACAGTGGACGGGGCCGGAATCGAACCGGCGACACACGGATTTTCAGTCCGTTGCTCTACCAACTGAGCTACCCGTCCCACGGCAGCCGGCACGAGGCCGTCGCTGCAGGATTCGCCATTGGTAGAGGCCGGCTGCCCACCTGTCAACGCGTGGCGGCGGAACGGCCCGGCGGGGGTCGGCTACGGACGCATGGCGCGCCGCATGCCGGCCAGCAGCCGCCCGAGCAGCCCCCCGGCTGCCTGGCCATGCCCAGGCGTGACCTGCTCATCGGACGCCGGCGGGCTGAGCTCTCCGGCTGCTCCCGGTGCGCTCGATTCCAGGCGACTCGATTCCAGGCGACTCGACCCCGGGCCAGTCGATCCTGCGCCGATCGACCCCGACGAGAGCCGCGACGATCCGGCGTGTGGCGGGGCGCCGGCGAGCACGGTTTCGGCTCGCGCGCTCGATCGTCCGCTGCGGCCGGAGACGGGCTGCCGGGGCATCGCCACCGGGCCGTCGGGGGTCCATGGCCTCAGGCGCTCGATCACCGCCGGGGCCGAAGCCAGCCGCTCGGCAGGATCTTTCTCCATCATCGCCTCCACCACGGCGCAAAATCTGGCGCTCGCGTGCGGGGCGAACCGACGGATCGGGGGCGGCGGCTCGGAGCACTGCCGGCGGGCCTTGTCCTCGCGCGTGCCGCCGGGAAATGGCACCTCGCCCACGAGGGCGTAGTAGAGCGTGCAGCCGAGGCCGTAGATGTCGGCCGGCGGGCCGGCCTTGTCGGGCGCGCGAATCTGCTCGGGGGCCATGTAGTCCATGGTGCCGATCACCCGCCCGAGCCGCGTCGATTCCTCTTCCATGATGCTGCCGGCGAGGCCGAGGTCGAGAACCTTCACGCGGCCGTCGGTCGTGACGAGCAGGTTGCCGGGCTTCACGTCCCGGTGCACGAGCCCCTTGTCGTGGGCGTAGGCCAGCCCCCGGGCGGCCTGCACGATCACCGAGGCGGCCGTCACCTCGTCGAGCACGCCGTAGCGCCGCACCTGCTTCCGCAGGTCGAGCCCGTCGATCAGCTCGGTGACGAGGTAATACACCTTGCCGTCGTGGCCGGCATCGAGGGCCCGCACGAGGTTGTCGTGATCGAGCCGGCCGAGCATGCGGATCTCACGGCGAAACGCCGCCTCCGTCTCCGGAGTCGATTTCTCCCGCGGGAGCACCTTGATGGCGACTTCTCGCCCCATCATCACATGCTCCGCCTTGAACACGCGCCCCATGCCCCCTTGGCCGATGGCGTCGAGAATCTTGTATTGGCCGAGCGTGAGCTTGCGGCGGCCCACGAGCATCTGCTCCGCCTGAAAAGGGGTGAGCACGCCGTGAGCTACGAGGAGTTCGGCGAGCGTTCGATCGAGCGATGAGCCGCCCGCCGACGCGGCCATCGCGCGAACTTCAGCCTCGGCGGCATCGATCTGCACGGCCGTCACGAGGCCGCTGGCCAGGGCCGTTTCGCGAAATGGTCGCGGTTTTCTCGGCGGCCGCGGCCCCTGGGAATCGTTCGGGTTGGAAGCTGCGCTCGACATCGTATTACCGCTGCGAAAGTCTACCGCCGGCGGCGGGCAGAAGGCTCGGAAACCGCACCGCCCAGGCCTCCGGCAGCGGCACCTCGAACGTGCATGATTCGCCCGACGACGGATGCGCGAGCGTGAGCCTGCGGGCGTGCAGGGCGATGCCGCTGGGGAACGGAAGGCGGGAGCCATACCGCCGATCACCGACGATCGGGCAGCCGCGCCGCGCGAGCTGCACCCGCAGCTGATGCCGCCGGCCCGTCGAGGGGGCCAGTTCCACGAGCGACACCTCGCCGGCCCGCGCCACCACGCGAGCCCGCGCATGCGCGGCACGCGGTGCGGAGGCGGCTTTTGACCCTGGCGATTCGTCCTCGGCGTGCCGCTCCAGAGCATCGTGCCACTCGACCCACTGGCCGAGCGGCGCGGGAAACCGCCCTGCCACGACGGCCACGTAGTCTTTCTTCACCGTGCGGTCACGAAACTGCGCGGCAAGCGCCGCGGCGGCCCGGCTCGTGGCGGCGAACACGAGCGCCCCCGACACGGGCGCATCGAGCCGGCTCACCACGCCGAGAAACGCGCCTGGTGGGCGCCTGGCCTGGAGGATCGCATGCACGCTCACGGCCCCGCGGGGTGCATTGGCTGTTGGCACGCCGGCTGGTTTCGCCAGTACGATCAGGGCATCGTCTTCGTGGAGAATCTCCAGCTCAGGAGAGGCCGGTTTCATGAGCCCAGCGTCGCGTCCCTCGATCGTGCTTGCAAGCAGGTCGCCCCGGCGGCTCGAATTGGCCCGGGCGGAGGGCTGGCACGTGACCGTCGCGCCGCCCGACGAGGCGGTCGAGGCCGGGCAGCCTCCTCGCGGCCCGGGCGAACCGCTCGAAGCCCTTGTGGAGCGGCTGGCCCTGGCCAAGGCGGCTGCGGTCGCCGCGGCCGGCGTCGAGGGCACGATCGTGGCCTGCGACACCCTCAGCGAGGTGGAGGGCACGGTGCTTGGCAAGCCGGCCGATGCCGCCGACGCCCGGCGGATGCTCGAGGCCTTCGCGGGCCGCCGCCACCGGGTGCTCACGGGCGTGTGCGTTTGGACACAGCCCGGCGGACGCCCCCGGCAGGCCGTGGCCGAAAGCCTCCTCGAGATGGGACCGTTGTCCGAAGATTTTCTCGGCTGGTATCTGGCCAGCGGCCTCTGGCAGGGCAAGGCCGGCGCCTGCGGCTTTCAAGACGAGCGGCTGCCGCTGCGCCTGGTGGCCGGCAGCCCGTCGAACGTCGTTGGCCTTCCACTCGAGCTGCTCCGCGAGATGCTCGCAGGCACGGGGGAAGGGAAATGACAGGCTCAAGCCTGTCCTACGCTGGAAAACGAACAGGCCCGCACGGCTGGATGGCCGTGCGGGCCTGTGTTGAAAGATTCCGGCGATACCTACTCTCGCACTTGTGGTACTACCATCGGCTCTGGAAGCTTAACTACCGTGTTCGGGATGGGAACGGGTGTGACCTTCCAGAT
>JAIXPT010000105.1 GCA_027486095.1 Planctomycetaceae bacterium | reverse complement strand
CGAGGCGCTCGCGACGGGGCGGATTCGCGAGGCCGATCTCGAGGCCGTGCTCGCCGCCGACACCGCCTGCCCGGCGGCCCTGATGGTGGCCGGTGGCAGCGTGAGCCTCCACGATCTCTACCGCTGCCTGCTCCTCTATCCGGTGCGGGAGGAATCGGATGCTTCGGTGCGCTGGACGCTCACCGAGAGCGACGTGCTCGACACGCTCAGGCCCGATCTCCCGCCCGCCGCCCGCGGGCGGCTGCTCGCGGCCGCGGCAGGCGACGAGCGCCGGGCGGCAAGCGATCTCTGGCACGCCTGCATGGAGGCCGTGTCGCTGTTGCGCTCGGCGGTGGTCCGCTCCGGTGCGCCGGTGCGGCATCGCGAGCTGTTGCTCGCCCTCGATCCCGCGCTCGACACCGATGCCCTCGTGCATCCGCTCTTGATCCGGCTGTGCGCGGCCTATCTCGATCAGGGCGTCGCGAGCTGGGCGATGCCGGGCCGCGACCGCGGCCTGTGGCCCGCCGTGGCCGATCTCTACGGGGGCCGGCTTGGTCCCAGGCAGGCCTGGAGCCGGCGGCTGCCCGCGGCACTGCGCGCAGCGGCCGAGCTGCCGGCTGAGGAGTGCGTGGCTCGCGAGCTCGATCGCCTGGGCGTGCCCGCCGATCATCGCGAGGACTTCATCACGCACTCGCTGCTCGCCCTGCGCGGCTGGGCCGGGATGATCCGCCAGTTCGAAGAGCGGCCCGATCGTGCGCCGGTGGCGGCGGTGCCCGCCCGGCTCGTCGATTTTCTCGCCGTGCGGCTCGTGTGCGATCGCGTCGCCACCGAGTGGGCGGCCCACCGGCTCGGCATGGCCCGCACTCCGGCGGCAGCAGACCCCGCGGCGACCCTCGCTGGGCTGTGGTGGGAGCTCCGTGATCGGTATCCGGCACACAGCGGCCGCGGCAGCGTGTGTCGTGCCTTCCGGCTCTATCAGGTCGCCCAGCTCGTGGGGCTTCCGGCCATCGCCATCCGAGCGCTCGACGAAAACGAACTGCTGCGGCTCGAGCATGCGATCGCGGCCTGCGACGGCACGGCGCGGCGCCGGCTGTTTCATCTGGCCTACGAGCGGCGGCATCGGATCGAAGTGCTCGACGCCTTGGCCGCCCACGAGGCCGTCGCCTGCCCGCCGGCCGCCGCCCCTGCCGCGCAGTGGATCTTCTGCATCGACGAACGCTGCGAATCGTTTCGCCGTCATCTCGAGGAGCTCGGCCCGGCTCACGAGACCTTCGGCACCGCCGGCTTCTTCGCCGTGCCGATGTATTATCAAGGGCTCGACGACTGGCACGCAGCGCCGCTCTGCCCGATCGCGGTGCGGCCGGGCCACACGGTCGTGGAGGTGCCGCGCGACGACGCCATCGCCCGTCACGAGTTTCAGCGCTCACTGCGGCGCCGGTATGGCCAGCTCGCCGGATCGCTCTCCTCGGGCAGCCGGTCGCTCGTGCGCGGCGGGCTCTTCACGCCGGTGATCGGGGCCCTGGCGGCGATCCCGCTCGTGGCCCGCGTGGCGTTTCCGCGGCTGGCCGCCCGGATCGGCTCGAGCGCCGCCGCCCTTGCCGGCCGCCGCATTCCCACGCGGCTCGCGCTCGAACCGGGCGCCGCGCCGCCGCTCGTGCCCGGCACCCAGGCCGGCTTCGAGGTCGCCGAGATGGCCGGCATCGTGCGCCGCGTGCTCGCAGACATCGGGCTCACGACCGGCTTCGCCCCCGTGGTGGCCGTGATCGGCCATGGCTCGTCGAGCCGCAACAATCCCCACGAGAGCGCCTACGACTGCGGCGCCTGTGGCGGCGGCCGCGGCGGGCCCAACGCCCGGGCCTTCGCGATGATGGCCAACGATTCGCGGGTGCGGGCCCGGCTCGCGGCCGACGGGCTCGTGATCCCGCCCGACACCTGGTTTTCGGGCGGCATGCTCGACACCTGCGCCACGACCCTCACCTGGTTTGACGCCGATGCCGTGCCGCCGGGGCACCGCGCCGCCGTCGAGCGGCTCGGGGCCGTGGCAGAAGCGGCGGCCGCCGCCGATGCGCACGAGCGCTGCCGGCGGTTCGACTCGGCCCCGCTCCGCATCAGCCCCGCGGCGGCGCGGGCCCACGTGGAAGCCAGGAGCGTGGATCTCGCGCAGGTGCGGCCCGAATTGGGGCATGCCACCAACGCCGTGTGCATCGTCGGCCGCCGCTGGCGCACCCGCGGGCTGTTTCTCGATCGGCGGGCGTTCCTCGTGTCATATGATCCGGCGGCCGACGACGACGGCACGATTCTTGCGCGGACGCTCGCGGCGGTGGGGCCGGTGGGGGCGGGGATCAATCTCGAATACTATTTTTCGTCCATCGATCGCCTGGGCTACGGCTCGGGCACGAAGCTGCCCCACAACATCACCGGGCTGGTGGGCGTGATGGATGGGCACGCGAGCGACCTGCGCACCGGACTCCCGTGGCAGATGGTGGAAATCCACGAGCCGGTGCGGCTGCTCGTGGTGATCGACGCGCCGGCAGATCGCATCCTCGCCGCGGCGGCGCAGGTGCCGGCCGTGCAGCGGCTCGCCGCCAACCGCTGGATTCAGCTCGTGGCCTGGGATCCGGCCGGCGGCCTGGCGGTGTTCACAGACGGCCGGTTCGTGCCGTACGCGGGCGACGCGCTCGTCCAGCCGGTGGTCGAGCGGTCGATCGAGTGGTACGCCGGGCATCGTGAGCATCTGCCGCCGGCCCGCGTGCTGGCGGCGCTCGGTGGAGCGGCGGGAGCGAGAGCGATATGACGAGCCATGAGATCCTGACGAGCCCCGACGCCGTCTCCACGCTCGTGGTCCTCCAGCTCGCCGCGCCGGCGGCGACGCTCGGCCTGATCGGGCTGCCCGCGCTCGCGGGCCGGCCGCTTGCTGAACGGCCCACCACGCGCCTCGTGGGCGGTGGCTTCGCGATCGCATTTTTGGCGGCGGTGGGCGTGCTCGGGCTGTTGGCGGCCCGGGGCTTCGCGCCGGTGATCGTGCACTCGGGCACGTGGTTCGCCGTCGGCCACCACGAGGCCACGGTGAATCTCGTGGCCGACGGGCTCTCGATGCCCTATGTCTGCTTTTCGACCGGGCTGTGCTGGCTCGTGAACTCGTTCGCGGGCAAGTATCTGCACCGCGAGCCGGGGTTCACCCGGTTTTTCATCCTCCTCGCGCTCTTCGGCACGGGCATGAATCTGATGGTGCTCGCCGACAGTATCGACGTGTTGTTCGCCGGCTGGGAGTTCGTGGGCATTTCGTCGGCGCTCCTGATCGGATTCTTCTTCGAGCGGCGCAACGCCATCGATGCGGCGCTACGGGCCTACACCACCTACCGGATCTGCGACGTCGGGCTCTTGGCGGCGGCGGTCGTCGTGCATCGGGCCGTCGGCGCGGGTGATTTCGAGCGGCTCTTCGGGGCCGAGTGGCCGCACTCGACGAGCCTCGTGCCGGCCGGCACGGCCACGGTGGTGGCCTTGTTGCTCGTATTCGCGGCGCTCGGCAAGACGGCCCAGGTGCCGTTTTCCAACTGGCTGCCGCGGGCGATGGAGGGGCCGACGCCATCGAGCGCGATCTTCTACGGAGCGCTCTCGATCCATGCGGGAGCCTACGTGCTCTTGCGCTGCGAGGCGCTGCTCGATGCGGCGCCGCTCGCGCGGGCCGCGCTCGTGGTGATCGGCGTCGGCTCGGCGCTCCATGCGAGCCTCGTGGGCCGCGTGCAGACGGATCTCAAGAGCATGCTCGCCTACGCCTCGATGGCGCAGGCCTCGCTGATCCTCGTGGAGATCGGCGTCGGCTGGCGGGTGATTCCGCTCGTGCATGTCGTCGGCCATGCCGTGCTGCGCAGCCTGCAGATCCTGCGCTCGCCGTCGGCGCTCCACGATCGGCACGAACTGGAGGCCGCGCTCGGCGGCCACGCCGACTTCGGCGGGTGGTCGCCGGTGGCCTGGCTGCCCGCGCGGGCGCAGGCCGCGATCTATCGCATCGCGCTCGAGCGCGGCTTCGAAGAGATGGCCGTGATGCAGGTCGTGGGGCCGATCGTGCGGCTGCTCGAGCGGCTGGCCGCCGCCGAGCGGGCGTGGGTGGCCTGGCTCGGCGGCAAGCGGCACGGCCGCGATGGAGGCCGCGCATGAGCGGCGCGGGCATCATCGCGGCGGAAGCGCTCCCCGGCTTCTTGCTCGGGCTCGTGGGCGTGATCGTGGCGGCGCCGCTCGTGGCGGCCGCGGTCGTGGGCCTCGGTGGCTTCGCGCGGAGCCCGCGCACGCCAGCGGGCATCGGGCTCGCGGTGTCGCTCGTCTCCACGGCGCTGCTCGCGTGGGCAGTGTCGGGCGCCGACGGCGTGCC
Organism: Planctomycetaceae bacterium; assembly: GCA_027486095.1. GTDB lineage: Bacteria > Planctomycetota > Planctomycetia > Pirellulales > UBA1268 > RGVT01. The sequence goes on along the minus strand of JAIXPT010000105.1, from coordinate 4,611 downwards.
CTACGAGTTTGGCGAGCGGCTCGGCGGCGGGTCGCTCGTGCATCTCGACGGGATCACCGCGGCGCTCATGCCCACGGTGGCCTTGATCGAGCTTGCGATTCTCCTCGTGGCCCCGCGGCGCTTTCTCGATCGTGCCGCCACCGGGCGGCTGCTCCACGGCGCGGCGGCCACCTTCGCCCTGTTCGCCACGGCCCATCCGCTCGTGCTCGTCGTGCTCTGGATCGTGACGGCCCTGCCCACCTGGATCTCGACGCGCGGCACGCCCGGCGGGCGGCCTGCGGCGCGCGTGTTTGCGATCGTGATGCTCGCCGCCCTCGCCTGCATGGCCGTGGGCACGCTCTGCATGCTCGCCGATCCGCCGTGGGAGCGCGGCTGCGGGCTCGTGGGCAACTCAGGCGGCTGGCTCGTGGCGATCGCCGTGCTCATGCGCAAGGGAATCGTGCCCTTCCATTCGTGGTATCCGGCGCTCTTCTCCGGTGCGCCGCTCTCCACGGCGCTCGCGGCCACGATGCCACAGGTGGCCGCCTACACGGCCGTCAGGCTGCTGATGGGCCACGCCGACCATGGCGCCGGCGTCGGGGCCGAGCTCGTGGTGCTCTCGCAGCTGGCCCTCGTGACGGCCGCCTACGGGGCCGCGCTCGCGCTCGTGCAGCGCGATCTGCGCGGACTGATCGGCACGCTCGCCATGAGCCAGTCGGCGCTCGTGCTCGCCGGCCTGGCCGGGCACGTGCCGATGGAGATCAACGGAGCCTTTTGCGTGTGGATCTCGAGCGGCCTCGCGCTCACCGGCATCGGCCTCGTGGCCTGGGCGCTCGAGAGCCGGGCCGGGCCGCTCGTGCTCACCACGCCGCAGGGCCGGTTTACCGACGCGCCGGCGATGGCGGCGTTTTTTCTGCTCTTCGGGCTGGCGGCGATCGGGCTGCCGGGCACGCTCTCCTTCGTGGCCGACGATCTGATCGTGTCGGGCAGCCTCGACGAGCAGCTTCATGCGGGGCTGCTCGTGATCGTCTCGACGGTGCTTTCGGGGATCGCCGTCGTGCGGGGCTGGTTTTTCGTGTTCGGCGGGCCCGTGGCGATCGACGGCCCGCGGCATCTGATGCTGCGGCGGGAGCGGGTGGCCCTCACGGCGCTCTTCGTGCCGCTCGTCGTGCTCGGGCTCTGGCCCGCCCCGCTCGTGCGGTCGCTCGAACGGGCCGCCGCCCAACTGCTCGGCGTGCCGGTCCCCGGCGCACCGCTCCCCGCGCCGGAAGCCCGAGGCGTGAGCCGAGAGGACGCCCCGCCCTACAAGCCCCGGGCGGAAGCCCGGGGACTCCGCGTGGAAGCGGAGCCCGTTTCCCGTGCGGCATGGAGCGCGAGATCATCGGCCACCCGGTGTCCCGTCGCTCCCGCTCCGGGCTTGTTGGCACAGGACGCCCCGCGCCGGAAGCCCGAGGCGTGAGCCGAGAGAACGCCCCGCGCCGGAAGCCCGAGGCGTGAGCCGAGAGGACGCCCCGCCCTACAAGCCCCGGGCGGAAGCCCGGGGACTCCAGTTGCATGGCCGAGGTTACAATCGGCCCACCATGACCACCAAAAAACGCTCTTTCCGCGGCCCGTCCGACACCATCGACATCGAAGGCCTCGGCGTCTTCTATCTCGGCACCAAGGTCGATTCTTCGAACGGCAAGGATGGCCGCGCACCGCTGCTCGTCGATGCCAGGCGGTTCACCACGCATGCCGTGTGCGTGGGGATGACGGGCAGCGGCAAGACCGGCCTCCTCATCGACCTCATCGAAGAGGCGGCGCTCGACGGCATCCCGACGCTCGTGATCGATCCCAAGGGCGATCTCGCCAACGTGTTGCTGGCGTTTCCCGAGCTCGCGCCGGCTGATTTTCTCCCCTGGCTCGAGGCCGACGCCGCGAAGCGCGAAGGCATCACGCTCGAAGCCCTGGCCGAGCGCACGGCGAAAAAATGGAAAGACGGCCTCGCAGCGAGCGGGCAGGGGACCGAGCGGATCGCCAGGCTCAAGGCGGCCGTTGACATGGCCGTCTACACGCCGGGCAGCCGCGCCGGCCGGCCGCTGGCGATGCTCGAAAGCCTGGAGGCTCCGGCGGCCGAGGTGCTCGACGACCCGGAGGCGAGGCGCGAGCGGATCGAATCGCTCGTGTCGGGGATCCTCGCGCTCGCCGGCATCGATGCGGAGCCGGGCCGCAGCAAGGAGCACGTGCTCGTCTCCGCGATCGTCGATGCGCTCTGGAAGAGCGGCCAGCGCATCGACTTCGGCACGCTCGTGCGGGCGATCCCAACGCCGCCGGTGGAGCGGGTGGGATTTCTCGACCTCGAAAACTTCTTTCCCGCGGGCGAACGCTTTCAGCTCGCCAGCCGGCTCAACACCGTGGCGGCGGCGCCGGGCTTCGAGGCCTGGCTCGCCGGCGAGCCGCTCGACGTGGGCCGCCTGCTCTGGACGCCCGAGGGCCGGCCGCGGGTGAGCGTGGTCTCGATCGCGCATTTGAACGATGCGCAGCGGATGGCGTTTGTCACGCTCCTTGCCGGGCAGGCCGTCTCGTGGATGCGGTCGCAGGGCGGCACCTCGTCGCTCAAGGCGTTGTTTCTGATGGACGAGGTGTTCGGCTACATGCCGCCGACGGCGAATCCGCCGAGCAAGGGGCCGATCCTCACGCTCCTCAAGCAGGCGCGGGCGTTCGGCCTGGGCGTGGTACTCGCCACGCAGAATCCCGTCGATCTCGATTACAAGGGGCTTTCGAACGCGGGCATCTGGTTTCTGGGCCGCCTGCAGACGGCCCGCGACAAGGCCCGCGTGCTCGACGGCCTCGAGGGGGCCGCGTCGTCGGCGGGGCGGTCGTTCGATCGCAGCCGGCTCGACACACTGCTCTCCGGTCTCGAGCAGCGGATGTTCCTCATGCACAGCGTGCACGACGACGAAGAGACCGTGTTTCAGACGCGCTGGACGCTCGCCTATCTGCGCGGCCCGCTGTTGCGCGAGGAGATCAAGCGGCTCACGGCCGGCGCGGCGGCAATCATGCCGGAGACGACCGGGCCTGCCGTCATGGTCGAGCGGCCCGATGCGGGCCCGCTCCCCGGCGGCCCGCGGCCGATTCTGCCACCGGGCGTGCGCGAGGTTTTTCTCGCGCCCAAGCGGCCCGTGGGCCCGGACACCGCGGTGTTCTACGAGCCGGCGATCCTCGGCCGGGCCCGCGTGCGCTATGCGAAGGCGGCCGCCCGGATCGACGTCGATCGCGAGGCGATCTGCCTGGCTCCCGCGGGCGACTCCGTGGGCGAGTCGGCCTGGGAATCGGCCGAGGCGCTGCCCGAGCCGCCGGAGGTGGAGCCCGCCCCGCGCACGGGATCGTTTGCGAGCCTGCCGGCGCCGCTCGCCGGACCCAAGGGCTATGCGGCGCTCGCCACGGCGCTCAAGGGATATCTCGCCCGCACGTCGAAGCTCGTCGTCTACGCCGCGCCCGCGCTCGACGTCGTCTCGCGGCCCGGCGAAACGGAGGCCGAGTTTCGGGTGCGGATCGCGCAGGCCGCACGGGAATATCGCGACCGCACGATCGACGCCGTCCGCAGCCGCTACGCGCCGAAGATCGCGACCCTCGCCGACAAGATCGAGCGGGCCCGGCAGAAGGTGGAGCGCGAGAAGGCCGAGGCCAAGAACCAGTCGCTGCAGACCTACGTGTCGATCGGGTCGGCCGTGCTCGGAGCGCTTCTCGGTCGCAAGATGGCGAGCTCCACCACGATCGGCAAGGCGGCCACGAGCATGCGGTCGGCCAGCCGATCGGCGCGGCAGCAGGCCGACGTGGCCCATGCCGAGGAGAGCCTTGCGACGCTCGAAGAGCGGCGGCAGGCACTTGAAGACGAAGTGGCCGAGGAGCTCGAGCGGATCAGGCTCGATGCCGATCCGCAGCAAATCGAGCTGGAGACGATCGAGATTCCCGCCCGCAAGACCGACATCGCCGTCGAAGACGTCGTGCTCGCCTGGGTGCCGACATGAGCGCGGCCGCCGCCAGCTCGGCCGCCCCGAGCCCTGCCGCGCGCTCGATCGTGCTCGTCGATTGCCCCGACGAGGTGGGCCTGATCCACCGGATCACGGGCGTGCTGCAAGCCCGCCGGCTCAACATCGAGGCCAATCACGAATTCGTCGATACGAATGCCGGGCACTTCTTTTTTCGCGCCGAGATCGTGCCGGCCGACGGGGCCGCGGCGGCGCGCGAGCTCGAGCAGGCGCTGGCGGCGGTGCTGCCGGCGGCGGCCACCGTGCGTGTGGCCCGCGTGGAGCGGCGGCCGCTCGTGGTCTGCGCCACGCGCGAGCCCCACTGCCTCGGCGAGCTGCTCTTGCTCGACGCCTGCGGCGAGCTGCCGGGGCGGATCGTGGCCGTGGCAAGCAATCACGACGTGCTCCGCGGGCTCGTGGAACGGTTTGGTGTGCCCTTTCACCACGTGCCGCACGAGGGTGTCTCGCGGGAGGCCCAGGAGGCCGAGCTCGAGCGCGTGATCGCCGGCTACGCGCCGGAATACGTCGTGCTCGCCCGCTACATGCGGGTGCTCTCGGAAAAATTCATCGAGCGGCGGCCGCACCGCATCGTCAACATCCATCATTCGTTCCTGCCGGCGTT
>JAIXPT010000372.1 GCA_027486095.1 Planctomycetaceae bacterium | reverse complement strand
GGCACGGCCGACTACCTGGCCCCCGAGCAGGCGCGCGACAGCCACAAGGCCGACCGCCGCTCCGACATCTATTCGCTCGGCTGCACGCTGTACTACCTGCTCGTGGGCCGGGCGCCGTTCGCGAAGGGGTCGCTCGGGGAGCGGATCCGGGCCCACATGAACGAGCCGCCTCCCAACCCGCTCGATGATCGGGCCGACGTGCCGCCAGCCATCGCCGAGCTCTATTTTCGGATGCTCGAAAAACACCCCGACGCGCGGCCACAGACCGCCCGCGAAGTCGCCGAGGCGCTCGACGCGTGGCTCGCATCTTCCGCTGCAAAGCCCTCCGCCCGCCAGCAACCACCCCGGCGGCCGCCACTTCGCCGCACCCCGGCTCCGGGCTCCGATGCCACGCGCATCCTGCCCCCCGGCACGGTCATGCGCAGCGGCCCGAGCAGCAGTGCGGGCCGCGTCGTGCGGCCCGGCGGCAGCGGGGCGCTCGGCGGCGTCGGCCGCCCTCCGCACGCCGTCACGCCGGCCCGACCGGCCCCCCCGACTGCACCGCGCCCCGGCGAGGCGGTTGATCTCTCGAGCCTTTCGTTCGGCACGCCCGCCACGCCGTCTGCAGGTCGTGCGGCCGGAGCGCCAGTCGCGAAGGGCGGGGGGCAAAAGTATGCCCCTCGGCGCACGGCGGCCCGCGGTGGCGTCGGTGGAGGCGTGCGCGCGGCGCTCGAGAAGCCGGTGGCCGGGCTACCGCTCGGATTCTGGGTGGTCGTCACGCTGGCCGCCGTCGCCGCCATCGGCATGGGCGCGAGCCTCTGGCTCAGCCGATCATGACCGCCCGCGTGCGGGGCGGGAGAGGGGCCACGGGCCCTCGGCGAGCGCGTCGATCGCCACCCGTCGCGTGAGGTCGAAATCGAGGGGTGTGAGGGTGACGTCGCCGGCGGCCAGGGCGGTTACATCCGATTCGGTCGGTGAGGGCGGGGGCGGGGGCTCGTTCGTGGCCCAATAGTACGGCCTGCCCCGTGGATCGACCCGCCGCTCGAAGGCCTCGCCGTAGCGGGCGGTGCTCATCGGCACCACCCGCAGCGTTGGCGCACCCGTCAGGGCCCGCGTCGGGATGTTGACGTTGTAAAGACTGCCGGCGGGCGGCGTGCGCGAGAGCAGCTCACGGATCACGTCGATCGCTATCTCGGCGGCACGGTCGAAATCGGCGTGCTCGTCGTACTCGAGCGACACGGCGATGCTCGTGATTCCGAAAAACGCCCCCTCGACGGCGGCGGCCACGGTGCCCGAGTAAAGCACGTTGATCCCCGCGTTGAGGCCGGCATTGATCCCACTCACGACCACGTCTGGACGCTGCGGGCAAAATTGCGAAATGCCGAGCTTCACGGCATCGGCCGGGCTGCCGTCCACGGCCCACCCGCGGCTCCGATCGCCGTCGAAAATCTCTTTGGCCGTGAGGGGCGTCAGAAAGGTGATCGCATGCCCCACCCCGCTCTGCTCGGTCGATGGCGCGACGACGCTCACGGTTCCCAACGTGCGCATGGCCCGGGCCAGGGCCGCCAGCCCGGGCGCGAAGATGCCGTCGTCGTTCGTGAGGAGCGCGTACATGCGGAAAGTCTCGGCACTATAGAACGCCCGCCCCGGAATTTTCTATACTGGCAGGCTTTTCCGTCCCTCAGAGTGTCTCGACATGCCCTCGGCAGCCGCTCCCCGCCTCCCTGCGTCATCCGTCGGTTCGGCCCCGCAATCGGAGCGGGTGCTCGTGCTCGATTTCGGCTCCCAATATGCCCAGCTCATCGCCCGCAGGGTTCGCGAGCAGCATGTGTATTGCGAGATCGTCCGACACGACATTACGGCGGAGCGCATCCGGGAACTCGCGCCGCGCGGCATCATCCTTTCAGGGGGACCGGCGAGCGTCTACGAGGAGGGAGCCCCGCAGTGTGATCCGGGCATCTTTCGGCTCGGCATTCCCGTACTCGGGATCTGCTACGGCATGCAGCTGGCGTGCAAGGCGCTCGGCGGCTCGGTAGGGCAGGCGAAAGCCCGGGAGTATGGCCGGGCCCACTGCGACGTGCTCACGGCCGACACACTCTTTGCCGACGTGCCGCGGCACACCGAGGTGTGGATGAGCCACGGCGATCAGGTCGATCGAGTGTCGGCCGATTTCCAGACGCTGGCCAGCACGCCCACCTGCCCGCTTGCCGCGGTCAGGCACGCGACGCTGCCCGTGTTCGGGCTGCAGTTTCATCCGGAAGTGACCCACACCCCGGCGGGTGGCACCGTGCTCGGCAACTTCCTCACCGCGGTCTGCGGATGCAGCGGCTCATGGCGGCTCGAAGACTTCGCCGCCCGCACGATCGAGGATGTGCGCCGTCGCGTCGGCCGCGACCGGGTGATCTGCGGACTGTCCGGGGGGGTCGATTCGGCGGTCGTGGCGGCCCTGCTTTCGCGGGCGATCGGCGACCAACTCTCCTGCATTCTCGTGGACAACGGCCTGCTTCGCAAAAACGAGGCGGCCGCGGTGATCGACGAGTTCACCACGCATTTCAAGACCGACCTGCACGTCGTGCCGGCCGAGGCCCGCTTTCTCGACGTGCTCGCCGGCATCACCGAGCCGCAGGAAAAGCGCCGCCGCATCGGCCGCACCTTCATCGACTGCTTTGCCGACGAGGCGGCCAGGATCACCGGCGCGCGGTTTCTCGCCCAGGGCACGCTCTATCCCGATGTCATCGAGAGCGGCGCCGCGGCAGACGGCCCGGCCGCCACGATCAAGCTTCACCACAACGTGGGTGGCCTGCCCGACGACCTCCAGTTTGAACTGATCGAGCCGCTGCGCGACCTCTTCAAAGACGAGGTGCGGGCCCTGGGCCTCCAGCTCGGCCTGCCGGAACGGATCGTCTGGCGGCATCCATTCCCCGGGCCGGGGCTCGCCGTCCGTTGCCTCGGAGAAGTCACGAAGCCGAGGCTCGACACGCTCCGCGAGGCCGATGCGATCGTGCTGGAGGAGCTCGACCGGGCTGGCCTGATGCGGAAAGTGTCACAGGCGTTCGCCGTGCTCTTGCCGGTGCAGAGCGTGGGCGTGATGGGCGACGCCCGCACCTACGACGATGTGCTGGCCGTGCGGGCTGTCGAGACGGAAGACTTCATGACGGCCGACTGGAGCCACCTGCCCTACGATCTCTTGGCCAGGATCTCGAGCCGGGTGATCAACGAGGTGCGGGGCATCAACCGCGTCGTCTACGACATCTCTTCGAAGCCGCCCGCCACGATCGAATGGGAGTGACGGCAGCCGTCGCTCCTATTTGACATATTGCTGGCCACGGACCACCTGCACGTCGCCGAGCCAGGCGATCACGGCGTAGTCCTCGAAATATTGATGGGAGACATGCGTGAGAATGCTCGTCGCGATGTCGGCGGGCACGACGAATTCCACCTTCATGGTCTGGGCTCCAGTCGTCGATGCGACGTTGCGGGCGCTACGCGAGCCGTGCCCGCTGACCTCGGACATGGTGAAGCCGGTGGCGCCGAGCTTCATGCCCTCCTCGGCGATGTCTTCCATGATCACAGACTCGCCGACCACCGTCACCAGCTTGAGCGGATAGAGCTGCATCGCCGTCTCCCAAGCGCCCTACAGAGTTCGACACTTTTGGAGCCTACTGGGCTCCGACCCATTTTGCCATCTCATAATAGATCGGGATACCGAACGCGATATTGAATGGAAACGTGATGGCCAGTGCCGCGGTGATCGAGAGCGTGGGGTTCGCCTCCGGCAACGTGAGCCGCACGGCCGGCGGTGCCGCGATGTACGACGCGCTCGACACGATCGCTGCAAACACCGTGCAGCCGCCGAGATTGAGGCCGGCAGCGTGGCCGAGATACGCCGCCACGAAGCCGTGCGCAAGGGGCATCAGGATCCCGAATGCGATGAGGAAGGGGCCCACCTTGAGGAGATCGCCGAGCTTCTCGCCCGCGACCAGGCCCATCTCGAGCAGAAAGATGCAGAGCACGCCCCGGAACAGCATGCCCTTGCTCTGGAAGAAATCGTAAAACGGCTGAAAGCTCTTGGAATCCATGAACATGGTGGAGATGAAGCCGATCAAGAGCAGCCCCGCCATCAGCATGATCGACTGGCCGGTGATCACCTCGTACAACGCCTCGCCGAGCTTTGACTCCTTGGCTGGCCGGCCAGAGGCGGCAGCCTTCGCGGCCCGCTCCCGTGCAGAGAGCGTCGCGCCGACGATCAATGCGATTGCGATGCCCGGGCACTCCAAGATCGTTACGAGGGTGGGCAAGAAGCTGTTGGCTGGATGCTGTGTCTGCTCGACGAACGAATTTGCGACCGCATACGTCACCGCCGACGTGCTGCCGTAGTGGGCGGCTATTCCCGCGGAGTCGGCGATCGAAAGACGCCCGACGTAGTGGAGCACGAGATACGACGTGATCGGGGTCAGGCACCCGAGAAACAGCGTGGCCAGCGCCGGTTTCCAGATCGTCGAAACTCCATGTGCCTCATACTCGTGGGCCAGCTCATGGCCGCCCATGAAGCCGATCGACATGAGCAGGAAAATCGCGATGGAGTAATAGAGCTCCTTGGGGATCTTGATGCCGCCGTGAATGCGGGTGCAGATGATGCCGAGCACGAAGCACAGCGGAATCGGCGTCAGCAAATTCCGCTCGAGTGACTCGAGAATTCGTGAGGCCTGCTCGCCGGTGATGACGGCCCAGACCGGAAGCATTGCCATGGCGAAGACCATCATGAGAACCTCGGCCCCGAGACATCGAACACACGCGGACTCCAGGCCCAGAGACTAGCGAACAGCCCTCCGGGTGGGATACCGATTTCGCCCGCCTGTACGAAAGGAAAGTGCCCCGCGGCTGCCGTTGTGGCATACTGCGAACGGGTCAGCCGACGGAGGGCAGCCATGCACATTGCTATCATCGAAGACGATCCGATCATCGCCAAGGCCGTGCAGACGGCGGCGTCCGAGGCTGGGCACACCTGCACGGTCGTGCCCGACGGAGCCGCCGCGGTCCACGAAAACACCCTGCTGTCGTGCGATCTCGCGGTGCTCGACATCATGCTGCCCAAGGTCGGCGGGCTCGACGTGCTGCGCGAAGCCCGGAAGGCGGGCGTGAGAACCCCTGTCATCGTGCTGACAGCCTTGGCCGCGGTGCCCGACAAACTCGGGGGCTTCGATGCCGGAGCCGACGACTATCTCGTCAAGCCATTCGAGATGGACGAACTGCTGGCCCGCATCGATGCCGTTCACCGACGTGCCGCCCACAAGCCGGCGATGGAGCTCAGTGCGGGCGATCTCTGCCTCAGCCTTTCCACCAAGCGGGCATCGATCGGCGGCCGCCAAATCGACCTCACGCCGACGGAGCTCAGCATCTTGGAACTGCTGATCCGATATCGGGGGCAAATCGTCACGCGCAAGATGCTGTGCGAGCATGTCTGGGGCTTCGATTGGGATGGCCCCACGAACGTGATCGAGGTGCATATCAATCGGCTGCGCGGGAAGCTCGATCGCGGCCGCGAGCAATCTTTCATCCAAACTGTCCGGGGCCGAGGCTATGCACTCGCCGTGGTTTGACCGAATCCGTCCATCGACTCTTCGTGGCCGGCTCATGCTCTGGAACACGGCGATCGTGCTGTTGATGACCGTCGCATCGCTTATGATCGCGCGCCTGGCGGCGCGGGCGACGCTGTATGCCGATGCCGACGCCGAACTGCGTGCCGGGGCAAATGAAGTCGTCTACGCCTTACAGGATCTCTACCCGAACCTGGAAGCAGTGATCGGCGAGATCCGGCGGATGGCACGAAGCCACGAGGAACGCGGCTGGTTCGTGCAATTTCTCACCGAAGACGGTCAAACATTGTGGAAGAGCGTTCATTGCCCCACGAGCGTGGCCAACTTTCCCCCGTCGAATCTTCATCGGGAGGAGAACATCGTGCAGGTCGGCCCCTACCGCTACGTGCGGCTGCGGATCGCACGCCCGCGCCTTCCGGTCTATCACGTTCGTGTGGGCTTCTACACGACCGGCCTCGACGACCGGCTCTCGGCCCTCGTGCGCCAGCTGATCGTCGTCGGTGGTGTTCTCGTGCTGCTCACTCCCGTGGTGGGCTGGTGGCTGGCACAACGCGCCACGCAGCCTGTCGCCGACATTCTGCACATCGCCGAACATCTGCGACCCACGCGACTCGGCGATCGGCTACCGGTGCGAGGCAATCGTGACGAGCTCGACACGCTCGCGCGCACGATCAACCGTCTGCTCGACCAGGTCGCCAGCCACGTGGATCGCCAGGAACAGTTCGTCGCGGATGCCGCGCATGAGCTGCGCGGCCCGGTCGCCGCGATCCAAAGCTCGCTGGAAGTCGCGCTTTCGAAGGAGCGCAAACCGAGCGACTATCAGGCCACGATCGAGGATACGCTGCACGAGACGCGTCAATTGGCGCGGCTCACAAATGATCTTTTGCTGCTGGCGGAAGGCGGCGCGGCGGCGGCGGCGCCTCCGGTCGCCTCGGTTGATCTCACGCCACTCGTGCGGCAGGCCGCGAGCATGTTTGCCGGAGTCGCCGAAGACCGGGGCGTGCACTTGACTGCCGACCTTCGTGGCGACGTGCGGGTCGCCGGCGACGCGGGCTACCTCCGCCAGGTCTGCAGCAATCTGCTCGACAATGCGATCCGCTTCACGAAAGCCGGGGGCAGTGTGTGCCTGACACTCGAGCAAGATCATGCGCGACGCGAAGCGATCCTCGGCGTCGCAGACACGGGGTGCGGCATCGAGGAGCAAAATCTGCCGCGGGTCTTCGACCGATTTTTCCAGGCCGATGCGGCCCGTGATCGTGGCAATATCGCCCGCGGCGGCGGCCTGGGCCTGGCGATCTCCAAGGCGATCGTCGAGCGGCACGGGGGGCGGATCGAGGTCGCAAGCAGACTCGGCCACGGCACCACGTTCACGGTGAGCCTGCCGCTGGCCTGAACGCTCGCCTGCCCCCTCCATCCTGCCCGGCCCGCGCAGCTTGCCGTCTGTTTCCTGGCCTCGCCGTCAGGCTCGCTGCAATCGTCAAGCCCCCCGCTCGACGCGGTCGATAGGGATGACACTGCCGGTCAGGACAAACCTTCCATGAAGTCTGCATGCGCACTCTGGGCATTTCGTACGGCCCGGCCATCCCGGGTGGCTGGCCCGCTCACCCTCGCGCTTGCATGCACGCTTGCGGCGTGCGCCGGGCCGGCCGTTCGGGGCGATGACCTGCTCGTGATCGAGGGCGCGGGCCACGACGCGCCGATCGCCCTGCCAAGCGCCGCTGCGAGCTTCGACTCCTTCGAGGCGGTCTCACACGCCCTGACGGAAGACCGCGAGCGCGTGCAAGCCCTGGAGCGACGTCTCCGGCAACTCGAGGAGCACTCCGCCCCGGAGGCCTTGCCCGCCCCGGCTATGAAGCCCGACAAAAGCTTCGCCAAAAAACCGGCCGAGCCCTACGAAGTGGGTTCCGACAAGGCCTTCAAGAACACCTGGAAAGACGGCTTCCAGGCCGAGTCGGCGAACAAGGACTTCCGCGTCAAGATCGGCGGCCGCACGCAGATCGACGCGGTCGCCTTCTCCGCCGGGCCCGGCCCGAATCGGTCGGCCGATCAGGCCGGCCTCGACCCGAAGCTCGCCAACACCGTCAACTTTCGCCGTGGCCGACTGCGTATCGAAGGCCGGATGTACGAGCTCTACGATTTCGCCTGCGAATACGACTACATCAACGAACTCAACGTCAACAACCAGCAGTTTCCCACGGAGCGGGACTCGGGCCCGATCACCGCGGTCACCGATCTCTGGCTGCAGTTGCGCGAGATTCCGATCCTGGGCACGGTCCGCATCGGCAATCAGAAAGATCCTTATGGCTACGAACACCTCACGAGCAGCCGTTGGCTTAACTTCATGGAACGCTCGTTCTCCCAGGATGCTTTCGAGGGCCCGTTCAACAATGGATTCGTGCCAGGCATCCAGGTGCTCAACAGCAACGAGGAGGGGGATTTCGGCTGGCAGGTCGGGCAGTTCAAGAACGTGACCAACCCCTTCGGCTTTTCGAACTCCAGCGGCGGCAGCGAAACCGTCGGCCGGCTCGTGTGGCTGCCGGTTTACGAAGACGAGGGCCGCAAGCTTCTGCATCTGGGCATGTCGGGCCGCACGCTGGAGCCCCGCCGCCAATTTCTCAACTACGACGCAAACGGCCAGGGCATCGGTCCGGAGACCCCGGCCGTCCGCTTCCGCAGCCGCGGCAGCATCCGCAACGGCCCGCCTGGCCCGCTCAACTCGATCTACGCCGACTCGGGCCTGTTGACCGCCACCTGGCAAAACATGATCGGGCTCGAGTTCGTCGGCAACAACGGGCCGTGGTCGTTTCAGTCGGAATACTTCGGATCGTGGCTCTACAACGCACGCACGACGAGCGCGGGGCCGTATGTCACCAACGGCTATCAGCCGCCCCCGGGCACGAACGTCGGCACGGTCTACTACCAGAGCGGCTATGCCGAGGTGCTCTACTTCCTCACGGGAGAAAGCCGCACCTACTCCAAGATCGAATACCGCTTCGATCGCCCGATCCCGCACAACAATTTCTATGCCATCCGGGGCGGCGGCTCGGGCCGCCGGCTCAGCCTCAGCGAGGGCGCCTGGCAGGTGGGCATGCGCTACAACTACCTTTGCCTCAACGACAGCGGTGTGAACGGCGGTGTGCTCAACGGCTGCACGCTCGGCCTCAATTGGCTGCTCAACCCCAACGCCCGCGTCTACTTCAACTACGATTTCACCTATCGCGACTTCACGAGCACGCCGTGGACCAAAACCGGCGCTCCTGCGACCAGCTACAACGGGAGCGGCTGGATTCACGGATTCGGCACACGCCTGGCGTTCGACTTTTGAAACATCCTCGACGTTGTCGGAGGCTCACTCCCATGCGCGGTCTGGCACTCTTTGCGGTTGTCGTGCTCGGTCTTGGCGTGGCTTCGTCGGCCCCGCTGATTCGGGCCGGCGACGGAGGCTGCGGCCGCCAGTCATGCACTGGCCCCTCCTGCGTGCCGGCCTGCAAGGGCACGTGGGACGAGAAAAAGGCCAGGAAAACCGACTACTCGCTCAAGTGCGACTATGCCTGCGTGCGCGGCCGCGACCCGTGGCACGCACCGCCTCCTGAGTGCAGCTGTGCGCCGCCGTGCGGCGACGTGATCGTGAAAAAACGGCTCTTCAAGGCCGACGGCGAGGAGCAGGTGGAGCGGGTGCCGAAATATGAAGTCACTCTGGTGCCGGCCGAGCCCTGCGGCTGCGCAGCCTGCCGCCGGGACCGCGATGCAGGGATGTGGGATCCGCTCGAGGCCCTCGCCTGGCTCCTGCCATGGTGAACGCCAGGCAGCGGGTCGGCGCCGGGATCGTGTTTGCCCTGCCGATCGAAGCGGGGCGATTCGCGGACCGCGTGCACGAGCGACGGACCATCGACGCTGCCGGGCTGGCCGTTCACGAGGGCTGGATAGGAGATGCGGCCGTGGCCTGGGTCGTGGGCGGCGCGGGCATCGAGCGGGCCTCGCACGCCTGCCGGCTGCTCATCGACGGGCACCGCCCGCAGCTCGTGATCGCGGCGGGATTCGCCGGCGGGCTGGCGATGGATCTCGCCCGCGGAAGCGTCGTCCGCCCGACGCGCGCCTTGCGCGGGGGGCACGAGCCCATCGAGCTGGCGCGCAGCGACGTGAATGACCGGCCGCGAGCACTCGGCATCGTCACGGTCAACGATGTGGTCGCCTCGGCCCCTGCCAAACGACGCCTCGCGGAAGATACGAGGGCCGATCTGGTCGATATGGAAACATGGGGAGTGGCCTCCGTTGCCCGGTCGGCCGGCCTCCCCTGCGAGTGCGTGAGAGTGATCTCCGACACCGCACTCGAAACGCTGCCCACGGAAGTGTCGCAGCTGACTGCCGCACGATCGCCCTGGCGGAGGTTCGGCGCGGCACTCCGAACCGTGGGCCGGCGTCCATCCGCCGCCCGCGACCTGTGGCAGCTCTGGGAGCGGGCCGTGGTCGATTCGCGCACCCTGGCCGACGCGCTGGAGCGGTGCGTGAAGGCACTGCCGCCTACGCTCCCGTGAGCAGCTTCGCCAAGATGGCCTGCGGCAGGTCGGAAGAGATGGCCCCAGGCGATCGGCCGCTCCACGCGAGCACGGCGTCGGCGGCCAGGCGCCCGCTGCGAACCGCCCCCTCCATCGTGGAAGGCCATCCGGTGGCGGTCCAATCTCCGGCGAGGAACAGGTTTGGCACACGGGTGCGGCTGCCGGGCCGGGCAGCCTCCACGCCGGGGCGAACCGACAGCACAGCCGTCGGGTCGGTGACGATTCGCGAGTCGAGCAGACGAGCCGAGCGTGCTGCAGGAAAAACGTCCCGCAACTCGGCAACGACGACTTCGAGCAGTTTATTTCGATCTCCGCCGAGGAGCCCCCGCGAAGCGCTGATCACGACCTGGCAATAGCCGGGGCCTGCGGCATCGTCGCCGCGAAACACCCACTGCGACACTCTTCCCACGAGCACGGCATGGGGCAGGTCGATCGGTTCGCGATCAAACCACAGATGCACGGCCGTGATGGGCGAGCCTGCCAGACGATCCTCGGCGGGGGGCACCATATCGGGCACGAGTTTGGCCGCCTGCCTCCACGGCACGGCGACGATCGCCGCGTCGCAGGGCAGCATCTCGTCGCCGTGCATCACCCCCCTCACGGCACCTGCCGCGTCCCGCTCGAGCCCCGTGGCGAGCCATTCCGTTTTGATCGCGACGCCTCGCCCCTCCAGCCAGCTCACGAGCCTGTCTCCAAACAACGTGCCGAGTGGCTCCATCGGGACGTACACGTCGGCGGCCTCACGGTGGGAGAGAAAGGCGTCCCTGATCACCTTCCGCGCGGCCGGCACACTCACGAACTCGATCGACTCTCCCAGTGCGCTTTCGAGCACGGGCTGCCAGAACAACTCGACGACCCGCCGCGGCTGGCCTGCGGCCCGCAGCCACTCCCCGGCAGACTCCCCGCGGGGATCGTCGGCGCCATGGCAGCGTGCCAGCTGCAGCATGCCCATGCCGAGGGCGAATTTTTCGGTGAGTGAGAAATGCTTCATCGAGAAGAGCAGGGGGGCCAGGTGCAGGGGGGCGGGCAGCCACCGCGAAGGCGTACAGGCCGCCCGGGTGCCATCCGTGCCGATGAACCACAGCGTGCGATCGAGGCGCAGCGCATCCGCGAGCCCGGTCCGCTGACAGAGATCGAGAAAATTCGTACAGCACCCCATGGCCACGTGCTGGCAGGCATCGACGAGGCCACCGCTCGTCGGATCCTCGAACGAGGCGGCGCGGCCGCCACACCGGCGTCGCGACTCCACGACCGTGACAAGCAGCCCCCGTTCGACGAGCGCAGCGGCCGCCGCGAGCCCGGCCAGGCCGCCCCCGACGATCACGACACGGCCTGTCTGTGGCGGGCACGCCGCCTGCAGGGGCGCACTCATGGCCGCGGCCCCAACACGACGCCAGCCAGCGTCGCCGCCACCAGGCGGGCCCGCCGCGGCCGCACGCGCTGCTCGAGAATGCGATCTCCCGCTCGCCGCACCGAGGTGAACAGCGTCCGATAGGCGGCAAACATCGCCCGAAAGACGAGGCGGCCATCAGTGGAGAGCATACGATCGAGGCGGGCCGCTTGCCGAAACGACGCCTCGGCGCGGGCGTGATAGAGGCTCACGAGCCGGGCGGTAGCCGGCGTGAGCCGACGCTGCGCGACATCCTCGGGCGTGCAGCCGCACATCGCCAGATCCTGCCGTGCAAGATAGAGCCGCCCTCGCTCACGGTCCTCGCTCACGTCCCGCAGGATATTCGTGAGTTGAAAGGCCAGTCCGCACGCATGTGCCGCCGGCAACGCGTCGCTCGTACGAAACCCCCAGATATGAATGGCGGCGATGCCGACCGCGCTCGCGACCCGCCGGCAATAGTCTTCGAGCTGCTCGAAGGTGTCGAAGCCGTCGTGCACGAGGTCCATCCGCACGCCGTCGAGCACGTCGAAGAGATGGCCCGGGGGGATTCCGAAGCGTCGAGCGGTGTCGGCGATGGCCCGGAGCACCGGATCCGAAACCGATTCACCGTCAAGTGCCGACCGCAATTCATGACTGAAAGCGTCGAGATCGACGGCGGCCGTGCAGGGATTCGGTGCGTCGTCCACGATGTCATCGGCGCGGCGGCAAAACGCATACAGCGCGGTCGTGCCCTGGCGTTTCGCGGCGGGCAAGAGCCGGATCGGCAGGGTGAAACTCGAACCCGATCGCCTCAGGATCTCGGCGCACGCTGCACGATCCGCCGCACACGCAATCATGGCCGCCCCCGATCGGGCGTGGTCAAGACTCTCCACCAGGCCTGCGCCGTGAGGGCGGCCTTCCGCCAGCGGCTGACGGTGGGCCGTGCGGCGAGCGTGTCGTAACCACACCGCTCGATCGCCTCGGCGACAGCTCTTCCGCCTGCGATGAACAGCTCGATCGCCGGCCGCAGGCTGCGGGGGGCGAGCTGCTGGAGCGGAGCACCGATCTCGAAGAATGACCTCGCCCAGGCCACTTCGTCGCTCATCAGAGCCTGCAGTTGTGGCGAGGCCCGCGCGGCATCGAGAGCGTTCGCATCGACTCGATACCGAGTGAGATCCTCGGCTGGAATATAGATCCGGCCGGCGCGGCGGTCGCGCCGCAGATCCTGCCAGAAATTGACGAGCTGCAGGCCGGTGCAGATCGCGTCGGACATCGCAACGAGGCGTTCGTCGCGGCAGCCCTCCAGCGCCAACACGATTCGTCCGACCGGATTCGCGGAGCGCCGGCAGTAGGAGAGCAGGCTGGTTCGTGTCGGATAGCGGATTGCGACGGCGGCTTCGTCGAAGGCCTGGTCCTCCTCGAAGGCAGAGATGAGATCGGAAAACGGTTCGATCGGGAGAACAGCCTCACGAATGGTGTCGGCAAGCGCCACATACACCGGATGATCCGGGCGTCCGGCACCACAGGCCTCGAGCCCGCGGCGCCACTCGGCCAAAGCCGTCGCGGCCTCGGCCGATGAGGCTGCTTCGTCGGCAAGATCATCACTCCAGCGGGCGAAAGCGTAGACGTTCGCCAGGTGCTGCCTGAGCCTGGCCGGCACGAGGCACGTGGCCACGCTGAAGTTCTCGTAGTGCCGGGCGGCCACCTGCCGGCAATACGCCCGCGCCGCCGGCACGTCCAACGTTTGGGGGAGGGCGGCAAGCCGCCAGGGCGCCGGATCGCGAGCGGCCATGCGACCGTCGGGGCGATGCGAACTCACCGATGTTTGCACCGGATCGGCGACGAACATTGGGCGGTTTCTCTGGCCGATGGCCGACTATTTCACTACGATGCCAGGAATATCATAGCCCGATGGCCGCCCTCTTGGTGACGGCCCGGATCACGGGAGACCGCCCATGAAGATTCTTCTTGCCAGCCCACGAGGATTCTGTGCCGGCGTGAACATGGCGATCGAGACGCTGGAAACCGCGATTCGGCTCTATGGCACTCCCGTGTACGTCTACCACGAGATCGTTCACAACAAGCACGTGGTCGATCGATTTGTCCGCGAAGGGGCGATCTTCGTCGATTCGGTCGAGGAGGTGCCTGACGGCGCCGTCTTGCTGTTTTCCGCGCACGGCGTAGCCCCCGAAGTTCGTCGGATATCGGCGGAGCGGCATCTCCGGGCGATCGATGCCACGTGTCCACTCGTTACGAAGGTACATCTCGAGGCGATCAAGTATGCCAAAGCCGGCTTCCGAATCGTGCTGATCGGCCACGAAGGACACGATGAAGTCATCGGCACGATGGGCCAGGCCCCCGAGGCGTTCACGCTCGTAGACAGCACCGAAGAGGTAGACAGGCTTGCCTTCGAGCCCTCCGAGAAACTCGCCTACCTCACGCAGACGACCCTTTCCGTGGACGATGCTTCCCGAATCATCCAACGGCTCAAGGAACGGTTTCCCCAGATCGTCGGGCCACCGAAAGACGACATCTGCTATGCCACGCAAAACCGGCAGGAAGCCGTCCGCATTTTGTCGGCGGGCGCCGACATCGTGCTCGTGCTCGGAAGTCAGAACAGCTCGAACAGCCAGCGCTTGGCGGAGTTGGCCCGCGATAGTGGGATTCGCGCCTTCCTGATCGATGGTGCCAACGAGATCGATGCCTCCTGGTTCGAGGGCCACGAGACGGTCGTCATCACCGCGGGGGCGAGCGCACCGGAAAGCGTGGTGCAGGATTGCATCTCGTGGCTCAGGGCCCACTTCAGGGCGACGGTGGAGGAACGCACGATTCGGCAGGAAGAGGTCTACTTTCCGCTTCCAAAGGAGCTTCGCGCTGCGGCCACCGCTGCACAATTGCCGATGGCCTGAGCATCGACATCTTCATCCATCCGTCGGAAGGAATGGCGTGGGGAGCAGCAACTGGTAGATCACCGCATCGAGCCAACGCCCGAATTTGAAGCCGACCTCCCTGATCACACCAGACCTGACAAACCCCATCCGCTCGTGCAGCCCGACACTGCCGGCGTTGCCGCCATCGACAACGCCGATCATGGCATGGTAATGCTGCTCGGTCGCTCTGGCGATCAGGTGCTTCATGAGCGCATGGCCGACGCCCCGGCGGCGCTGCTCGCGATGCACGTAGACGGAGTGCTCGACCGTGTATTTGTAGGCCGGAAAAGCGCGAAACGGGCCGTATGTCGCAAACCCCGACACCCCCCCTCGCTCATCGATCGCGACGACGACGGGATAGTTTCCGTCGGCCTTCGCCCGAAACCACGAAGTCATGCTTTCCGCGGTGCGTGGCCGGTATTCATACAGGGCCGTCGAGTTGAGGATAGCCTCGTTCAGGATTGCCAGCAGAGCCGCACCGTGATCTTCCGACACACCATCGATAATCTTCACTCTCACGCCCTCCTCACGAGCGCAGCCGTCTGCTCAACATTCTCTTTGTTAATCACCAGTGCATGCCGGCCCTCGTTTCGCAACGCTCATGCACGCCCCAACGCAGATCGAGTGAGAGCGGCTGCTTGAAACCGAGTCTCAATAGCGACCGCTGAAGCTGGCCAGCGGCTCGAGGCCAGGGGATTATCCACGCCGCAGGGTTTCATCGCGAGTCCATTGCATCGCTTGGTTCCACGCGGAGTACTTTATCGGCCCATCACAAGGTCGATACCGGAGAAGATGGCTTCCATCTGACGCCTTGGGATTTTTCCGACTCGCTCGGTCAATTGCCGTTTGTCGACGGTCACAAGTTGCGACACATTCGCGACGGAATCGCGGTCTAATCCAGTGTGCTTCGCATTGAGAAGCACATTGCCAGGGGCGACAGACCAGCGAAGGTTGCTTGTCAGGGCGACGCACACGACCGTCGCAATCTGGCTTTGGTTCAGCGGATCCGACTGCACCACGACCACCGGCCGACGATAGCCCGGGGCTGAGCCTATGGGTTCAGCCAGGTCGGCCCACCACACTTCGCACTGGGCGATTACCATTCGACCCGCTGCAGCGATTGCTGGGCAGCTGCCTGGACAAAAGCGTCGGCCTCACCGCCCGCCTCTCGAACAGCCTGATCCATAAGCGACGTGACGCGGTCATCATCATGGCGGGCGACGAACTCCGCGAGGGCCCGAGCGTAGAGTTGGCTGCGGGAAGTACGGAGCCGAGACGCCAGGCGCTCGGCATCCTCGAATACGTCGTCAGGGATCGAAACGGCGGTTTTCATACCAGAAGTATAACCGCCTAGGGGGCGAGCGTCAATGCCCGTGGAACGACAAAGTTGAGCAGCTCGCGGCCGACAGACTCACCATACCGCAGGACGTTATCGCGAGTCTGCTCCAACGCCTGGTTCGCCCTGCTGTGGCCTTGATTCTATCAGCCGCCGTTTGATGCCACGACGATGACGCGGGAGTGCTCAGGGAAGGTTACCCCTTCATCCAACAAGCGGACGACGCCATTCTCAACAATCCCAACAACGGCCACAGGTCGACGCGGATGAAGATACAACTCGAGCGGTTGCCGCACATCGCCTGGCAACGGAGCAGGGATTGGCAGCATTGGAGCAGCGGCCAACTCCTCATCAAGCGCCTTACGACTTTCACTGCGAGTGTCTGGCTGAGGCATCGGCATGGGAATCTTCCTAATAGGCAGTGATGACGAAGATCGGCGCGGCTTCAACTTCGCCACAAATGTCGGGAATCACGTCAGGTTCTCGGTCATATCTCCAAATCACCCACACACGGCGTCCGGATGGAAGCTCGGCCAGCATGCGATACGATCCATCCCGTCGCGGCTCCAGTTGAAGTATTCGGTTATACGCAGCCTCGACCTCCTCAGCCGACAGGGCATGGGCAGGAATCTTCTCCAAGTTCCATTCGATCCACTTAAAACGTCGCATTTTCGCAGCGTAGCAGCGTGCCAATCATCCAGTCAACGCGACTCCGGGGAGAGCTGCAACCACCAGCGACGACACGCCAACACGGCCCAGGCAGTCTCGGATCTGGCTTTGGTCCCTATGGGCGAACGGTTGCGATCAGCGGCTCGCGACCTTGGACTTACCATCAGGAACGATTTTATCGCGAGTCCGCTGCGTTGTTTGGTTCGCCTTAGTCGGGGGCAGCTACTCCGAAAGAAACCGCTCGTACTCGTCGTGACCACCGACCCAGTACCAGTAGAACGTATCTTCTTGAAGCATCGCCAGCGCTCGATACCCGGCTCCGATGCGCACCGACCAGACTTGCCCACACTTCTTGAAGCGGAGCGACGGATGCCGCGGATCTCGGCGCCATAGCCGATATGCGGCACGCGTTCTTCGCTTGATATCTGGAGGGAGGGACCGATATGCCGACCAGAAGTCACTCGTTGTCGATGACTTCGTCAAGCGGCTTCGTCCTTCCTTCCGCGATGTCGCGGCGCACGCGATCCAGAACGCGTTGCATCCGCCCGCCAGACTGTGAATCCCGGGCAATCTCTGCATCCCACGAGTCAGTCTGGCCGAGCTCAAACTCGGCGAGCCAAGACAGGAGTTCCTCCCGCTCACTCACGGGGAGTGACTTCACTTGCTCGGCGATCTGCTCCACGCGGGTCGTCATAAGTGCATTCTCGCATCGTGACAGCTTCGCGGCAACGGTGTTGTGAAACCCGATAAAAGCGGGGTTCGGCGAACGCTAAAGCTGATCAGCGGCGGACTATGGACTCAGCTACACCGCGAGACGTAAGCCGCCGTCTGATCCAGCGCCTGGTTCTGCCCGCTACGCCGTCCGCCGAGCATGAAGCAACTCGCCCGCCGCGATTGGGCGTACATCATCCGCGTTGACGGTGATCAGGGCCACAGTGTGCCCGCTGCCATCAACAAACTCGACTTCGTAGGCTCGCCCGCCTTCGTAGATATGCACGATTGTTCCGACATCACCACGATTAAGCCTTTCGTGGGGCGGTTCACAATCGAGCACGACGAGAGAATGTTCGGCAATCATGACTCTTCATCCGGGTACGCGGTTACGAGTCGAGGAGGACTGCCAGCCTCGACTATCCACACAGCCAATACGCCTGCAGTGCGATGCGGCTTACGGCCGACTTGACCCTTCACGACGTATTTTACGCCGTATGGCGTCCGAACGGTAGCGAACTGGTCGCATGTGGCGGCAAGGGCCAATAGATCGCTTGCCAGTTCCTCCCACCGACCACGGACGTAGCCGAGCGACTGGAACCATGCCGCCTTGGAACCGCCATCGGGATGCTCGGGATTGAGCAAATAATCGCGAACCTTTTCGGTTGCGGCGGTCGCCTCGTTTGCGTTCGGAATCGGCATCGGGTTTGAAATGGCAGAACGCCAAAGATGAGCAGCCCGCGACCAACAGGCTCACCACACCGCAGGACGCTATCGCGAGTCTGCTCCAACGCGTGGTTCGCACTGGCCCTCTATCGAAGCGATTGACTCGAAAAGACTATCCACAAAGACGCCGCATGAAGTGCGCTGATAACGAGATTCCACCAAGGAACCGGATTGCACAGATCTGCAATAAAAAACAGTGTCAATACCTTATAGATAATCTGGAGCGGCAACAGAACGACGACAATAGGCACGCGCAGCGGCGCGACCACCAAAGCTACAGCGCTGACCGCAGCAATTGACAAGTACAGACACGAAAGGATTCGTCGCGAAGGCGTGTCCGGGCCGAATACGACGTCGAGCTTCGGGAGAATCGAGTTGAGGTTGAAGCCCGCTGCAAGGCCGAAGAAGCCAGCAACAAGCACATTCACGACGAGCGACGCGACGATAATCGGCATGCGGATACCAATCTCTGCTCTGCGAACGATTCCGATGAATGGCTCGCGACCAGATGATTATCCATGCCGCCGGGCTTCATCGCGAGTCCATTGCATTGCGTTGTTAGCCCTTTCGTCGGAGCAGCAAGTCGTACTCTGCGTGGCTCCCAATCCAAACCCAAACGATCTCTCCGTTCCGCTCCGTTGCCAACGCACGATGATGCAGGCCTACGCGAGCTGACCAGAGCCTCCCGATCCGCTTGTAATGCAAGGACGGATGACGCGGGTCCTGGAGCAGCATTTGGTAGCCGCGATCGGCAAGTTGCTGAATCTCGTCCGGCAAAGCCCGGTAACGACTCCAGAAACGCGGGCTTGCGCGATGCTTCATCGATCGGTACAGCGGCCCGCATCCAAGTCGTCGAGGGCTTCACTAATCAACCAGTCGAGCCGCCCCGCGGCCTCGTCTTCGGCGATCTGGCGATCCCAGGCAGCGGCATCAAATTCGGCATACCAAGCGCGAAACGCCGCCATCTCACCGGGAGACAACTGCTGGATCGCCGCTTCAATTTCTTCGACAGTACTCATGGACGTCAGTATACCGATCTAGTGCCTTGCCGCCAACGAAGTATTTTGTCGGCTAACGCACTACTGTCCGGCTGACGGCGGGGCGTCTCATCAGAACACCATGCTTCGCAAGGGCTTGCGATCATTGATCGGTGTACACGACTTCAACACGGCAAGACATTTGACCTCCGGTTCGGCGGATTTTCCGCTGCCGGAAAGGGCAAGGTGGTCTTGTGTTCGATGGGCAGTTCGTGTTCTCGCAACTCCTGGATTTTCTTCCACGTCGCGACTTCAACGCATGCGTGGAGCGATACCGCGGCAATTACAAGTGCCGTGGATTCTTCTGCCGCGATCAGTTTCTCGCCATGGCTTTCGCCCAGTTGACCTACCGGAATAGCCTCCGCGATATCGAGATCTGCCTGCGGTCCCTCGGCACCAAGCTCTATCACGCGGGGTTTCGGTCCAAGATTTCCAGGAGCACGATGGCCGACGCCAATCAGCGTCGCGACTGGCGGATTTTTGCCGACTTGGCCCACGTTCTGATTCGACGCGCACGAGTGCTTTATGCGCAGGATCCGCTGGCCGTAGATCTCGAGCAAACGGCCTATGCCTTGGACTCAACCACGATCGACCTCTGCCTGAGTTTGTTTCCGTGGGCAAAATTTCAAACCACCAAAGCGGCGATCAAGCTGCACACGCTCATGGATCTCCGCGGCAACATCCCCTGCTTTGTGCACGTTTCACCCGCGAAAATGCATGATGTCAATGTGCTCGACAGGCTGCTGATCGAGCCCGCTGCGTTCTATGTGATGGATCGAGGGTACATCGACTTCCACCGGTTGCGGCGGTTCACAACGGCCGGCGCCTTCTTCGTGACGCGGGCCAAGCGGAACCTTCACTGCACGATCCGGGGCAAGCGTCCCGTGGATCGCACCACAGGGCTTCGCAGCGATCACACGATCGTGGTCGAAGGGATCAAGACCGCTACGCTCTATCCAGAGCCATTGAGGCGGGTGGCCTTCTACGACGCCGAACACAAGCGGCGACTCGTGTTTCTGACCAACAACTTCGCACTTCCGGCGCTGACCATCGCCGGCCTCTACAAGTCTCGCTGGCAGATCGAGTTGTTCTTCAAGTGGATCAAGCAGCACCTGCGCATCAAGGCTTTTTTCGGCACGAGCGACAACGTTGTGAAGACGCAAATCTGGATCGCGATCAGCGTGTACGTGCTTGTGGCGATCGTGAAGAAGGAACTCGGGGTTCAGAGGAGCCTCTACGAAATCCTCCAGGTTTTGAGCATCTCGGTGTTCGAGAAAACGCCGCTTTTACAGGCCCTCCAAACCGAAATCGACACATCCGAGCAAGACGGTGATCACAACCAGTTGAAACTGTTCGACTTATAACCGGACAGTAGTGCGGCTAACGAAAAAGTTGAGCAGCTCGCAGCCAACCCGCTCACCATACCGCAGGACGCTATCGCGAGTCTGCTCCAACGCATGGTTCGCCATGCCCCTTGTTTGCTGCGGGACAAGCGGCCCCAGTGACGAGCAGACCCAATTCCGTGTAGAATTGCGAAGGGAGAGGAGTTGATCATGACAAAAGTTGCTATCGCAGAGGATGTTGCTGCTCAGATCAGGGCCGGCGAAGGGCCGATTGAGCTAGTTGACTCGAGCGGCCGAACGATCGGCCTCGTTCGACGCCCTCCAACAGACATCGAGATTGAACGAGCCCGAAGTCGGGCAAGCCGCGATGGGCATCGACTTTCCTGGGGCGAGTTGGTCGCGAAGGTTCAAGGCGGAGCTCGCGATTGATCTACTCCGTCGTGTATTCGCTGAAGGCAGCTGCAGAGCTCTTGAGGATCTCAGGCGTAGTAGGCACTGTGGCAGCGATCCAGGCGGCTGACGCGATTCGCCATCACCTGGAAGACGATCCGGCCGGGAACGGGGCGTTTCTGTCGGAGGGTTTGTACTACATCGACGAGGAGCCGCTGCGGGCGTTCTTCCTGATCGACGCGGACTCAATGGTCGTTGAGGTTACGGACTTCCGTATTCTGTGAAGGGCTAGCGCCGGCGCGGTGCTGCCTGAGGTGGACCCCGGATTTCGGGCGCCCTGATAAGGTGGAGCCTCCGGGCTCGGAGGCCCCCTATCAGGAGTATGACGATGCCGGGCAAGCGACGTGTGTATGGGGCTCCGTTTAAGGCCAAGGTGGCCTTGGCGGCCGCCAAGGGCGACCGCACAACGGCCCAACTGGCCAGCCAGTTCGGCATCCACACAAGCCAGGTGACGGCCTGGAAGAAGCAGTTGATGGCCCAGGTGGCCGAGCTGTTCGCCGATGGGCGGCAGCGGCGGCCTGACCAGGCCACGGATGAGCAGGAACTCTTCGAGCAGATCGGCCGCCTGAAGATGGAGGTCGAATGGTTGAAAAAAAAAGCTGCCGAGGTCGGCTGAGGTCAAGCGGCGATGCATCGAACCACACCACCAACACCTGAGCGTGTCTCGACAGTGCGAGCTCGTGGGTCTGGCGCGGAGCAGCTGGTACTACGAGCCTGCGGGCGAGTCGCCGGAGAACCTCGCCCTGATGCGGCAGATCGACGAGCTGTACATCAAGCGCCCGTTCTTTGGGACGAGGAAGGTATGCGAGCAGTTTGCGGTCAACAGGAAGCGCGCCCAGCGGCTCATGCGACTGATGGGCCTCGAGGGTAGTTAGTGCAACATACGTTCTGTAAATCGCCGGTGCGTGCCTGACCGAGGCGAGCGCAAGCGAGCCGAGGGAAGGCACGCACCGGCGGCCCGAGTTGAAGAGGTGGGCCATCGAGGTTTT
>JAIXPT010000419.1 GCA_027486095.1 Planctomycetaceae bacterium | reverse complement strand
GCAGCGGCGAGCGCGGCGGCGCTGTCGGGCCCGATCACCACCTGCGTGCGGCCCCAGCGGTCGCGCAGGTCGATGAAGATCACGCCCTTGTGATCGCGCACGCGATCCGCCCAGCCGCAGAGCGTGACCCGCTCGCCGAGATGGGTGGGGCGGAGTTCTCCACAGGTGTGACTTCGCAGCACGCGGCAGGGCCTTTCTTGCGGTGGTGGGGCGGGATCGGCAGTGAAATGATCAGGAGCGAAACGCGGAAAGCACGAGCAGGGCGATGGACGTCAGAATGGCCAGGCCGAGCAGCGGCAGGCCGCCGTAGAAGAGCAGCGTCATCGCGCTCTCGCCGAGCGACTCGCGGGCGAACACCACGGTCAGGCCGATGACGGCGAATGCCGCGGCCAACGCGAACGCGATCCAGGCGAGAAGCTTCGGCACCATCGGTCGCTATCTCGCCGCCCGCTCGCCGCTGAATGCCAGCTGCATCTGCTGGTCGGCCTCGTCGCCGGCGAGCTCGCGAAACAAGAGGCTCGGCTGGATGTCGTGGTTGTGCTGGTATTTCGCGCTCGAATATTCGGTGATCGCGCCGTGAATCTGGTGGAAGAAGATCTGGCAGATCGGCACGCCAGGATAGATCTTCACCGGCTGCACCGCGAACATCTCGAGCGTCCAATAGCCGCAGAACCCGACGTCGCCGAAGCCGGCCGTCACGTGGACGAACAGCCCGAGCCGGCCGATCGAACTGCGGCCCTCGATCATCGGCACGAGGTTGTGCGTCTCGGTGCGCTCGGCCGTGCGGCCGAGGTAGAGCTGGTTGGGCGTGAGCACGAGGCCGTCTTCGGGAATCCGGATCCGCTCCACGCGGTTGCTCTTCCGCATGTCGAGCACCACCTCTTCGTAGACGAGCAGTTCGTCGTGCAGCGAGAGGTTGTAGCTGTTGGGGTTGAGCCGGTTGTCGTCGAACGGCTCGATCACGATGTTGCCGCCGAGCTGCTGCTTGATCTCGTTGCCGGAGAGGATCATGGATGGTTCCAGGTGCGGTGGCGGAGAAGACAGGAACCCGACGGCCGCGGATTGTACGCTTTCGCGCCCGGGCTGTCAGGCACGCCGCCGTTTTGCGGCCGGCCGCGGCCGCCGCGGTGCACGGCGTCGCCGCTGCGGCATGTTCACGCCCACGCGCGGGCAGAGGTCGGCGAGCGGGCAGAGATCGCAATTTGGCCCCCTGGCCGGGCAGATCGTGCGGCCATGCTCGATCAGCCGGTGGCTGAACTTGATCCAATGGTCTCGCGGCACCACCTTCACGAGGTCGCGCTCGGCCCGCACCGCGTCGGCGTGGCGGGTGAGCCCGAGCCGCCGGGTGATGCGGCCCACGTGCGTATCGACGACGATGCCCTCGGCATCACCGAAGGCGCTGCCGAGCACCACGTTCGCCGTCTTCCGGCCGACGCCCGGCAGCGTGACGAGATCGGGAAGCGACCGCGGCACCTCGCCTCCGTGCCGCTCCACGAGGCCCCGGCAGCAGCCGAGAATGTTTTTGGCCTTGGCCCGGTAGAAGCCGGTGCTGCGGATCACCGCTTCGAGGTCGCGGGGGCGGGCCTTGGCGAGGTCCGGGGCCGTGGGCCAGCGGCGGAACAATCCGCCCGTGACCATGTTCACCCGCTTGTCGGTGCACTGGGCGGAGAGAATCGTGGCGATCAGCAGCTGAAACGGACTGTCGAAGGCGAGCGAACACTCCGCCGCCGGGTGGGCCGCCGCCAGCCGCTCGGCGATCGCCGCGGCCCGCGTCTGCTTCGCCGCGGCCGCTTCCCGCCCGAGCCTGGGCGGGTCCGGCACCCCCTCGCTGCGGCCGTGGCTGCTACCATTCATCGGGCCGCCTCCCGCTGCGGGCGGTGCCCGCGATCCCGCCCGCGATCCTTGGTTCGGCAAATTCGAGCCTCCGCACAGAGTGTTTCATGGAAGCCTCGCCCGCCTACGAGCCGCTCTATTTGGAGGGCATCGAGAAATTCAACGCGTGCGACTACTACAAGAGCCACGAGGTGTGGGAGGAGCTTTGGACGGAGTATCGCGGGCCGTCCAGGAAGTTCTACCAGGGGCTGATCCAGGCGGCAGTGGCCCTTTATCATTTCGGGAACGGCAACATTCGCGGGGCCCGCAAGCTCCACAAGAGCGTGCACGGCTACTTGGAGCCCTACGCCCCCTGCCACCTGGGCCTCGATATCGGCGGGTTTCTCGGGGCCTTCGATACCTGCCTCGCGGCGGTGGCGGCGAGCACGGAAGACTTCCCGGAGATCCCGCTCGACCCCGACCTGCTCCCGGAGATTCACCTCGATCCGCCGCCGGCCTGACGCCGGTGGCAAAGCCCCGGGCGGAGCCACACCATGAGCGACGAACCCCTCGCGTTTTCACCCGATAAATTCTCTGGTCAGGCCCGCATCTTCGCGCTGCCGAATCTCGTGATGTTTCCGCATGTGATGCAGGCGCTTCATATCTACGAGACACGCTACCGGGCCATGCTCGAAGAGGCGATCGAAGACGACCGCCTGATCGCGCTGGCGGTGCTGGCCCCGGGATGGGAGCAAAATTACGAGGGCCGGCCCCGGCTGCGCTCGACCGCGTGCCTGTGCCGCGTGGCCACGCATCAGCGTACGCCCGAGGGCACCTACAACGTGCTCCTGCTCGGCGTCCGCCGCCTGCGGCTCGTGCACGAGCTGCCTCCCAAGAAACTCTTTCGCGTGGTGGAGTCGGAGATCCTCGACGACGAACTCCCCGACGACGAATCGCCCGCGGCCTCGGCAGAATTGCAGCAGCAACTGCTCGCCGCCTTCAAGCGGTCGATGCCAAAAATCCCCGACGCTTATGAACAGCTCGACCAGCTGCTCGGCACGCAGATCACCCTCGGCATGCTCGCCGACATCGTGGCCTACACGATCGATCTCGACGTCGAGTGGAAGATGCGGCTGCTCGCCGAGTGCAACGTCGTCCGCCGCACCCGGCTTCTCCTCGAAGCGATCGCAGGCCGGCCGGCCGCCACGATCCCCCGGCCGTTTCCGCCCGAATTCAGCACCAACTGACAGCCGACCCTGTGCTCGCTGTCCGTGGAAAAAGCCCTCCATGGCCTTTTTCCACTTGGTCAATCGCAGGAAACGCCAAGGGTTTCCTGGATTGACGGCCATCGCATCCTGCTCGGGCAGACTTGTTCCACAGTCTGCTAGCATTGACGGCATGAAGAATGAACCATCCCCCGTCGATCATGCCCGCATCGAGCGGGCTGTCCGTGAAATTCTCACCGCGGTCGGGGAAGACCCCGACCGCGAAGGCCTGCTCGAAACGCCGGCCCGCGTGGCTCGGATGTATGCCGAGATGTTCAGCGGGCTGCATCAAGACCCGAAGCAGCATCTCCAGAAGGCGTTCACCGAAAAATACGACGAGATCGTGCTCGTGCGCGACATCTCGTTCACGAGCATGTGCGAGCACCATCTGCTGCCGTTTACCGGCAAGGCGCACATCGGCTATCTGCCCGACGGCCGCGTGCTCGGCTTGAGCAAGCTCGGCCGGATCGTGGAGGTGGTGTCGCACCGGCCGCAGGTGCAGGAGCGGATGACGGAGCAGCTCGCCGACCTGCTCGAGGAAGATCTCGGGGCCAAGGGCGTGGCGGTGGTGGTGGAGGCGTCGCACTCCTGCATGACGATCCGCGGCATCCGCAAGCCGGGCAGCTTGTGCGTGACCTCGGCCATGAAGGGCATCTTCCGGTCGAATGTGTCGAGCCGTGCCGAAGTGATGTCGCTGATCTACGGGAATCGCCCGGTCTCGTGACGCTCCTCGTAGACTTTCTCTGCCGTTTCGCCTGGGGGCTCGCTGCGGCGCTCGTGTGCACCCCGGCCGGGCTCGTGCCAGCCGGCTTCTTTCGCGTGAACCTGCTCGTGGTGCTCGGGCTGGCGACATTCGCCGCGCTCGTGGCAGGCTCCGCGCTGCCGGGATGGTTTTGGCCGGTGCCGGCGGCGGCGGCGGTGACCGCCTGGCTGGGGAGCATCGCGTGGTATGCCGAACGAGCGCGGGGCGGCATGGTGGCGTGCGGTGTGTGCGCCGGGCTGCTCGCCGCGGCGACGGTGCTCGTGGGGCCGGTGGCATGGCTGCCGGTGGCGATGCGACTGCTCTCCGGGCTCGTCGTCGGCCTGACGGTGCATGCGATGCTGCTCGGCCACTGGTATCTCAACGCGCCGGGCATGCGGGTCGATGCCCTGCGGCGCATGATCGACGTGGCGCTCGTGGCCTGGGCGGCGGTGCTGGCGGCGGCCCTGGCGGGCGTGGTGCGCTCGGGCGCCGTGCCCTGGGCCGGCCTCGAGCCGACATCCCTCGCCCTGCTCGCCCTGCGCTGGCTCGCCGGCCTCGTCGGGCTGCCGGCCCTGCTCGTTTTGAGCCGCAAGACACTCGACATTCCCAACACCCAGAGCGCCACGGGTATTCTCTATGTGGCCTGCCTGGCCGCGATCGTGGGCGAACTCACCGCCCAGTTGCTCGCGGCGGCGGCCTGACGCCTCGCGCGGAGCGCCCGGATGCGGATCACTTACGCCTGCCCAGCCTGCCACGCCACGGCCACGGCCGAAGGCGTCGAATCGCGCGCCACGCTCGACTGCCCCGCGTGCGGAGCCGTGGTCGCGGTGCCGGCCGATGCCTTCGCCCCGGGCACGCCGCCGCAGCTGCGCCGGTGCCTCGTCTGCCCGAGCACGGAGCTCTTCGTGCGCAAGGATTTTCCCCAGCGCGTGGGGCTCGCGATCGTCGTCATGGGGCTCGCCGCGAGCTG
>JAIXPT010000237.1 GCA_027486095.1 Planctomycetaceae bacterium | reverse complement strand
CCATCCTGCGTACCGGATTCGCTGTCGCTTCGTTTGTCGCGACGGCGACGGCCCTCGCGGCGGCGCCGGCGGATTGGCCGCGGTGGCGCGGGCATGAGGGAGGCGGGCAGGGGGGCGACATGGCCTTGCCCCGTAGCTGGACGGCGGCCGACTGGACATGGCAGGCAGTGCTCCCGGGCCAGGGGCATTCGTCGCCCGTCGTGTTTCGCGGGGGCGTGTATACGGCCTCGGCCGACGAGGCCACGGGCAAGCGGTTTCTCACGTGCCACGATGCGGCCGACGGCAGCCTCCGCTGGCAGCGCGAGTTTGCCGGGCCGATCGAGCCGCATCACGCTGAAAACAGCTCGGCCACCGGCACCGTGGCGGCGAGCGACGACGGCGTGTTTTGGATGTGGGCCACGAAAGACAACCTGCGCGTGGAAGCCTCGACGCATGCCGGAGCCCCGCTCTGGCACGCCGACCTCGGGCCCTACGCATGCGAGCACGGGTTTGGAGCGTCGCCGGCCATCTGGCGCGATCTTGTGATCGTGCCGATCGACCACGACGGCCCGAGCGCGATCGTGGCCCTCGAGGCGAAGACGGGCCGCGAGCGTTGGCGTTTGCAGCGCGGGACTGCCCGCACGGCGTATTCCACACCGCTCGTGATCGACCGCGGCGCCGGGTCGGAGCCCCAGGTGGTGGTGGCGAGCAATGCTCACGGGCTCAGCGGGCTCGACCCGGCCAGCGGGACGCTGCTCTGGGAAACGAAATGCTTTCCGCGGCGGACGGTGTCGTCGCCGATTCTGGCCGGGCCACTCGTGCTTTGCACCTGCGGCGAAGGGGGCGGCGACAACCTGCTCGTGGCCATCCCGCTGCCGACCGCGCTTCCGGCGGCCGGTGGCCCGCCGCTCGTGCCCGAGCCCGCCTACACGATCGACCGCAGCCGGGCGCCCTACATCCCGACGCCCGTGTGCTCGGGAGACCGGCTCTATCTCTGGGGAGAACGCGGCGTGGTGACCTGCGCGCAGGCAGGCTCGGGCGACACGCTCTGGCGGGGCCGAGTGGGCGGAATGTTTGCGGCGTCGCCGATCGTGGTGGGGGATACGGTGCTGAACGTATCGGCCGACGGAGAGGTGGTGATGATCGCCGACGGCGCGGCCTTCGAGGTGCTCGGCCGTGTGCCGCTCGGCGAAACCTGCCGGGCCACGCCGGCAGTGGCCGGCGGGCGGATCTACTTTCGCACGGTTGGGAAGCTATTCGCCCTGTAGCGACAGGCCTCCAGGCCTGTCGGATCCGCGTTTTTTCGACAGAGCTGGAGCTCCGTCGCTACGGGTCCAGGCCCGGAGGGCCGGGTAAATTCCAACCGACGGAGTCGGCCACGCGAAACATCGGCAGGATGCCGATGTTTCGCGTGAAGACAGCGCTGCAGCTCCGTCGCTACGGGGAGGCCGCGGGACGCGGGCCACTCTCCTCAGCGCAAGGGTTCTGTTAGGCTCGCCGCCATGAGTCGAGCCGAGCCCCTGCCCCCACCTCTCACGATCTGGATCGTCAACCCGTTCGACGACATCCCCGGCGAGGGCCTGCCGCCCCTCCGCTATTGGTCGCTCGCCCGGATCCTCGCCGCCCGCGGCCACGACGTGACCTGGTGGAGCGCCACCTGGAGCCACCGCCGCAAGGCCCGCCGCGACGTGCCGCTCGGCATCCGCGAGGACGAAAACTTTGCCGTGCGGCTCGTGGCTGTGCGGCCCTACGAAAAAAACGTGTCGCTGGCCCGGATCGCCAGCCACCGCGATTTCGGCCGCACATTCGAGCGGCTCGCGAACGAAGGCGTGGCCTCGGGCCAGCTGGCCCGGCCCGACATCATCCTCGCCAGCCTGCCGCCGCTCGACGGCCCGGAGGCTGCCGCCCGCCTCGCCAAGCGGCTCGACGCGCTTTTCGTGTGCGATGTGATGGACGCCTGGCCCGAGACGTTTGCCCGGCTCTTGCCGGGCCCAAAGTGGCTGCGGGGCGTTGTCGCGCCATTTTTTCTCGGCGGCATGGAAAAGCGGCGAAACACCGTGCTCGCCGCGGCCGACGCGATTTCGGCCGCTGCCGAGGCCTATCTCACGCTGGCTCGCGAAAAGCGGGCCGCGGCGGGCGGAACGCCGGGCCTGCCCGCGCGGGCGTGCTATCTCGGCGCCTATCTGCAGGAATACCCCGAGCCCCCGAAGCGCTCGCCGACCGAGCTCGATGCCTCGCTCGCAGCCGAGCCCGACACCGCCCAGCCGGTGAAGGGCGTGTATGCAGGCTCCCTCGAGAGTGGCCAAGACATCGACACCCTGATCGCCGCGGCCCGGCTTCTGGGCTCGGCAGGCACGGCTGCCGAGATCCACGTGGCCGGCACCGGCGCGCTCGAGCCGCGGCTACGCGGTGCGGCCGAGGGGCTCCGCGGGGCCTGCCGGCTCGTGGTGCATGGCCTGCTCGCACGGCGCGACTATGTGAAGCTGCTGGCCAGTGCCGATATCGGGCTTGTGCTCGTGAAGCCCGAATCGCTCGTGGCGCTCCCCTACAAAGCCTGCGACTACGCAGCCGCCGGGCTCGCGATTGTGAACTCGCTGCCCGGTGAACTCGAACGGCTCGTGAACGAGTATCACGCGGGCCTCACCTATTCCGCGGGTGATGCCGCCTCGCTGGCCCGGGCGATTGCGGCCTTCGCCACTGATCGCCGGCTGCTCAACGACTGCCGGCAGGGCAGCCGCCGCTTGGCCGAGGCTGTGTTTGACCGCGAAAAAACCTATCTCGCGTTTGCCAAGTGGCTCGAAGGCTGCGCGTAAAGTCGGACAGGCCCGTAGCGACAGGCTATGTAGCGACAGGCCTCCAGGCCTGTCCAATACGCGCGTTCGACAGCCCTGGAGCTCCGTCGCTACGTTCCGAGCCAGGCCCGGAGGGCCGGGTAAACTCCAGCCGACGGAGTCGGCTAAGCGAAAATCGGCAGGATGCCGATGTTTCGCGTGAAGACAGCCCTGGAGCTCCGTCGCTACGTTCCGAGCCAGGCCCGGAGGGCCGGGTAAACTCCCGCCGACGGAGTCGGCTAAGCGAAAATCGGCAGGATGCCGATGTTTCGCGTGAAGATAGCCCTGAAGCTCCGTCGCTCCATCACGTCATGCACATTCTCGTCACCGGTGCGCGGGGTTTTGTGGGGCGCGGCCTCATGCCGCTGCTCGCTGCTTACGGCCACACGGGCCTTGCCACCGGTCGCAGCGCACCGACCGATCTGCCACGAGGCTGGAGCGGCGCTGAGCGCGGCCAAGTGCTTTCGAACGCGATCGATGCACCGCATGCCGACGCCATCATCCATCTCGAGGTGAAGCAGCACGCCGCACGCCCCACGCCGGCCGACATCGCCGACTTCGAGCGCGTGAACGTGGGCGGCACCCGCGACTGGCTCGATTGGGCCACCAGGCACGGCGTGCGCCGATTCGTGTTCACAAGCTCCATCAAGGCCGTGGCGCCGTCGCCACGGCCGCAGTTTGAACAGGCACCGCTCGAACCCGACACGCCCTACGGTGCTTCGAAAGCCCGCGGCGAGCAGCTCGTGCACGAGTGGGCTCGGGGCGACGCCACGCGGGCCGCCGTGATCCTTCGCCCGGCGCCCGTCTACGGCCCGGGCAACGAGGCCAACCTCGCCGCCTTCGTGCGGCAGATTCGCGCGGGCCGGCCCTGCCTCGTGGGCGCGGGCACCACCCAAAAATCGATCGTGTCGCGGGGCAATCTGGCGGCGGCGCTCGAATTTGCGGCGGTGGAGGCGCGGCCGGGGCTCGAGATCTTCAATGTTTCAGACCGCGAGACACTGTCGCTTGCCGAGCTGGCGCGGATCATCGCCGACCTCGCCGCAGCCCCGCCGCCGCGCCGCGTGCCCGCGCTTGCGGCACGCCTGCTCGCCCCTCTCGGAGACCTGGTGAGCCTCGCCACGGGCCGCGACTTTCCCCTCACCACGGCCCGGCTCCGTGCCATGGAGGAGACGAGCGTGTTTCCCTGTGACAAACTCGCGGCCGCCGGATTCCGCCACCCGCAGACCACCCGCGAAGGGCTCGCCGAGATGCTCGGAAAATAGCGACAGGCTATGTAGCGACAGGCCTCCAGGCCTGTCGAATACGCGCGTTCGACAGAGCTGGAGCTCCGTCGCTACATAACGGGCGTTCGACAGAGCTGGAGCTCCGTCGCTACGTGGGGCACGAGGCCCGGAGGGCCGGGTAAACTCCAGCCGACGGAGTCGGCCAAGCGAAAATCGGCAGGATGCCGATGTTTCGCGGGAAGACAGCCCTGGAGCTCCGTCGCTACGTGGGGCACGAGGCCCGGAGGGCCGGGTAAAATCCAGCCGACGGAGTCGGCTAAGCGAAAATCGGCACGATGCCGATGTTTCGCGTGAAGACAGCCCTGGAGCTCCGTCGCTACGTTCCGAGCCAGGCCCGGAGGGCCGGGTAAACT
>JAIXPT010000350.1 GCA_027486095.1 Planctomycetaceae bacterium | reverse complement strand
GGTGGATCGTATCGTGCGGGCCACCACGCTCGAAAAGCACGGGCCGGTGCGGATCTGCTCGCCGACGCTCGTGTTCCAAGTGGCCTTCGAGGGCGTGTCGCGTTCGACGCGGCACAAATCGGGCGTCGCGGTGCGGTTTCCACGGATCGTCCGCTGGCGGCGCGACAAGCAGCCGTCCGACGCCGGCACGCTCGCCGATCTCATCGCCTTGATCGATGCCCACGCGACACCGGAGCCGGTCGGATGAGCCGCTCCCGTCTGCGTCGTCCGCCACCGCCGGCCGGGCAGCCCACGCTCGACACGCTGCGCCGCTGGGTGCGGGCCCGCGGATGGCAGCCGTTTCCATTTCAAGAGGCGGTGTGGGCGGCGCTCGCGGCCGGCGAGAATGGCCTCTTGCATGCCCCCACCGGCACGGGCAAGACGCTCGCGGCCTGGCTCGGCGCGATCCTGCGGACGGGTGCGGCCGGCCCCGGCATCCGCGCGGTGTGGATCACCCCGCTCAAAGCGCTGGCCGCCGACACGCTCCGCGCGCTCGAAGAGCCGCTCGGCGGAGCGGAGCCGATCGCCTCCGACTGGACGGTGGGCCTGCGCACCGGCGACACGTCGGCGGCGGCCCGGCGGCGGCTGCGCGAGGCCTGGCCGACGGCGCTCGTCACCACGCCCGAGACCCTCTCGATTTTGCTCTCGCTCGACGACGCCCACGAGATCTTCGCCGCGCTCGACACCGTCGTGGTGGACGAATGGCACGAACTGCTCGCGACGAAGCGCGGCGTGCAGACCGAGCTCGCACTCGCCCGCCTGCGCACGCTGCGGCCCGAGCTCGCCACATGGGGCATCTCGGCCACGCTCGCCAATCTCGACGAGGCGGTGGCGGCGCTCGTGGGCCCGGCCCGGGCCGCGGCGGCCCGCGTGGTGCAGGCTGCCATTCCACGGCGGCTCGACATCGAGACCCTGATCCCGACGCCGATCGAGCGGTTTCCGTGGGCGGGGCACATGGGCATGCGGCTGTTGCCGCAGGTCGTGGAGCGGATCGACCGGGCCTCCACGACGCTCGTGTTCACCAACACGCGCTCCCAGGCCGAGCGTTGGTTCGACGCCATCCGGGCGGCCCGCCCCGACTGGAAAAAACTCGTGGCTCTTCATCACGGCTCGGTCGATCGCGACCTCCGCACGGAAGCCGAGGCCGGGCTCAAGGCCGGGCGGCTCAAGTGCGTGGTGGCGACGTCGAGCCTCGATCTCGGGGTGGACTTCGGGCCCGTCGATCAGGTGCTGCAGGTGGGCAGCCCGAAGGGGATCGCCCGGCTCCTGCAACGGGCCGGCCGCAGCGGCCACTCGCCCGGCGCCACCGGCCGGCTGGTGTGCGTGCCCACGCACGCGCTCGAGCTCATCGAGTGCGCCGCAGCGCGGGCGGCGGCCGAGGCGGGCCGCGTGGAGCCGCGCCGGCCGCTCGTCGCGCCGCTCGACTGCCTGGCCCAGCACATCGTCACGGTCGCCTGCAGCGGCGGCTTCCGCGAGCAGGATCTGCTCGCGGAGGTGCGCTCGACCCACGCCTTCGCCACGCTCGACGACGCCGCGTGGCGGTGGGCGCTCGATTTCGCCGCCCGGGGCGGCCGGGCGCTCGCGGCCTATCCCGACTACGCCCGGATCATCGAGCGGTTTGGCCGCTGGTATGTGGCGAGCGCGGCGATCGCCCGCCGGCACCGCATGAACATCGGCACCATTTCGGGCGATGCGGCCGTCGATGTGAAATGGCTGCGGGGCGGCCGGCTCGGCACCGTGGAAGAATCGTTCATCTCGCGGCTCCACGAAGGCGATCGCTTTCTGTTCGCCGGCAAGCCGCTCGTGCTCTTCCGGTTCGACGGGCTCACCGCCTGGGTGAAGCGGGCCCGGGCCTCGGCCCACCTCCAGGTGCCGCGTTGGAACGGCGGCCGGATGCCGCTCTCCACGCT
This sequence comes from Planctomycetaceae bacterium, assembly GCA_027486095.1. GTDB lineage: Bacteria > Planctomycetota > Planctomycetia > Pirellulales > UBA1268 > RGVT01. The sequence goes on along the minus strand of JAIXPT010000350.1, from coordinate 5,692 downwards.
GCTCTCGGCGGCCGTGCTCGATCTCGTGCGCGGCAGCCTCGACAACGGCCGGCCGCCGCCGCGCGAGGTCGCGGCCGTGCTGCCGCTGTTGCGCACGCAGGCCCGCTGGAGCCGCGTGCCCGATCACGACACGCTCTTGGTCGAGCAGTGGCGCGGCCGCGACGGCCACCACACGTTCGTGTTTCCCTTCGAGGGCCGGCTCGTGCACGAGGGGCTGGCGGCCCTCGTCGCCTGGCGGATCGCCAGCCGCACGCCAAGCACGCTCACCTTCGCCGCCACCGATTGGGGCTTCGAACTTTCGAGCCGCGACCCGCTCGCCTTCGACGAGCGGGCCTGGCGGCGGCTCTTGTCGCCGGCCAACCTCCTCGAAGACCTGCTCGCCTGCCTGAACGGCACCGAGATGGCCCGCCGCCACTTCCGCGAGATCGCCCGCGTGGCGGGCCTCGTGGCGGGGGCCGCCCGCACGAACAGGCAGACGCAGGCCTCGGCCGGGCTGATCTACGACGTGCTCCTCGAACACGACGCCGACAACATGCTCCTCGCCCAGGCCCGGCGCGAGGTGCTCGAACAGCAGTTCGAGTTTCGCCGGCTCCACGACGCGCTCACGGCCATCGGCACGAAAGACATCCGGATCGTCGCGACGCCGCGGATCTCGCCGCTGGCGTTCCCGATCTGGGCCGAGTTCGTGCAGTCGCGGCTCACGACCCAGGGCTGGCTCGAGCGGATCGCCGAGATGGCCCGCGACCTCGAGGCGGCGGCCGACGGGGCGGCTCCGGGCGGCCGGCAGGAAGCGCCACGATCCGGAGCGCCCGCATGAAGATCGGCACGGCCCCCGACGACGACCTCGTGCTGCTCCCGGGCCGGGCCGCCTTCGTGCCCGCCTCCCGCACACTGCTCGTGGCCGACATCCACCTCGGCAAGGCGGCCACGTTTCGCCGCGCGGGCATCCCGGTGCCGGAGGGCTCGGCGCGGCGCGATCTCGACCGGCTGGCCGCGCTCGCGGCCGAACACGCCGCGCGGCGCGTGATCGTGCTCGGCGATCTCGTGCACGCCAAGAGCGGCTGCACCGACGCGGTGATCGACGAGTTTCGCGCCGCGCGATCCCGGATCACGGCCGAGATGGTGCTCGTGCTCGGCAACCACGATCGCGGGCTCGGCACGAGCCCCGCCGCGCTCGCGGATCGCCTGGGCATCGATGCCTGCCTGCCCGTGCTCGACGAACCGCCGCTGCACCTCGTGCACGAGCCGGCGGCCGGGCTCGCGGCACGAGAGCGAGAGCTGTTCACCGTGGCCGGGCATCTTCATCCCACCGTCGCGCTCCGCTCGCCCGGCGGCGATCGATTCGCCGACCGCTGCTTCGTGGTGGAACGGTCGCTGCTCGTGCTGCCGGCGTTCGGCTCGTTCACGGGCGGGCACCGCGTGTCGCACACCGAAGGCATGCGGCTGTGGATCGCCCGCGACGACGGCGTGGCGGAGGTCACGGCGATCGCGGCGCGGTCGCATCGCGCCAGGCGCGGCTGAGCCGCTCGACGAGGTCCCGGGCGGTCATCGAGATCTCGCCGAGATCGTGGGCCGCGACATCCCCGGCGCGGCCGTGCACCCAGCCGCCCAGCCGCGCCGCGGCGAAGGGCGCGAACCCTTGCGCGAGCAGCGCCGCGATCACGCCCGTGAGCACGTCGCCCGTGCCGCCGGTCGCCATGCCGGGGTTGCCGGTTTCGTTGTGGGCGTGGCCAGCGCCATCGGTGATGAAGCTCGCCGGTCCTTTGAGCACGATCACGACCCCGGCCGCGCGGGCGAGGGCCGCGGCCTGGGCTTCGAGCCACGGCCGGTCGCGGCCGCGGGCGTCGGCCGGATCGAGGCCGAGCAGCCGGAGCATTTCGCCGGCGTGGGGCGTGAGGACGCGCGGGCCGGCGTGGGCCGCGCGGCCCGCGGCATCGAGCGCGGCCAGCGCGAAGAGCGCGTCGGCATCGAACACGGCCGGCCGGGGCAGATCGCGATAGAGGCCGTGCACGAGCCTCACCACGGCCGGCGTGCGGCCGAGCCCCGGCCCGATCGCCAGAGCATCGGCAAGCGCCGCGCGTCCCTGCAACGCCGGCAGGGCCGCGGCGGCGAACGCGCCGCCCGGCTCGGCGGCGAAGCCATGCGTCATCACGCAGGGATCGAACCCGGCGGCGATCGCCACCACGCTCTCGGGCACGGCAAGCTCCACGAGCCCCGCGCCGCTCTTGAGCGCCGCCAGTGCCGCGAGCGCCGGGGCCCCCGCCATCCCGGGCGAGCCGCCGACCACGATCACGCGGCCGTAGTCGCGTTTGCTCGTGTCGCGGGCGCGCGGCGCGAGCCCGGGAAGATCGGCGGGCACGTCGTCGGTGCGGGGCGGGTGCATGCTCACTCCTCGGGCCCGGCGACCCCGTCGGGCCGGTTCGAATCGCGGCGCCGTGGCGGGCCGCCACCCTTTACCTTGACTGAAATGTGGCAGGCGGGCTACCTTCGCCGCAAACCCTCGGGTTTCCGCCGGAAAGGAACGCACGTTCGTCATGAGTGCCGCGAAGAAATCGGTCGATCTGTTCGACGTCAAAAAAGTGCGCCAGCTGATCGAGCTGATGGAGGAGCACGACCTCGCCGAGATCGACCTCAAACAGGGCGACCACGGGGTCCGCATCAAGCGCGGCGGCGAGATCGTGGCCATGCCGGCCCCCGCCGGCCGGCCCGCGACGCGGTCCGCCGCTCCAGCCGAGGCGGCCGCGGCCCCCGAATCGGCGGCCGATGCCCGCATGCTCGTGATCAAGAGCCCGATGGTGGGCACGTTTTACCGGGCCAGCGGCCCCGATGCTCCGCCCTTCGCCAAGGTGGGCGATCGCATCGGCCCGGAAAAGACCGTCTGCATCGTCGAGGCGATGAAGGTGTTCAACGAGATTCCCGCCGGTGTGTCCGGCCAGGTGGTGGCCATTCTCGTCGAGAACGGAGCGCCCGTGGAATTCGGCCAGCCGCTGATCAAGGTCGATCCGGGGGCTTGAGCCCCGTTCCCGAGAGCGGCCCCGCCGGCCTGTCCGCGCCATGTTCAAACGGATTTTGATTGCGAACCGCGGTGAGATCGCCCTGCGCGTGATCCGCGCCTGCCGCGAACTGGGCGTGGAGACCGTGGCCGTGTTCAGCGAGGCCGACCGCGGCGCCACCTATCTCGAACTGGCCGACGAGGCGATCTGCATCGGGCCGGCCAAGAGCGCGGAGAGCTACCTGCGGATCGATCGCGTGATCAGCGCCGCCGAGATCGGCAACGTGCAGGCGATCCATCCCGGCTACGGCTTTCTCTCCGAGAACTCCCATTTCGCCGAAGTCTGCCGCTCGTGCGACATCGGCTTCATCGGCCCGACGCCGGAGGCGATGAAGCGGGTCGGCGACAAGAATTCGGCTCGGGCGCTGGCCCGAGAGGCAGGCGTGCCCACGGTGCCGGGCAGCGATGGGATCATCGGCAGCGAGCAGGAGGCGGTGAAGGTCGCCCGCGAGATCGGCTTTCCCGTTCTGCTCAAGGCGACGGCCGGCGGTGGCGGCAAGGGGATGCGCGTGGCCGCCAACGACCTCGCGCTCGCGAGCGCCTGGCAACAGGCCTCGGCCGAGGCCCAGGCCGCCTTCGGCAACCCGGGCATCTACATCGAGAAATACATCGAGCGGCCGCGACACGTCGAAATCCAGATTTTGGGCGATCAACAGGGCAACGTCTTCCACCTCTGGGAGCGTGATTGCTCCACGCAGCGGCGGCATCAGAAGCTCATCGAAGAGAGCCCGTCGCCGCGACTCCCGCCGGCCACGCGGCAGAAGATGGCCGACGCCGCGGTGCGGCTGGCGAAGACGGCCGGCTATTTCTCGGCCGGCACGGTCGAATTCATCGTTGACCAGCACGACAATTTCTATTTCATCGAGGTCAACGCCCGGATCCAGGTCGAGCACCCGGTGAGCGAGATGGTGACGGGCATCGACCTCGTGAAGGCCCAGATCCGGGTCGCCGCCGGCGAGACGCTCGACCTGCGTCAGGAAGAGATCGTGCCCCGGGGCCATGCGATCGAGTGCCGGATCAACGCCGAGGATCCGGCGGCCAACTTCCGCCCCTGCCCCGGCAAGATCGAGCGGATCCTGGCCCCCGGCGGGTTCGGCGTGCGCTGGGATTCGCACGCCACCACCGGCTACACCGTGCCGCCCCACTACGACTCGCTCGTCGGCAAGCTCATCGTTCACCAGCCCACCCGCCAGACGGCGATCGAGACGATGACCCGCGCGCTCAAAGAGCTGCGGGTCGAGGGCATCAAGACCACCGTGCCGATCCATCTCGAGATTCTCTCCAACACCGCCTTCCACGACGCGCAGATCGACACCACGTTCGTCGAGCGCGTGCTTCTGGCCAAGTGAGGAACCCCATGCCCGAGTCGCTCTCGCGGCCGCCGAAGGCGGCCCATCAGTTTCGCCGTGTCGCCATCCTGTTCGCCGGCGGCCCCGCCCCGGGCGCCAACGCCGTGATCTCGACCGCGGCCACCTCGTTCATGCGCGAGGGCACCGAGGTGATCGGCATGAAGCACGGCTATTCGTCGCTCGCCGACTATTCGCCCGCCAAGCCGCTCGTCGAAGGCCGCGACTACATCCGGATCTCGCACGAGTTTCTCAAGCGCACGCGCTCCGGCCAGGGCATCATGCTCGGCACCGCCCGCACGAACCCCGGCAAGCATGTCTCGCATCCGAGCCATTTCGACGATGCCGAGAGGGTGCAGTATTTGAAGAACGCCTACGAAGGCCTGCGGTCGCTCGGGGTGGAGGCGCTGATCTCGATCGGCGGCGACGACACGCTCAAGACGGCCAACAAGCTGAAGATGTATCAGGACAGGCTCCCGGCCGATGCGCCGCGCATCCCGGTGGTGCATCTGCCCAAGACGATCGACAACGACTACATGGGTATCGACTTCACATTCGGCTACTTCACCGCCGTCGATACGCTCGGCGGCGAGATCCGCAACCTGCTCTACGACGCGGAGGCGAGCCGCTCCTACTTTCTCTGCGAGACGATGGGCCGCAGCGCCGGCTGGCTCTCCTACGGCGCCGCGATCGCCGGCGAGGCGAGCCTCGTGATCAGCGTGGAAGACATCCACGGCAAGTTTCGCGGCGAGGAGACGGTGACCGGCCCCGACGGCCAGACCAGGCTCAAGCCCGTGATGAACATCGACGAGGTCGTGGGCCGGATCGTGAAGACGATGCGGGTGCGCGAGGAGCAGGAGGGGAAGCAATACGGCGTGATCGTGATGGCCGAGGGCCTCGCCGAGTATCTGCCCGCCAAGGCCCTCGAAGGCATCCCGCGCGACGACCACGGCCACATCTCGATCTCCCACGTGCAGCTCGGCAGGATGTTCGCCAAGCTGGTGTCGGACGAATTCAAGAAGCAGACGGGCCGGTCGCGGAAGATCGTCGGCCTGCAGCTGGGCTACGAATCGCGGTGCGCCAAGCCGCATGCCTTCGACGTGATGCTCGGCAGCCAACTGGGCGTGGGGGCCTATCGGGCCCTGGCCGAGCGCGGGCTCAATGGCGTGATGGTGAGCGTGTCGGGGCAGCTCGATCTCAACTACGTGCCGTTCGACGAGCTCGTCGATCCCAACACGCTCGTCACGGTGGTACGCTACGTCGAGCGGGGCAGCGACTTCCACAGCCTGGCCCG
>JAIXPT010000137.1 GCA_027486095.1 Planctomycetaceae bacterium | reverse complement strand
TTATCCCCGGACAATCCTGGACTTCGAAAGGCGATTCTCTTCCGAGAAAGCCTGCCGGGATTACCTGTCATATCTTCGCTGGCCTGCCGGATTCGAATGCCCGCGGTGCGGGTGCCCGGAGAGCTGGGCTGCCAGCCGAGATCGCATCGTGTGCCGCGGCTGCCGCCACCAATGTTCCGTAACTGCCGGAACAATCTTTCAGGACACGCGGAAACCGCTGCAGCTGTGGTTTCGCGCTGTCTGGCACGTGACAAGCCAAAAAAACGGCGCCAGCGCCGCGCACATTCAGCAGTTGCTCGGGCTGGGGAGTTACGGCACCGCATGGACGTGGCTCCATAAGCTGCGGCGTGCGATGGTTCGCCCGGGCCGTGATCTGCTATGCGGTCGGGTGGAGATCGACGAGACCTTCATTTCTGGCGAAGAAACTTCGAAGAAAGGGCGGAAACGCGTCACCAAAGCCCTGGTGATCATCGCGGCCGAAGAAAACGGCAGGGCAATCGGCCGGATTCGGATGGCTCGGATTCCAGATCGGTCACGACGAAGCCTGCATGAGTTCATTTGCAGCAACATCGAGCCTGGAAGCACGATTCACACCGACGGTTGTGCCGCGTATGGCGGCTTACGGGAGCTGGGCTATCGGCATGCTGCCAGCGTTCTTCTTGGAAAACGCAAAGATGCCGCCACGCGGCTGTTGCCGCGGGTGCATCGGGTCGCGTCGCTGGTGAAGCGGTGGCTCATGGGGACGCACCAGGGTGCCGTCGCCAATGAATACTTGGACTACTATCTGGATGAGTTCACCTTCCGCTTCAACCGAAGGGCGTCCGCTTCACGCGGAAAACTCTTCTATCGACTGCTGCAGCAGGCCGTACAGATTGCCCCAGTCCCCCTCAAGGAACTCCTCCAGCACGCCGGTGACAAAAAGCCCATACACAACATCTTGGGGTCGGTGGAGTCAATCGGATAGCCCAGACGCAGGTACACTCTTGTGTAATCATGAACAGAGCGCCGCGCTACAACCCTCGCTACACGGCTGCCGATTACGCGTCGTGGCAGGGTGACTGGGAGCTGATCGATGGGGTCGCCGTCGCGATGACGCCCAGCCCGTTTGGGCGACACGCGGAGAAACTCTCCCGCATGGCAGCGGCCCTGTGGAATGCGATCGAGGCTGCCGGTGGCCGCGCGACAGTGCTCGCTGAGATCGACTGGATCATCGACAGTGACATGGTCGTGCGGCCGGATCTTGTCGTTGTCTGCGGTTCGGCACCGGAGCGGCACGTCGTCGAGGCACCGCCCATGGTCGTCGAGATTCTTTCTGCAGCCACCCGTGCCCGTGACCTGACGATCAAGCGGGATCTTTACGAGTCACAGCGCGTCCGCTGGTATCTGATCATCGACCCCGACGGGCAACAATCGTCGCTCCTGCGGTTGAACCCCTCGGGACGCTATGAATCCCTCTCCGTGGACAACCCGCAGGAGATCGAACTCTGCCTCGGCTGCGTGCCGCTCACCTTCAAGGCATGATTCTCTCGAGATCCGTGCCGGCATACAGCCGATAGAGCACCTGAGTGCCCTCGTCGGTCCAGCCGTGTTCGGCGGCAATTGTAAAAAGACTCTCAGCGGTGGCGAGTCCGGGCAGGTCGATCTTCGTCGCGGCCGCGCACTCCCGCGCGATCGCGAGATCCTTGAGCAGGTGCTTCACCATGAAGCCCGGCGCGAAATCCCCTGCGAGGGCCCGCGGCGCGAGATTCGAAAGCCCCCAACTTCCCGCCGCACCGCCAGCGATCACCTGCTGCACGGCCGCCGGGTCGAGCCCGCCCGCCTTCGCATGCGCGAGTGCCTCGCACCAGGCCACCATCCCGATCGCCACGGCCACCTGATTGGCGAGCTTGCACCGCTGCCCCGCCCCGGCGGGCCCGAGGTGCGTGACCGACTTTCCCACGAGGCCTAGGATCGGCCGCACGTGGGCGAACGCCTCACGAGCGCCTCCGGCCATGATCACGAGCGCCGCGTTCCTCGCGCCGACATCGCCTCCCGACACCGGCGCGTCCAACGCCGCGAGCCTGCGGGTGATAGCGGCGGCAGCGATCCGCTCGGCGAGCATCGGGCTCGACGTCGTCATGTCGATGAGCACCGCGCCGTCACGGGCCCGATCGATGACCCCCTGCCCCGTCGGCACCGCCGCCGTGCCGCCGAAATACACCTCCTCGACATCCGTCGGCAGCCCGACCATCGTGATCACGACGTCGCTCGCCGCCGCCACGTCGCCTGGCGCGTCGTGCCAGAGGGCCCCCTGTTCGATGAGCGGCTCGGCCTTCGCCTGCGTGCGGTTGAACACGTGGAGCGAGTGCCCGGCCGCGAGCAAATGCCCGGCCATGCTCCGCCCCATGATCCCCGTACCGATGAAGCCTACTCGCAACACAGGCATTCCGTTCCTTTCTGTCAGGGCCTCAAAACGCCGTTTTCCCAATGATCGAATTGTCTTATCATCCACCAGTATGAAGACCGCTGAAGAAATCTACGAACGAGCCCGCACGCTGCCCGAAGCGCTGCAGAGGGAAGCACTGCACTACCTCGAGTTCCTGCTTCAGCGGCAGCGGGCCATCGACGAGCAAGCGGAGTGGAGCAATGCCTGCCTGCAGCACTTCGCGTCAGCGTACGGACCCGACGATTCCGTCTATGACTCCGTCTAGGAGATCCAGACGTGCCGTTCGGTGACGTGCTTCTTGCCAGACTCCCATTCCCGGATGGCGCAGGTTTTAAGAACCGCCCCATACTGCTCGTCCATGACCATGGCGACTCCGATCTGCTGGTAGCTCCGATCACAAGCCACCACGTCCGAGGCATCGCCGACACGCGGATCGAGGACTGGCAGGCTGCTGGACTGCGTGTTCCATCCACCGTGCGGATGTCGCGGCTGGCGACGCTTGCCAAGAGCGTCGTTCTCCGCGAACTGGGTTCTCTTACGCTCCGCGACATCTCGACAACACGCCGGGCTCTGCGGGAATTTCTGGCTTCGCTTCCTGCCGACACTTGACCGTTCCGTTCAAAAAAATACCTCGGGGGGCGTGCGCACGAGCTCGCCCACCGGCACGCTCACTTCGACCTCGTCGGTGTGGATGAACTTCGGCCGATCGACGCACAAGAAACTCTGCTCGATGTCGGTCGGATTCTCCCAGCGGTGCGGATGGTTGCGCGGCCATTCGTGGGCCACGCCGGCCGCGACCGGCGCGCCCTGCAGCAGGAGGCCGCCGCCGAGCGCGAGCTCCATTTCGTCGAGATGCCGATGCACGTGCGTGGGCAGCACCGTGCGCGGGCTGATCCGCTCGCGATACACGCCGCACTCCGGGCTTTCGAAGACGACGTCCACGAAGCCGAAGGGCTTCACCTCGAGGTTCGGGGGAAAGTCGCTGCGTTTGCGATGAATGGTGATCTCGGGCACCGCCCGGCCGGCGAGCGCCCGGGGTTTCGCGAGCTTCACTTCGATCTCCTCCACCTGCGGCCGGGGCACGTCGAGGCTCGGGGGCATGAGCAGCCAGGCCGCGATCGCCTCGGCGGCCGATTCGAGCAAGAGAAACCGCGCCGCCACGAGGATGAACCGCAATTCGCCGAGCACGCGGCCGTAGTCGATCGTGTGGGCGATGTGGCCCTCGTGGGCGGCCCGCCGAATATCGAAGTGCATCACCACGTCGAGCTCCACCGGCTGCGGCTCCGACCGCTCGTGGTCGAAGAGCCCGATGATGCAGTCGAACCGCATCCCGCGGAGCGCGAGCCGGTCGTATTCCTTGCGAAAGATCATGCGACGCTCAGGCCTCCACACACGCGGATCGTCTGGCCGGTCACATAGGCGGCCTTGGCGAGATACACGACCGCCTCGGCCACGTCGTCCGGGCTCCCCTCGCGGCCGAGCGGCAGCCGCGCGAGCATCTCAGCCCGCTGCTCGGAGGTCGTCTCCGCCGCGATCGCCACCGGGCCGGGCGCGACGGCATTCACCCGCACCTTCGGCCCCAGTTCGAGCGCGAGGGCCCGCGTGAGCTGTTCGAGCGCCGCCTTCGAGGCGAGATAGTGGGCGAAAAAATGCGTGGCCGTGTAGGCCCGGCTCACGGCCATGTCGGTGACGTTGACCACCGCCCCCTGCCCGGAGGCCACGAGCAGCGGCAGCAGGGCCTGCGTGAGCAGAAAGGGCGCCCGCACATTCACCGCGAGCATGCGGTCGAGCTGGGCCGGCGTGATCGTGCAAAAGTCGGCGTGCTCGTAGGCGGCGGCGTTGTTGACGAGCAGATCGAGCTGGTCGATCCGGGCCGCGAGGTGCGCGGGGCCGTCGGGTGACGCGAGATCGGCCCGCTCCACCCGCCCCTGCCGGCCGAGCGTGGCGAGCTGACGCACCACGCCTTCGGCTTCGGCCACCGATCTGTTGGCATGCACGATCACGTCGTACCCCGCCCGGCCGAGCGCGAGCACGATCGCGCGGCCGATGCGGATGCCGCCGCCGGTGACGAGAGCCGTGGGCATGGATGGATGTATCAGGTGGGAAAACCGGGATCGCGGGCGAGCACCGCCTCGATGAGTGTCCGCGTCGGCTCGTTCAAGTGCAAGGCGAGGGCCTCGCGTGGGGCGATCCAGAGATACGAGAGCGCCTCGCCATTGAGCTTCACCTTCGTGCCCTTCGTGCGGGCGGTGTAGTTGAAGAGCAGAAAGTGACTCTTCGGCACATAAAACTCCGGCGAGTCGATGCAGTCTTGCACGAGCACGAAGTCGATTTCGGAGATCGCGAGGCCCGTCTCCTCGCGAATCTCACGCCGTAGCGCCGCAATCGCATCTTCCCCCTTCTCGATCTTGCCACCGGGAATGCCGTAGGTGTGGCTCCACTTGTGCGTGAGCACGAGGAGGATTTTTCCGGCCGGGTTCGCGATCAGGGCGCCGACCGTGGCCACGGGATACTCGCGCGGCGCCCGCGCGGGCCGCGCGGGCCGCGCGGTAAAAAACGGCACCCAGTCGGCCTGCGATTGCCACACGAAGCGGGGCTTGGCGGCGAGCAGCCGCGCCTCGCCGTGGTAGCCAGAAAGCACACAGCCCGACGTGAGGCCGTGCCGGGCCGCCGCCTCGACGTCGTGCGCGGTGTCGCCCACGAAGAGCACGTCGGGCTTCGCCCGCCGGCCGATCCGGGCGAGATGCGCGGGCATGCCCCGCACCTTGTCAGCCACCGAGCCCTGCATCGTGCCCACGAGCTCATGCACGCCGCAGGCATCGCAGGCCGTCTCCAGCAGATCCTGCCGGAGCGTCGAAAAAATGCTCGCTGGGATGTGCTGGTGGGCGAGCATTTGCAGCGCCTCGCGCGCGCCGGGGAACAACCGTCCCCGGCCGATGAATCGTTCGTAGACCTGAAAATACTGCCGATCGATCGCGGCGGCCGGCTCCGTCACGCCATGGCGGCGGTAGAAGCCGAGCGCCGGCAGCGTGAAGTGGCGATCGAAATCGGCCCGGGTGATCCGGCGGCCACCGAGGTCGAGGATCGTCTGCCGTGTGGCGAGGAAGGCCGGTGCCTGGTCGTCGAAGAGCGTGCCCGACCAGTCGAAGATCACGTGGGCGAACGGTGGCGGCATGATGAATTCAGCGCTGGAGGCGATGCCTAACCGCCTCATCGAGCCGCTGGAGCTCAGGCAGGGCTTCGCCGATGATCGCCGCATACAGGTCGGCAAGTTCGTCGGGCAGGTAGTCGTGCACCACGCGGTTCCGGAGATCTCGCAGGGAGATCCACGTGGCGAGTTCGCTGATGAATCCCACCTTCTCCATCCGCAGCAACTGGTCCCGAAACGTCTCGGAGACGTTCGCCTCCCTCACCCGCTCCCACGTCCGAAAAAACTTCAGGCTCGATTCGAATGCCCGCAGGAAGCGGTCACTCAGCGCATCGTAGGGCTCACGTTCCTTCGGCGAATAGATTCTCCCTGGCTCGTAGGGACTATACGTCGCGGCCGATGCAAACACCAGGTCGAGTGCGGCTCGCAACTTTGTGGCTGAGTCGGCCAGAAGCGGCTCCGTCGTCATGCGATCCTCACGCGTCTCAGCGATTGGAGAAAGGCCTCCTCGGCAACACTCAACCGCGAGGGATCGAGCACGACCACGTCGATTCGCTCCTCACAGTGCATGAAGAATCGGGTGGTGACCCGGCGGGCGGTTGCCAGCCTGGGAGCGTCGGAGAGGATCAGGACATCGATATCGCCCCCGCGCGCGGTTCCGTCAACGCGTGATCCAAAAAGCTCGACGGATGAGGCGGATACGCCATCGAGCGCCGCTGCGAGCGCCGAGACTTCGGCGTCATCCAGCCGCACAACGCGCGCGGCGCGGAGAGCCCGGAGCGACTCAGCGAGGCCCGAGGATGCCTGGATCGATGTGCCGGAAGCAGTTGCCATGGGAATCGTATGCAATGGTACCGTACATGCGGGCAAAAAATGAGTTCGGCGATCGCCCTTTCATCTCCCGATGCCTCAGGCGTGATCTGCGGCTACAGTGTCGGGCATGATACGGCTGGCGGCTGCCCCGATTACCTGTCGAGATGTCTGCGTGCGGTTCCCCGGCGGCCGTGACGTGCTCTCCGGCGTCGATCTCGACGTGCCCGCGGGCGGAGCGGCCGCGCTCGTGGGCCCGAGCGGCTGCGGCAAGACCACGCTCTTGCGCTGCATCGCCGGGCTCCTGGCCCCGACGACGGGCACGATCACGCCGCGGCCGGAAGCAGTGCCCGCCGGCACGATGGCCTACGTCTTCCAGGAGCCGGCGCTCCTGCCCTGGCTCGACGCCCTGCACAACGTGATGCTGCCGCTCGATCTCGTGGGCCGCGGCGCGCCCGAGGAGCAACGCGGCATGGCTGAGCACTGGCTCGCCGAGGTGGGCTTCGGCCGCGACGATCTCGCCAAGTATCCGGGCGAACTCTCCGGTGGCATGAAGATGCGGGTGTCGCTCGCCCGGGCTCTCGTCACCGAGCCCGCGATCCTCCTGCTCGACGAGCCGTTCGCGGCGCTTGACGATCTCCTGCGCACCAAGCTCACCGAGCTCCTCCTCGCGCTGCACGCGCGGCATCCGCGCACGATGGTGCTCGTGACGCACAACATCGCCGAGGCGATTTTCGTGGGCGACGAGGTGTGCGTGTTCGACCACGGGCGGATCGGCAGCCGCGTGGCGATCGATCTGCCCGCGCCGCGGCTCGCCCAGGCCCGCGGCGGGGCCGCCTTCGGCCGGCTCTATGGCGCCGTCTCCGACGCCCTGGCGGAGGCCGCCCGATGAGCCGCACGCGCATCCCGTGGACGCAGCTGGCCGTCGAGGCCCTGCCCGCCGTGGCAGTGGCCGCGGGCGTGGTCGTCTTCTGGCAGTTCGCGGTGAATCACTGGCAGGTGCCGGCCTATCTGCTCCCCTCCCCGATCCAGGTGGCGACCGCCCTGTGGGAGAAACGCGAGGCCCTGCTCCATGCCTTCTGGGTCACTGCCCGGGCGTCGCTTGCCGGCCTCGCGGCAGCGGCGGTCGTGGGCACGCTGCTCGCGATCGTGTTCAGCCAGTCGCGGATCATCCGCATGGCCCTCTATCCTTATGTGGTGTTTCTCCAGACCGTGCCGATCGTGGCAGTGGCACCGCTCCTGATCACGTGGAGCGGCTACGGGCAGCGCACGGTGATCCTCGTGTCGGCGATCATCGCGCTGTTTCCGATTCTCTCGAACGTCACAGCCGGGCTTTTGGCGCTCGACCCCAACCACCGCGATCTCTTTCGGCTCTACCGGGCCGGCCGCTGGCCCACGCTCCTGCGGCTGCGGCTCCCGACGGCGATGGGGCACCTCGCCCTCGGGCTCCGGATCAGCTGCGGCCTCGCCGTGATCGGGGCGATCGTGGGGGAATTCTTCGTGGGCCGGGGGAGCGACTTTCCGGGCCTCGGCGCCGTGATGGACCGCTGGCTCGCGATGGGCAAGACCGACGCCCTGATCGCGGCCGTGCTGCTTTCGTCGCTGCTCGGCCTTCTCATGTTCGCCGCGGTCAACCTGCTGACGAATCGACTCCTGCACCGGTATGTTCAGGGCACGGGCGACTGACCACCCGGTGTCCCCCGGCTTCCGCCGGGGGCTTTTTGTGTGGCGGGACACCGCGCGGCCCGCGCCGGCCACACCCCGACAAGCCCGGAGCGGAAGCGATGGCACACACCCCCCTACCACCCCGACAAGCCCGGAGCGGAAGCGATGGGACTCCGCACAGCCCCACTCCACGTTCCGCTCCTCCGGAAATCAACCGATGCAACGACTGATGGCTGTCCTCACCGCCTGCCTCACCCTCGGCGGCTGCGGCATGCCGGCGAAGCCCGTCGCCGATGCCACCCGTGGCACGCCCGCGGTGCTCCAGCTCAACTGGTTTCCCGAGGCCGAGCACGGCGGCTACTACACCGCGCTCGTCGAACAGGCGTATGCGGCGGAGGGGCTCGATCTCGAGATCCGGCCCGGCGGCCGCGCCGCCCCGATTGCGAGCGAGCTCGCCGCCGGGAGAGTGCAATTCGCCGTTGCCAATGCCGAAGACGTCGTCATGTTTCGCAGCCAGGGCGCCGACATCGTCACCGTGATGGCCGCCTGCCAGCACCACCCGCGCTGCCTCTTGATGCGATCCGACAGCGGCGTGAAGTCGTTCGCCGATCTCGGCCGGCTCGGCATGACGCTGCAGGTGCAGCAGGGGCATGCGTTCCTCGAGTTCATGCGGCAAAAGGGGCTGCTCGCAGGCGTGAAGGAGGTGCCCTACACGGGCGGCGTGGCGCTCACCGTGCACGATCCGAAGATGGCCCAGCAGGGCTATGTGTATTCCGAGCCGCTCCTCGCCCGCCAGGAGGGCGCGGAGATCACCACGCTCATGCTCTCCGACATCGGCTTCGATCCCTATTC
>JAIXPT010000263.1 GCA_027486095.1 Planctomycetaceae bacterium | reverse complement strand
GCAACCCGGAGTCCCATCGCTTCCGCTCCGGGCTTCTAGGCCAGCGGCAACCGCGTGCCGAACACGATTGCCTGGAGGGCGGAGGCGAACGTCCGGCGAGACGGTACGGGGTAACCCCGAGCCGGCACATACCAACTGACCACGTCATGGCAGACGAGAAGACCACCCTACTCGAACATCGCCAGTTCGGCGACGCCGCCTTCGATCGCGAGCGACGAGAGCGGCATGCCTTCGGTGACCGGCGTCACGCCGTCGCGGCGGGTGAGCGCGAGCTTCGTCTGGCCGCTCATGTGTTTCGCGAGTTGGGTTTCGAGGTCCTTCTTCTTGGCGTCGGGGAGCTTCGCGAAGGCCTCGCGGCCGCGGCACTTCGGGAACGCGCGGCAGCCAAGCCAGGGGCCGCGCTTGCCGCCGCGCAGGTTCATCAGTTCGCCGCACTTCGAGCAGGCGATGTCGGTGACGAGCGGAGGTGGCGAGGGGAACTTGATGTTCCCCTTTTTGTCGAGGTTGAGGATGAAGGGGGGCGGCTCGGCGGGCGTGTCGGCGGCCTTCTTGCCCTTCGGCTTCGGCGGGCGTGGCTTGTCTTCGACGAGGAAATCGCCGAAGCGGCCCGTGCGCTTCACCATCGGCACGCCGGCCGACGAGAGCAGGTCGATCTGCTCGGGGAGCCGGGGCTTGCCGTCGCGGCCCACCGGCATCGCGAACGAGCAGGCGGGCACCTCCTTGGGCTTGGCCGGCTTCCGCTTCTTGCCCTTGGCCGTCTTCGCCGGCGCCGCGGGCTTCTCCACGATCTTCTCGTTGAAGCCGCTGCACGAGAGAAAGCGGCCTGAGCGGCCGAGGCGGTATTCGAGCTGCCGGCCGCACTGCGGGCAGGCGTAGGGCGAGGGATCCCCCTTCGCCTTCTCGTGCTGTTCGAGCATCGCCGTGTCGAGCTTGGGCACGAGCTCGTCGTGAAACTCGTGGAGCATGTCGGTCCAGCGCTTCGTGCCCTGGGCCACCTGGTCGAGCTCGCGCTCGATCTCCCGGGTGTAGCCGATCTCGATGAACTGGTCGCGGAAGCCCCGCTTCAGAAACCCCGTCACGGTCTCCCCGAGGGCGGTGGCGTAGAACCGACGGTCTTGCTGCTCCACATAGCCGCGGTTTTCGATCACGTTGATGATGCTGGCGTAGGTGGAGGGGCGGCCGATGCCTTCCTCTTCGAGCTTCTTCACGAGCGTCGCTTCGGAGTAGCGTGGTGGCGGCGCCTGGAACTTCTGCCGGGGCTCGATGTCGAAGGGTGCGAGCACGGTGCCCTTCTCGAAGTCGGGGAGCACCTGCTCGCCGTCGTCTTTGGGCGTGCCGCTGAGCGCGTAGAAGCCGTCGAACCGCAGCACGCGGCCGTTGGCCTTGAAGACGGCCCCGGTGTCTTTGTCGGACCTGCGCAGCCGCACGGCCGTGGAATCCCACTCGGCGTCGGTCGCCTGGCAGGCCACGAAGCTCTGCCAGATCAGGCGGTAGAGCTTGAGCTGCTCGTCGGAGAGGGCCGAGGCGATCGACTCGGGCTCGCGAAAGGCATCGGTGGGCCGGATCGCCTCGTGGGCTTCCTGGGCGCTGTCGTTGCTGCTCGCGTAGAAGCGGGGTTTTTCCGGCACGTAGGCCCGGCCGAGTTTCTCGTCGAGATAGCGGCGGGCCATCTCGATCGCCTCGCGGGAGAGATTCGTGGAGTCGGTGCGCATGTACGTGATCAGGCCCACACGCCCTTCGCCCGGCACCTCGATGCCCTCGTAGAGCTGCTGGGCGATCCGCATCGTGCGGTCGGTGGACATGCCGAGCCGGCTCGAGGCCGCCTGCTGGAGCGTGCTCGTGATGAAGGGCGGATAGGGCCGCGAGCGTGTCCGCGTGACGTCGATCGATTCGACGGTGTAGCGGGCCGCCGGGTCGGGGCGGCCGGTGATCCGCACGAGGTTGCGGGCTCTGCCCCGACCGTCGGCATCGAGCTCGCGGGTGAGTTCGAGATCGACGAGGCCGGCGGCTTCGGCGGCATCCCTCGCCGACACGGCGAGGTCGGCGGTCGATGTGTTCTCGGCTTCGATTTTGAGCGGCTTGCCCGCCACTTCCACCATGTCGCAGGCCAGCGCCCGGTGTTCGGCCAGCCAGGCCATCCGATCGCGGACGAAGGGCGGCCGGCCGCGCTCGTCGCGGCGGGCCATGAATGCCGTCCACTCGTCGTGAAGATTCGGAGCGCGGGCCACGTCGAAGGCGAGCGCCGCCGTGATCTCCCACGACTCCGACGGCGTGAACTCGCGGATCTCCTGCTCGCGATCGACGACGATCCGGGTGGCCACGCTCTGCACGCGACCGGCGGAGAGCCCACCTGCCACCTTTTTCCAGAGGATCGGCGAGACGCGATAGCCTACGATCCGATCAACGATCCGGCGGGCCTGCTGGGCTTCGACGCGGGGCATGTTGATGGCCCGTGGCGACTGAAACGCCTTGAGAATCTCCGACTTCGTGATCGCGTCGAACGTCACCCTCTTGGCCCGGCCCGGATCGACGCCGAGCACCTGCGTGAGGTGCCAGGCGATCGCCTCGCCCTCGCGATCCAAGTCGGTGGCGAACCAGATTTCCGACGCCCCCTTCGCGAGCCGCTTGAGCTCGGCCACCCGCTTCGCCTTGTCGTCGTCCACGACGTAGGTAGGCGTGAAATCGTGGTCGAGATCGACGCCCGGCACCGGCTGCTTCGAGCCTTTTGGGGCCCGGCTGGGGAGGTCGCGGATGTGGCCGATCGAGGCCTCCACCACGAACCCCGGGCCGAGATACTTTCCGATCGTCTTGGATTTGGCCGGGCTCTCGACGATCACCAGTTGATACGACCCAGCGGGGGCCTTGGCGGCCGCCTCGGCGCCGGCAGTTCGGGAGCGAGGGCTGCGGCGTTTCGCGGTCGAAGGTTTCTTGGCCATGGGGGTTCCGGCTGCGGCGGGATGGCGGTTTGGGATTGGCGCACGGGGCCGTGGCGCTACAATCTGCGGCCTGCTGCGATCGGACAGCGTTACCCTCCCCTCTCTTTGCTTGTCAAGCCTCCGGCGGTTCTGCCGTCGGGAAGATTGACCGCAGGCGGTGCCATGGCCGGCTCTTTCGACGTCTTCAGGAAGTATCAGCGGTCTCTCTTGGTGGCGGTGGCGATCCTCGCGATGCTCGCGTTTTTCGTGCTCCCGCCCTTTCTCCAGATGGGCGGCGGCGGGCCCGGCGGCGACCCGGTGGCGGCACGGTGGAGCGGCGGCGAGATCAGCGAGGGGCAGCTCGAGCGCAGCGTGGCCATGCGGTCGGTCGTGAACCGTTTTCTGGTCGAGGCGGCCGTGGCCGCCGGCCGTGATCCGGCGCGGCTGCCGCTGTTTCCGGAGGCGGAAGAGGCGGTGGTGCGCACGCTGCTCGTCAACGAAGAGGCCCGGGCCAACGGGCTCGTCGTGAGCGATACCGCCATCAACGACTTTCTGGCGCAATGGACGAATAATCTCGTGCGGCCAGAGCAGCTGGCGGAGATCATCGCCGGCCTGCGGCTGGGGCCGACGGCCGTTTCGCAGCATGCCCTCTTCGAGGCGCTGCGGGCGGAGCTCACGGGCCGGAACATGCTCTTCATGTTCCAGACCGGCTTCTCGGGCGATCCGCCGGGCTGGCGGTGGGACTACTACAAGCGACTCGAACAGAAGGCAGCCGTGGAGGTGGTGGCCGTGCCGGTGGAGTCGGTGGTGGCCGACGTGCCCGCGCCTACGGAAGCCACGCTCCGCAGCTTCTTCGATCGCTACAAAGACGACCTGCCCGATCCGCGCAGCGATGCCCCCGGGTTTCGCAAGCCGCGCCGCGCGAAGTATGAATTTTTCGTCGCCAAGCGCGAGGCGTTCGAGGCCGCTGCATCCAAGGACGTGACCGACGAAGAGATCACCGCCTTCTACGAAAAAAACAAGGCCACGATGTTCCGGGCCGCGGCCGAGGAGAAGACGCCTCCCGCTGAAACGGCACCGAAGGCCGACGCTCCAGCTGCGGACCCGGCAAAGCCGGAGACTCCGGCAAGTCCCGGCAAGGATGCAAAAGACAGCAAGGACGCACAGCCAGCGAACGAAAAGCAGGGGAACAACGAGCTGCGCACCAAGGTGCAGGCCGTGGCATTCAAGCAGCCCGCCGCTGAGGCCAAGCTGGAGACCAAACCAGAGACCAAGCCGGCCTCCACGGAAAAGCCCGTCGCCGATAGCAAGCCAGCGACGGAGCCCGCGAAGCCGGCCGCCGACGCGGAGCCGACGTCCGAGACGGC
Source organism: Planctomycetaceae bacterium (assembly GCA_027486095.1). GTDB lineage: Bacteria > Planctomycetota > Planctomycetia > Pirellulales > UBA1268 > RGVT01. The sequence goes on along the minus strand of JAIXPT010000263.1, from coordinate 1,113 downwards.
GCTCGAGTTCGAGCCGCTCGAGAAGGTGAAGGACCGGATCCGGGAGCAACTCGCTCGCGAGAAGGCCAACGCGCGCATCGACGCCATCTTTTCCGCGATCGCCGGCGATATCGGCCGTTACGCCGAAGACATGGCGCTCTGGAAGGCGCGAGGCGGAATCGCCACGCCGCCGCCAGCTCCCGATCTCGACAAGATCGCCGAGAAGCAGGCGCTCGAAGCGGGGCGGTCGGAGCTCGTCACGGCGGAGCAGGCGGTGGCCTCCGGCGGCCTCGGGCAGAGCTTCGAATTCGTCGCCGACCCGGGCAGCCGGTTCGGCATCCGCCAGCAGAATTGGCTCGACTCGATCTTCGGCCAAAACACGATGCCGCTCCGGCCCGTGACCTCCCGCGATGTCGCCGGCAATCGGTATCTCTCGTGGAAGACCGACGACCAAGCTGAATTCACGCCCACGTTTGCCGACGCGCGCGACGACGTGGAGTTTTCGTGGCGCATCGTCGAGGGCCGCGGCATTGCCCGCAAGAAGGCCGAGGAGCTCGCCGCCCGGGCTCGCACGGAAAAGCAGTCGTTCGAGATGCTGCTCGGCGGCAGCACGGCCCTGAAAGCCACGAAGATCGAGCCCTTCACGTGGCTCGCGACGGGGGCCAACGGCCAGCCCGTGCTCTCGCAGCCCGAGGGCGTGCAGATGGCGGGCGAGGAGTTCATGGAGGCGGTGTTCGGCCTCGAGCCCGAGCAAACGACCGTGGCCTTCAACGAGCCGCGAACAGTGTGTTACGCGATCCGGCTCACGGCCTTCGAGCCCCCCGTGGCCGAGCTGCGGGAGAAATTCCTGGAGGCCAAGTCTGATCCGCGGCGCATCGGTGCGGTCGCCCAGGGCGAATTCTCCCGCTCGTTCGGCGACTGGCTCACCGGCCTCGAAAAGCGCTACGGCCTCACGTGGGTCCGCCAGCCACGCCGATGATCGCTGATGGCTCCTCCAGGATGTGGGGACAGAGCTCCAGCTCTGTCCATTCGACAGGCCTGGAGGCCTGTCGCTACGGTTGAGGAGGCTTCGGGCTCCCCGTGTCCCGGGAGCCGGCGTATGCAGACAAGCGCAGCCAGGATGGCGAAGCGCAG
>JAIXPT010000156.1 GCA_027486095.1 Planctomycetaceae bacterium | reverse complement strand
TCGAGCGAATGGAGAACTTTCGCGGCCGCCTCCGGCGTGGCGTAGCCAGGATTCTTTTGTTCGTAGAGCTGCCAACATTCGCCACCGGTCACGAGACCGCGCCGGCACAGTTCATGAATATCGCGAAAGTCGCGCGGGGCGATCTGCAGCGAGAAAACCTCGCGCTGTCCGTCGAGGAGTTCCAGGCTCACGGTCTCGCCCCATATACGACGGGCCCAGGTGAGCCCATGACGCGTGGCGACGGCCTGCATGGCCTCGTCGAGCGGCCGCTTCCGATGGACTCTTGCCTCGATTCTACTCCGTACTGTCGCCGTCGAGCGCCGCGGCCGCAAGCGCCTCGGGCGCGAGCGTGTGGGCCCGGCCGAACCCGGCCACGAGGCGGGCCGAGAGCGGCATGAAGGCCACGATCGAGAAGTCGCCGAGTTGGAAGAGGTCGGCGGCCTGCGGGTGCTTGGCGAGATACGCAGATTCGCACGTGGCGTAGTCGGCGTGATCGCGCGGAATGAACTCCGCGACCGCGGAAATCGACACCCTCGGCAACGCCTGCGGCAGCGCAGCGGATTCCGGCGCCGTGATCAACAGGCACACTTCCGGGGCCGCGAGCATGTCGCGCGTGTGGGCCGCGAGACGGCTGACGTGCGTCACCAGCCGCAGCCCGCCGGGGGCGACTGCCAAGGCAAAAGGCACCATCGACGCGAACGGCCGCCCCTCGTGAAGCGTCGCGAGGGCGGCGGTGCTGCGGCTGACGAGGAGTGATCGCAGGATGCCGGTGGTCGAAGTGTCGAGCTTCATCGAGTGGCGTGCTATCAGGACGCGGCGGAGAGCTCGCGGCACAAGGCAAGAAAATCCCCAAGCCGATGCTCGACCACCGTGCGGACGATGAGAGGGTCGAGTTTGCGGTATTCATGAACAGCGATGTTCCGGAAGCCGACCATCCGGCGCATCCGCTCCGCCACCTCAGGGCTCACGAGCCGATCGCGCTCCAGCAGCGTGAACGCATCAGCGCTGTCAGCCGGGATGCCGAGTCCTCTCCTGGAAACTTCACGACACGCGGCGTCAATCGCCTGTTCGCAGGCTCGCTGAAGGTTGAGGACGACGGCGTCGAGAACGATCGGCTCCTGTAGCTTGGCGAGATCACCACCCAGATAGTCATGAATGGCCCGCAGGCAGCGGTCGATGCTGGCCAGCTTCTGCATGACGACGTCATCGGACACGAAACTTCTCCTCGAGAGCCTTCGTTGCAGCCCGGCGGCGAGTTGCGAACGCAGCGTGATCGGCGAGGGCATGGGCCACGAATAAGTCTGCTTCGGTCGCGGGCGGCACCAGCGCTCGGCCATGATGCGTGGCCTCGACCCTCAAGAGTCCGCCTGCCCGACGCAAATCGACGAGATCCACGGGCATCCGGAGCACTGCCCCCAGACGCCCACTCGCGTCGAAGAGTGTGACCGCATCAAGCGCGTGATCACACAGCACGGCGATGTCGAGGTCGCTGTCGTGCCGTGCCTCGCCGCGAGCCTGGCTGCCATAGAGCCATGCACCCAACAGCCGACGAGAGGGGAAAGCAGTCGCCAGTTCGCTGCGGAGGGCCTCGGATACCTGATCAAAAGCGACCATGCCCGAAGTCTACCGTATCGCATGCCGCCTCATGCGGTTCGGCGGGCCGAGAGTTGGATCACGGCCCGGCGGCCGTCGGTGTGGTAGGGGTCGCCGGTGAGGTTGCGCTTGGGCGCCGTGGCGGGGCAGGGTCCGACGCCGTCCACGTAGCCCGCCGCCGCCACGCGGCCCGCCTGCAGCAGGTCTTCGATCACGTAGTCGCGCGACTCGTCCACATTTGGATCGATGCGGTGCGTCGTCAGGTTCCAGGCCCGCGTCGTGAACCGCACGCCGATGTCGCGGCTCACCTGGCCCACCCACACTGGCTTCTCCTCGAAGGTGAGCGGCGTCTGCCACAGCCGCAGATGAAGCCGCTCGTTGATCGAGTGCCGTGTGCGCTGCAGGGCCATGTCCTGCACGCGCTGGAACAGATGGAGCGGGCTCACCGGTGAGTAGCGGTAGTTGGAACCAAGCAGGAACGCCCGCACCGTCTTCCAGCAGGTGGCAAGCGAGATCGTTTCGCTGGCGTCCCAGCGGGCGGCGAAGGCGGCCAAGAGCATGTCGAAGTCGCCGATCAGCACGAGATTCACCGGATCGCCCGCCCGCGAGCCCGTGGCATTCTGCGTGGTGGCTGGCAGCGCCTGGAGCCGCGCGACGAGCTGCGGCACGTCGCACGGCTCGGCTTCGGCTGCGGCGTGGATCCCGGTGAAGTCGTGATCCAGAAAATCCGCGGCGATCCCGGGCACGGGGATCGTGAACATGAGATCGACCGGCGGCGTTGCCGATGCATGCGTGAGCGAACGCAAGATTTCCCCGATCTCGCTCAACTTCACGTGCACGGCCTTCGTGCCCAGATCGAGCGTCGTGAACACGAAGCCCTCTGCCATCTCCCCTGGCCGGATCGGCCCGAGGCGAAACCCGCTCGCTGCGAACACATCGTCCATCCGCCCGTTCGCGAGCCAGGCCGTGACGAGCTTGAGCGGCACGAGGGCAAACAGCGGCAAGAAGAGCCACCCCATCGCCCCGAATGCCGACAGCCGCCGCGCGATCGAGAAATGATTGGCCGCCGCAGCCTCGAGCGGCGTGAAATAGCGCGGGTCGATCGTCACGAACTGCAGCCGCACGCTCTCCGGGGCACGATTCGTGATCCGGAGGAACACCGGCTGAATGCCGTGCTTCGCCAAGTCACCCCCGAAGCGGCTCCGACTTTCCGCCGCCGAGAGCACGGCGACGGTCACCTCCGCCCGGTCGGTCGTCTGCGTCACCGCCCGTTCGAGAAAGCCCGTGAACTGTTCGTCGGGCTCATACGGCGTCGTAATCAGCCGCCAGAGGCGAGCAAGAACGGTCATGGGACTGTGCCGAGTGTGATGCGCGTTCGTCAACACGGGAGGTGAGGGGCTGCCCATGCTCCGAGAGCCGGCGTAGCTGACCAGCGAAGGCATGGATGCCGGAGCGCAGGCAGGTCCGAGTGAGCCGAAGCCTGGAAGGCGGAGGCGAACGTCCGGCGACGGGGCGTGGGCAGCCCCTCACCGGGCCACTGCCCACGTCCTTGTCGCCAGTCAGCTTTCTCACTCAACGAGGGCGCACGAGGCCGCGACCACCGCGTCGATCTTGTCGTCGGAGAGCCCGCCCTTCGCGAAGGCGTGGTTGGCCGTCACCTTGCCCTCCTTGTAGCAGACCACCGTGACGTCGGCGTCGGGGGCGATCTTGAAGTCGGCGGGGCCGTCCTTCGTGTCTTCCGGCACCACGAACGCGATCCGTGAGAGGCCGTGCTTCGCAGCGAACTCCTCGGTCGCCTTCTTCAGGCTTTCGGCGTCGGCGCCGATCATGTTCACGAAGCTCATCAGCTTGTCGTCCTGATGCTCTTCGACCTCTTCTTCGATCTTCTTGAGGAGCTTCGCGAGCTTCTCGTCGGCGGAGCGGGCAAACACCATCACCACCGGCTTCGAGCCGGTCTTGCAGCGGTAGCAGCCGGAGCGGCCCACCGCGAAGCCGTCGTCGGGATTGCCGGCCACCTTGGTGACCGTGAACGCCCCGACCGACTCGCCCACCTGCGGGCCGCTGGTGACCTCGGCCGCAGCCGTCGTCGCCAGCATCACGCTCGCCATCACCGCCATCATGGAGCAAAACTTGTGCATCACGAACTCCTTCGAAGCCCTGGTCGATCCAGTTTCCATGCGGTCGGTGCCACGCGGCGGCCGACCCGCTCTCCTTGCCCGGCTGATCGTACCGCGGGTACGATCGCGGTCGCAAACAATCAGCGGGCGTGGGCCGGTTTCCCGCCGCGATTTCGCACCCCGGAGGACTCTCGCATGGCCACCCTCGCAGCCGCTCCGAAGCCCGCCAGCCTGCCGATCCATCAAACACAGCTCCTCATCGACGGCCAATGGGTGCCTGCGAAGAGCGGCAAGACATTCGACACGATCAACCCGGCCACCGAAGAGGTGATCGCCCAGGTGGCCGAAGGCGATGCCGCCGACGTGGAGGCGGCGGTGCGGGCGGCGCGGAGGGCCTTCGACGAGGGGCCCTGGCCGCGGATGAACGCCCGCGACCGGGGCCGCATCATGTATCGCTTGGCCGATTTGATCGAGGCGGAGATCGACGAACTCGCCGCGCTCGAAGCGCTCGACAACGGCAAGCCGGTGAGCGACGCCCGTGCAGGCGACATTCCGCTCGCCCTCGACACGCTTCGCTACTACGCCGGCTGGGCCGACAAGATTCACGGGCAGACGATCCCGATCAATGGCAACTACTTTTGTTACACGCGGCGCGAGCCTGTGGGAGTGGCGGGGCAGATCATCCCCTGGAACTTTCCGATCCTGATGACGGCCTGGAAGTGGGGCCCGGCCCTCGCGGCAGGCTGCACGATCGTGATGAAGCCGGCGGAGCAGACGCCGCTCACGTGCCTCCGCCTCGCGCGGCTCGCCCAAAAGGCGGGCGTGCCCGACGGCGTGATCAACGTGGTGCCCGGCTTCGGACCCACGGCCGGCGCGGCGATCGTGAAGCACCCCGGCATCGACAAGGTGGCCTTCACCGGCTCGGGCGAGACAGCGCAAATCATCATGCGGCAGGCGGCGGACGGGCTCAAGCGGCTGACGTTCGAGCTCGGCGGCAAGAGCCCCAACATCGTGTTCGCCGATGCCGATCTCGATGCCGCGGCCGTGGGGGCCCACGTGGGCATCTATCTGAATCAAGGGCAGTGCTGCTGCGCCGGGTCGCGGCTCTTTGTCGAGGACGCCATCCACGAGAAGTTCGTGGAGCGGGTGGTGGAGATGAGCCGCAAGCGGAAGGTGGGCGATCCGTTCGACCCGGCCACCGAGCAGGGGCCGCAGGTAGACAGGGCACAGTTCGACAAGATCATGGGCTACATCGAGAGCGGCAAGCGCGAGGGTGCCACGTGTGCCACCGGCGGCAAGCGGGTGGGTGACCGCGGTTTCTTCATCGAGCCCACGGTGTTCACGAACGTCAAGGACGAGATGGCGATCGCCCGCGAGGAGATTTTCGGGCCGGTGCTCTCGGTGCTGAAGTTCTCCGATATGGACGAGCTCATCCGGCGGGCCAACGCCACGACCTTCGGCCTCGCGGCCGCGGTCTGGACCCGTGACGTCGCCCGGGCGCACGAGGTGGCCAAGCGGCTGCGGGCGGGCACGGTGTGGGTGAATTGTTACGACGTGTTCGACGCGGCGGCCCCGTTCGGCGGGTTCAAACAATCGGGCTTCGGCCGCGAGCTCGGTGAACGCGGCCTCGACCCGTATCTCGAAACGAAGACCGTCACGGTGAGTTTGTCGTAGCGGTGTCCCGTCGCTCCCACTCCGGGCTTCGTGGGCCGGTGTGCCGTCGCTCCCGCTCCGGGCTTCGTGGGCCACACCCCAAAAAGCCCCGGGCGGGAGCCCGGGGACTCCGGGTGGCACGACGCTTCACGTTCTATGTGCGAGACGTCATGATGCTAGGACGATTCTTCGACGAGGTCATTCAATGGGCAGATTCTTCGGCAAGGTGACGACCGGCGGCGGCTTCCGCGCGGTTCTGTACACGTTCAAGAAGTCGCGCGAGGCGGGCGGCCTGTGGAAGTTTTGGAAGGCGATGCGTTCCAAGAACGCCTGCAAGACCTGCGCCGTCGGCATGGGCGGGCAGGCCGGCGGGATGGTCAATGAGGCGGGGCACTTCCCGGAAGTTTGCAAGAAGTCGTTTCAGGCGATGGTGGCCGACATGCAGGGTGCGGTGAAGCCGACGTTCTTCGAGACCTACTCGATCCCACAGCTGCGAGCCTTTACGCCCTACCAGCTCGAGCACTCGGGCCGGCTCGTGCAGCCGGTGATCCTCGAGAAGGGCTCGCAGCACTACCGGCCTCTTCCGTGGGCCGAGGCTCTTGCGCGGATCGCCGCGAAGCTGAAGGCGACCAGGCCCGAGGAGTCGTTCTTCTATTTGAGCGGCCGCTCGAGCAACGAAGCGGGCTTCCTGCTCCAACTCTTCGCCCGGCTCTACGGCACCAACCACGTCAATAATTGCTCCTTCTACTGCCACCAGGCGAGCGGCGTCGGCCTGGCGAGCGTGATCGGCACCGGGGCGGGCACCGTGAAGCTCGACGACATGGAGCATGCCGACTGCGTGTTTTTGATCGGGGGCAATCCGGCGAGCAACCATCCCCGCATGATGCGCACGCTGATGATGGTGCGCCGCAGCGGCGGGAAGGTGATCGTGGTGAATCCGATCATCGAGACGGGGATGGTGAATTTTTCGGTGCCGAGCGATGCCTGGGCGCTCCTCTTCGGGGCCGAGATCGCGAGCACGTATGTGCAGCCCCGCGTGGGCGGTGATCTCGCACTCGTCTACGGCCTCATGAAGCGGCTGCGCGAGATGTATGCCGCGAATCCGCGCAATGCCGCCGGCGAGCCGATCATCGACGAGGATTTTCTGGCCCGGCACTGCACCGGCTGGCCAGATCTGGCCGCCCGGCTCGACGCCCTCTCGTGGGACGAAATCGTGCGCAAGGCAGGCGTGTCGAAGCGCGAGATTCACGACATGGCAGCGCAGTATGCCGAGAGCAAGCGGGCCGTCTTTGCCTGGACGATGGGTGTCACGCACCACCTCCACGGCGCGGCCACGGTGCAGGCGATCGCCCAGCTCGCCCTCATGCGGCGGATGGTGGGCCGGCCGGGGGCGGGGCTGCAGCCGATCCGCGGTCATTCGAACATTCAGGGCATGGGCACGGTGGGCGTCACGCCCACGCTCAAGAAGGCGATCTTCGCGCGGCTGGAAAGCCATTTCGACGTGAAGCTCCCCACGACGAAGGGCTACGACACGCTCGAATGCCTCGACGCCGCCGACGAGGGGAAGATGCGGTTCGCCTTCTGCCTCGGCGGCAATCTCTACGGTGCGAGCCCCGACGCGACATACGCGAAGCGGGCGATGGGCAAAATCGACATGATCGTCTCCATGAACACGTCGCTCAACACGGGCCACGCCTGGGGCACGGGCGCTGAGGAGACGATCATCCTGCCCGTGCTCGCCCGCGACGAAGAGCCCGAGCCCTCCACGCAGGAGAGCATGTTCAGCTACATCCGGCTCTCCGATGGCGGCACGCCGCGGCATCCTGCGACCGAAACAACGGGCCCGCGGGCCGAGGTGGAGATCATCGCCGACATCGCCCGCCGCGTGGTCGGCGAAGAGGGGCCGGTGAACTGGCGCGACATGGCCCACACGAGCACGATTCGTCGGGCGATCGCAAAGATCGTGCCCGGGCTGGAGGCGATCGCGGAGATCGACACGACGAAGCAGGAGTTTTCGATCCCCGGCCGGGCCCTCGACACGCCGGGCTTTCCCACGCCGGACGGCCGTGCCAGCTTCTTCGTGCACGATCTGCCCGAGCCGCCCGCGGGCCTGCAGCTGATGACGATCCGCAGCGAAGGGCAGTTCAACACGGTCGTGTATGAAGAAGAAGATCTCTATCGCAACCAGACTCGCCGCGACATCGTGATGATGCATCCCGACGACATCGCGAGGTTCGGCCTCACTGCCGGTGGCACATGCCGCATCACGAGCAGCGCGGGGGAGATGCGGGGGCAGATCGTGTCGGCCTTCGACCAGATCCGCCCGGGCTGCGTGGCGATGTATTACCCCGAGAGCAACGTGCTCGTGCCCAAAGCGGCCGATCCGCTCTCGCGCACGCCCGCTTACAAGAGCATCGCGGTGGAGGTGACGCCCGACGTGGCGTTCGTGCAGTTCGGCCGCCAAGAGCCGGCCCTCGTCGCCGCCGGCACCCCCCGCGACAAGATGAACCAGTGCGGGTGAGGAGGCCAAGCGGCTCGCCTGTCCTCAAAGCCCGGAGCGGAAGCGATGGGACACCGGGTGGCGCACGATCCCGCGCTCCATGCCGCATGGCGACCGGTCGCCGCTTCCGCGCGGAGTCCCCCGGCTTCCGCCGGGGCTTTTTTGGGGTGGCGAGATCATTCTGCTTTTGAAGAGGCGTCACTCGAACAGCGAACGCTGCTCGACGGCGGCCGCCTTGCGGCGCGGCTTTGGCGCCGGGGCGGCGTCCGACTCGAAGCCGAGCAGGAGATCGCGGGCCCGCTCGATCACGCTCCCCGGCACCCCCGCGAGCCGGGCCACGTGCACGCCCCAGCTCTTGTCGGCGGCGCCCGGGGCCACGCGGTGCAGGAACACGAGCTGGTCGTGGTGCTGCTGCACGAGCACCTGCACGTTGGCCACGCCGGGGAGCCGATCGAGGGCGGCCAGCTGCAGATAGTGCGTGGCGAAGAGCGTGCGGCAGCCGACCTGGGCCTGGAGATGCTCGACCACGGCCTGGGCGATCGCGAGGCCGTCGTAGGTGCTCGTGCCGCGGCCGACTTCATCGAGGATCACAAGGCTCCGCGGCGTGGCCCGATTCAAGATCCGCGCCGTCTGGGCCATCTCCACGAGAAACGTGCTCGCGCCGCGGGCGATGTCGTCGCCGGCACCGATCCGGGCGAAGAGCCGATCGACGATGCCGACCCGGGCCCGCTTCGCCGGCACGAAGCTGCCGGCCTGAGCGAGCACCGCAAAGAGCGCGGCCTGACGGATGAACGTGCTCTTGCCGCCCATGTTGGGGCCGGTGACGAGGAGGATCGCCGGGGCCGGGTCGCCGCCGGTCGCGGGTGTGAGGTCACTGGCCGTGAGCATCAGGTCGTTGGCCACGAGCGTCCCGGCCGGGAGCAGGCTCTCGAGGATCGGATGCCGGCCCGCCTCGATCACGAGCTCGCCTCCCACGGAAATCTCCGGCCGCACCCATCCCCGCGACCGCGCCACGTCGGCGAACGAGGCGAGCACGTCGAGCGTGGCGAGGATCTCGGTAACGCGGTCGAGCCGCCCCCGATGCTCGGCCACGAAGGCGCGCAATTGCTCGAGCAGCTCGATCTCGCGGCGCGTGGCCTCGTCTTCGGCGCCGAGCACCTCGCGCTGCCGCTCGTCGAGGTCGGGCGTGGTGTAACGCTCGGCGTTTTTCACCGTCTGCTTGCGCACGTAGTCGGCCGGCACCTTCGCCGCGTGCGTGCGGCTCACCTCCAGAAAAAACCCGAACACGCGGTTGAAGCCCACCTTCAGCGAGGGGATGCCCGTCCGCTCGATCTCGCGGGCCTGATATTCCGCGATCCAGGCTTTGCCGCCGGAGGCGAGCTCGATCAGGCGGTCGTAGCGGTCGTCGAAGCCCGGCCGGATGAACCCGCCGTCGCGGGCATAGATCGGGCAGCTCTCGCGGAGCGTGGCGGCGATGCGGCCGGCCAGGTCGGTGCAGGGATCGAGCCGTGAGGCGAGCGTTCCGAGCAGGCCCGTCGCGCCCGCGAGCGTGGCGATCACGTCGGGCAGGGCCGCGAGGGCTCTGCCGATCCGCTCGAGATCGCGCGGCCCCGCCCGGCCGGAGATGACGCGGCCAGTGAGCCGCTCGAGATCACCGACGCCGGTGAGCCGTTCGACGAGCCGCGCGGTGCGCGAGGCGTCGGCTGCGAGCATGGCCACGGCGTCGAGCCGCTCCTCGATCGCCGCCCGCGCCACGAGCGGCTCGGCGAGCCACGCGCCGAGCAGCCGGCCGCCCATCGGCGTCTTCGCGCGGTCGAGCACGCTCGCCAGCGAGCCCTCGCGGCGGCCCGAGGCCGTGCCCCGCACGATCTCGAGGCTGCGCCGAGAGACTTCGTCGATCTCCATCCGGTGGCCCGGCCGCCAGGCCGCGAGCGATTCGATGCGGGCGATCGCCGTGGGCTCGTTCTCCTCGAGATACCTCACAATCGCCCCGGCCGCCGCGATCCCCGGCAGGTCGGCCGGCAGCTCGAAGCCGAGCCCTTCGAGCCGTCGCCCGCCGACCGCCTTCGCCACCGCGGCCGTCGCCTCGCCATCGGCGAACCACCAGTCGGGCCGGGCGGTGACCGCGCGCAACGAGCCCGTCGGGGAAACCAGCTCGGCCGCCACGGCGTGATCCTTCTCGGCGCAGAGCACCTCGGCGGGATCGAGCCGGAGCAGATGGTCGGCCACGTCGTCGCGCGGGATCACCGTGCATTCAAACCGTCCAGCGGCCACGTCGATCCAGGCCAGGCCCACCTGCACACCCTCCGCCTCGGCGCGGGGCAGAAGGGCCAGCAAGTAATTCACACGGCCGGGGTCGAGCAGCGATTCGTCGGCGGCGATCCCGGGCGTGACGATGCGGGTCACTTCCCGGCGTAAGAGCCCACGGCTTGATTTCCCATCTGACGAAGCCGGCCCGTCAATTTGTTCGCAGATCGCCACGCGCCGGCCGGCCGCCACGAGCTTCACAAGTTGGTTGTCGAGTTGATGATGCGGGAAGCCGGCCATCGGCAGGGCGTCGGGGCCCTTGTCGCGGCTGGTGAGCGTGAGGTCGAGGAGGGCCGAGGCCTCGCGGGCGTCAGCGCCGAACAGCTCGTAGAAATCCCCCATCCGGAAGAGCACGAGCGCCCCCGGGCACCGGGCTTTCGCCGCCTCGAATTGCTGCATCATGGGAGACGCCATGGCCGCGAAATGTAGCAGCCTTTGACCGCGCGGTGGGCGGGGCGTACAAAACAGTTGCCACGAGTGCGGGCGCCGATGAGAGGCCCCTGCGATGGGGGCCTGTGAACCTGGTCAGGGCCTAACCGCAGCAGCCATAAGCAGTCGCTCCTTTGTGCGGTGGGCCTCTCATCGGCG
>JAIXPT010000184.1 GCA_027486095.1 Planctomycetaceae bacterium | reverse complement strand
TGCGGATCGTGGTGGGGCTCCACTTTTTCCTCGAAGGGCTCAGCCATCTCCGCGATCCGGAGTGGTCGAGCGCGGGCTTCCGCAAGGCGGCCGTCGGCCCCCTCGCCGACTGGTATCGCGCGGCTTTGCCCGAGACGGGCGACTGGTCGGGCACGCTCGGCGCCCGCGATGGCCGCCCGGCGGGCGAGGCGGCGGAGGCCTGGCAGGCGTCGATCGTCGCGGGCTGGCGGAAACTGCTCGCCGAGCGGAACCGCGTGGAGCCCCTCGACGCCCCCCGGGCCGCCGAAGCAGACCGGCTGCTCGCAGCCGCCTCGCGCGACCTCGAAGCCTACGTCGGCGGGCTGGCCGAGGAATTCGCCACCTATCGGCTCGAACTCGCCCGGTTTGACGACATGCGTCGCTCGCCGGCCTCCGGGCAGGTGCCTTTTGCCCGCGAGCGCGTGGCCAAGAAGCAGAAGGAGCTCGCCGCCCAGGCCGCGGGCTGGATGAAGGATGCCGCGGCGATCGGCACGAAGCTCGTGGCCAACTGGGACGGGCAGTTATCGGCCGCGGAGCGGCTGCGGGCCGACGCCGCCACCGAGCCGGCGGCGATCTGGAAGGCCGACCGCTTCGTGAGCTGGTCGCTCGTCACGATCGGAGCCTGCCTCGTGCTCGGCGTGCTCGTGAAGTTCAACGCCCTCGGGGCCGCCTGTTTCCTTGCGAGCATCATTGCCTCACAGCCATTCTGGGTGCCCGGCGCGCAAGCCACGTATGACCAGTGGGTCGAGCTCGCCGCGCTGTTGGCCATCGCGGCCCTGCCCGTCGGCGGATGGAGCGGTCTCGACTATTTCCTGAAATCCTGGTTTCTGAAATCCTGGTGCCCGCTGTCGCGCTGCTGCGACGGGGGCGGTTCCACGCGAACATAGACCGAGCTTCACGAACGTCACGGAGTGCAGCGATGAATCTCAGCGAAGCGCAGAAGTGGGTCGGCAAGGAGAATTTCACCGACGCCATCGCCGTCACGCGGCGCGATTTTCTGACCGGCACCGTCGCCGCCGGCGTGGCCACCGGGGCGGGGCTCGGTTCGATCTACTTCGGCTACGGCAAGAGCGTGGGCAGCCCGCTCCGCGTGGGCGTGATCGGCACCGGCGACGAGGGGAGCGTGCTCATCGGGGCCCACAATCCCGACTATCTCAACGTGGTCGCGATCGCCGATGTCCGCCCCTACAACATCTATCGTGCCTTCCACGGCGATGCATCGAGCGCGAGCGCGAATGCCGCCCGCCCGGGCCTGATGGCCAAATACAAGTGGGCCACCGAAGACGAAGCCCGCAAGAAGGTGAAGGTCTACGGGGCCTATGAGGAACTGCTCGCCGACAAAAACGTCGAGGCGGTGGTGATCGCCCTGCCTTTGCATCTGCACGCCGAGGCCGCGATCAAGGCGATGCGGGCAGGGAAGCACGTGCTGACCGAAAAATTGATGGGCCACAGCATCCACGAGTGCAAGGAGATGGGCCGGGTCTCGCGGGAGACCGGCAAGATTCTCGCCACGGGCCACCAGCGGCACTACAGCATTCTTTACGACAACGCCGTACACACGATCGGCACGGCGCGACTCCTCGGCGATCTCCACTCGATCCGCGCCCAGTGGCATCGCGGCAACCTGCCGGGCAACGACTCGTGGAAGCCGCCCATGCCCGACGACGAATCGTTTGCCAAGAAGCTTGCCGGCTGGAAGAAAGACCTGGCCAACGCCAAGCCCTCCGACATCGACGCCCTCACCAAGCGGATCGCCCAGCTCGAAGCCCAGATCGAAGACAAGGTCGTAGACGCCGCGAAGTTTGGCTACACGTCGATGACGCTGCCCGACGGCTCCTCCCGCACGCCGCTCCAAGAGCTGATCCGCTGGCGGCTCTGGAACCGCACGGGCGGCGGGCTGATGGCCGAGCTCGGCAGCCACCAGCTCGACGCCGCCGGTATCTTCGTGTCGGCGATGCACGGCCCCGGCAAGAAGGTGAAGCCGCTCACCGTGACGGCCGTCGGCAATCGGAGCATTTTTCCGGCCGACCGCGAGATCGACGATCATGTGTATTGCATGTACGAGTATCCTGCGCCGGGCTACGAGGAAGACAACAACAAGAAGATCGTGGTCACCTATTCCTCGATCAACGGCAACGGCTTCGGCGACTACGGCGAGGTGGTGCTGGGCACGAAGGGCACGCTCGTGCTCGAGCGCGAGCAGGAAGTGATGCTCTACAAGGGCGCCGCCAAAGACACCCGCGTGACGGTCGCCAAGGCCAAGGACGGCACCCCCGCGCTCGACACCACCGAGAGCGGCGGCGGCGGCGGGGCGGTCGCCGGCAAGCCCGGCACCGAGGGCGCACCCCCCTCCCGCGGCTATACCGAGGAAATGGAGCACTGGGCGTGGTGCATTCGCAACCCCGCTCCGGAGAATCAGCCCCGTTGCAAGCCTGAGGTGGCCATCGCCGACGCGGTGATCGCGCTCGTCAGCAACATCGCCCTGGCGAATCCCGAGACCCAGGCCCGGATCACCTTCAAGCCCGAGTGGTTTGATATCGCCAGCGACGTGACCCCCGAGGGTGTGGCCCCCGACACGGCCCGCGACCGGTATAAAATCTAACTGGACAGTTTTCTCCGGCCGATCATACTAAGCACAGCCGCAAGGCTCCCACCTACCCCGCCGCTGACGATTCTGGACGTTGGCGACCAATTCCACCGCATCTGCCGCTGGCGGCAGCAGATGCGCCGAGGAGTTCGTCGATGCAACACCGCACCAAGCCCGCGTCTCGCGCCCGGTTTTCATGGGCGGCCCTCGCTGCCGCAGCAGGCAGCTGGGCACTCTCGCTGTTCACGACGGCATGCCTGGTCGCCGTGGGCTGGTATGGGCATGCCACGCACTGGTCGTTCGGCATGGGTGGCCACTCGGGCGGGCATCACGAGGCCGCCGCAGACCACGGGGCCCACGCTGCGGACGCGCCAGCCCAGCCCGTGCAGGCCGCCGCCGACGGAACGGTGGAATTCCGGTCGCAGGAAGCGCTCGAACGCACCGGGATCGAGGTGGCTTCGGTCGAGAATCGGCCGATGGTCAGCGAGCTCGTCGTCAACGGCGTGGTGGCCTACGACGAGCGGCGGATCGCCCAGCTCTCCACCCGCGTGCCCGGCAGCATCTGGCGGGTCGAAAAGCGGCTCGGCGACCACGTGCGCCGCGGCGACGTGCTGCTCGTGATCGACAGCCAGGACGTCGGGCAATTGAAAGCCGATTTCCTCAACGCGCTCGTCGTGCATGAATCCCGCCGCGAGCAGCTGGCGATTCTCGAAGAGGTGAAAAGCGCGGTCATGGGGCGGCAGCTGCGCGAGGCCCGGGCGGCGCTTCGCGAGGCCCGCAATCACCTCGTGAACGC
>JAIXPT010000113.1 GCA_027486095.1 Planctomycetaceae bacterium | reverse complement strand
GTGGGCACGCGCAGAAGAAGGGAGTCCTTGAGGACTATCGGCGTCTGATCAAAACCCAAGAGTTGTGTACTCTCAAGACGACCGGATTCGAGCATGCCTACCGCCGGCTCCGAATGCGGGTCGTGATCGGCTGCTCTGGTTTCCGGCGACATGATAGGGGTTACCCCGAGCCGGCGCGCACCAAGCACTCGGCGATATTCACGCCAGCGTGGCGCGGTGGGCGAGGCGGGCGAGGCCGGCGGCGCCGATGAAGCCGGCGTCGCCGCCGAGGCTCGCGTAGCCGATCAAGGTTTTTTCGGCCAGGACGGGGAAGGTGCGGGCGTGGACCGTCGTGCGGATGCGATCGAGAAAGGCGCGGCCCACTGCAGACGACTCGCCGCCAAACGTCATCGCGCCGCCGATGAGCACGAGTGCCGGATCGATCACGTGCATGAGCGTCACGATGCCGATGCCCAGCCAGTCGGCCGCCTCCATGAGCACCTCGGTGGCGAGGGCGTCGCCGGCGGAGGCATGCGTGCCGATCAGGATCGGCGTCAGGTCGCCGCCCTCGGTGACGGCGCGGGCGAGGGAGCCGGACGATTCATCGGCGAGCCGTTCCCGGGCCCGCTTCACGAGCGACGTGGCGCTGGCGTAGGCCTCGAGATGGCCCAGTTGCCCGCAGGGGCACGCCCGTGCCGTGTGCGACGCATCGACGATCATGTGGCCGCATTCGGAGCCGTGGCTGTGGGCGCCTTCGACGTTCGTGTCGCCGATGATGATGCCCCCGCCCACTCCGGTGCCGAGCGTGAGCAGCACGAGGCTCGTGGCGTCGCGGCCGGAGCCGATCCAGAATTCGCCGTAGGCGGCGGCGTTGGCGTCGTTGGCGAAGGCGACGGGCCGCCCGCAGGAATCAGCCACCCGGTCGCGGAGCGGAAAATTGTCCCAGCCGCGGAGGTTGCCGGCCTGCACGATGCGGCCGGCCGGGATGTCGAGCGGCCCGGGCGAGCCGAGGCCGACACGGGCGATGGCGGTCGTCTCGATGCCGGCCTCGACCGCCAGTGCATGGACCGCCGCTCCCATTCGCCGGGCCGCGTCCTCCGGGCCGCGGTCGGCCTGCGTCGGCTCGGTGTGGAAGGCGAGCACGCGGCCCCGTTCGTCCACGAGGCCCGCCTTGATGTTCGTGCCGCCGAGGTCGAGGCCCGCATACAACGGCCCGACCGCGGCGGAGAGCGGCAGCCAGCCATCGCGATCCTTCGCGGGGCGTCTCACTGGTCGGCCGGCAGCCGCTCCGCCTCGACGGGCGAAGTCGGGCTCGTGCAGGCCTGCATGAAGGCGACGAGGTCGGCCTTGTCCTGCCCCGAAAGGTTGAGCGGCCGAATCTTGTCGCTCAGCGTGGGATTGGGGTGCCCGCCCTTGGCATACCACTCGACCACTTCCTCGAGCGTGGCGATCGAGCCGTCGTGCATGTAGGGCGCCGTGAGGGTGACGTTTCTCACCGTCGGCGTCTTGAAGGCACCCGTGTCTTTCGGGTCTTTCGAGATCACGGCCCGGCCGAGGTCGGGCTTGTCTGCCTGCATACCGACGCCGATGTTGTGGAATTTTTCGTCGGCCAGATTCGCCCCCACATGGCAGGCGGTGCAATTGCCCTTTTCGGTAAAGAAGATGTCGCGGCCGCGGATCGCCTCCGCCGACATCGGATGGGCCTCCACCGCGGCCTTGGCCTCGGCATACCGCTTGGCCAGATCGGGATCGTCGGCGATGTCTTCTTCGTCGAGGCCGGCGAAGGCCTTCATCTGCTCGTAGTAGTCGTAGGGCGACGGCGCCGTCACGATCGCCCGCTCGAAGGCGGCGATCGCCTGGCCGACGCGGTCGATCGTGAGTTCGCCGAAGATTCGCTCGAACTGCTTTTTGTAGACCGGCAGTTCACCCAGCCGCTTCACGACGCCTTCGTGCGTGAAGCCCATCTCGATCGGGTTTTGGATCGGCCCGATCGCCTGGGCTTCGAGCGAATCGGCCCGGCCGTCCCAGAACTGGGGGCCTGTCAAGATGCGGTTGAACGAGACGGGCGAGTTGCGGCCGCCGAGTTGGCCTCGAATCCCCACGCCCGTCTTGGTGTTGGCCGAATAGCCCATCGACGGATCGTGGCAGCTCGCGCAGCTCACCGTCGCGTCGGCCGACAGCCGCTTGTCGAAGTAGAGTTGGCGGCCGAGCTCGATCTTGGCCCGCGTGAGCGGATTCTTGTCGAGCCCCGTGATCTGCGCCGCTCCCTGCGACAGACCGAGTGGGAGCACCGGCTCGAGCTCGACGAAGTTTTTCGGGTTGGCGAGCCAGGCGTCGATCTCGGCGAGCGTGATCGGGCCGGATCCGGGGACGCCGGCGGTGAGGCTCGGCTCGCCCAGCATCACTTTCTCGCGCGGGCTTGGAGCGGCCTGTTCGCCAGGCTCGATCGACCGGCCGGCGGCAGCGATCGCGCGATCGGCTTCGGATTTGGCATCGTCGGCCTTGCGGGTGGCGGCCGCCGCATCGGCGACGACCGCATCGGCCGGGGCCTGTTGCGTGCGCTCGGCGGGCACGAGGTCGAGCGTCTCGATCTCGACGACCTGCTCGCGGGCCGGGGGCGTGGAGGGAGCGCAGCCCAGCACGGGCAACACAGCCAAAACAACCACGCAAAGTGCCGGGGCGAAGGGGCGAGAGACAGGCGGACGACGTGAAGCCATGGCAGGTTTCCTTCGAAAGCGAGACGACGTGGCCGGGGCATTCGCCGCCCGGTGGCGGCATTTTAGACGGTTTTCGCAGCGTGTGGAGCCAGGCGAAATCGGGCCGAGCCCGGGCTCCACGCCCTGTTTTCGACCCTACGGCTCGTGCCGATTCCGTGGAGTATGCTTGCCAAACGGAGGCCCCGGGCGTGGTTGGAGCGAATGACAACGAGGAGTTCGTCCAGGAATTCCTGGTCGAATCGACCGAAAATCTCGACCAGCTCGACCGCGACCTGATCGCCCTGGAGCAGGCGCCGGGCGACGAAGAGCGGCTGGCGAGTATTTTTCGCACCGTCCACACGATCAAAGGCAACAGCGGATTTTTCGGGTTTTCGAAGCTCGGAGCCCTCACCCATTCGGGCGAGCACCTGCTCGGCCGGCTGCGCGACCGGAAACTCGTGCTCGATGACCGTGTTACGGGCTCGCTGTATTCGATGGTCGATGCCGTGCGGGCGATCCTGCGAACCATCGAATCCACGGGTGGCGAGGGGGATCACGATTTCCGCGATCTCGCCCAAAAGCTCACTGCCGTGGCGGCGGGCGACGCATCCGAGCCGACGCCGGGCCCGCCCGCCACACCGGCCCCCGCGGCTCTCGTCGAGGCCGCCCCGAGTGTCTCGGCCGCTCCGCCTCAGGCGGCTGTCGCGCCAGCCACTGCCCCCGCGGCCGAAAAGTCTGGCGGCGCGGAGCGCACGGCCAGCGAGAGCTCGATCCGCGTCGATGTGGGCCTCGTGGGCTCGATCCTCGATCTCGTGGGCGAGCTCGTGCTGGCCCGCAACCAGCTGCGCAGCATCGACACCGACGATCCGGCGGTGCTGGCGGCGGCCCACCGGATCAACGCCGTGACCAACGCGCTCCAGGAGAGCGCGGTCAAGACCCGGCTCCAGCCGATCGAGCATGTGTTCAACAAGTTTCCGCGCACGGTGCGCGACCTGGCCGTCTCCTGCGGCAAAGACGTGCAGCTCTCGATCGACGGCGGCGACACGGAGCTCGACCGCACCCTCATCGAGAGCATCCGTGATCCGCTCACGCATCTCGTTCGCAACGCCGTAGACCACGGGATCGAGCCGCCCGACATCCGGGCCGCCCGTGGCAAACCGCCGGTGGGCCGGCTGGCCCTGCGGGCGTTCAACGAGAGCGGCCAGGTGACGATCGAGGTGGAGGACGACGGCGGCGGCATCGCCGTGTC
>JAIXPT010000164.1 GCA_027486095.1 Planctomycetaceae bacterium | reverse complement strand
CTCGAGTTCACCGCCGTGACGGGCCTGGCCTACGTCCGCCACCGCGATTACTCGGCCACCATCGGGCGGTTCATCGAACTGGACCCGATCGGGTTCGAGGCAGGCGACAATAACTGGTACAGGTTCGTGGGCAATGGGCCTGCGGGGAAAACTGATCCGAGTGGGCTACAGGGTCCACAAGGTATGAAGTGCTGCCTCACAAATGGGAAACAATGGCCACAACTGGTTCGACCAATCGGAGAGTGCTTCACTTCTGGTCTCAACATTCCAGACCTATTTAAAAAGGCTGAACAACTGGAAGCGCAACACGGCCGAGAGCAAGGCACCGGCGGGTTTCGACACTGTTACATGGCGTGCATGATGAACAAGTGCTTTGGATTGGCAGGCCACGCGGCTAGGCTGTTATGGGATTGCGTCAAAGAATCTCCAAGCAACCCGGATAGCATCGGTGACATGCGGGCCGAAGATGCGGGTGAATCGATAAGCAGAAAAAACGGAAATTGCTTGAGTGGTTGTCTGCGTAAGTACCGAATAGGCACTGAAGGCTACCCCGGATGGTAGGTCGTACGAAGGAAACTTCTCGAAAAACCTCGCCAGCAGAGCCAATCGAGAAGAAACCCTTACTTCGCATTGGGTTTGTCATCGGGGTCGCCATGTGCGGCTGGATTGCCAGCGAGGCGTATGCCATTTTCCTCGCTACGGAGCGCGCTGCGTGGCGATCATGTCTGCGGTCTATTGCGCACGGCTTGGCAGACGGTGATGTTTCGCCATGCATTTCAGAAGCGACTGGAGAACGCTGGATTCCGCTGAGCGCAGCCTGCATCTCGCAACTGGTCCAGAAAATGTATGAATCAGGTCGTCTGGATTGCCCTGGTTCACGGTGTGCCGACAATCTGTTGCGGGATCCATGGAGGAATCCCCTGCTTGCGTACACAAGAACCGTGCCAACGGGCAGACAGTGGCGGTTCATGTCTGCAGGTCCAGACGGGCGGCTTGGTACGGAGGACGATTTCGTAGCGCACGCAGACAATCAGAAAATCGAGGACTAGCTGTCCGTGGAAAAAGCCCTCCGTGGCCTTTTTCCACTTGGTCGATCGCAGGAAACGCCGAGGGTTTTCTGGATCGACAGCCATCGCATCCTGCTTGGGCAGACTTGTTCCACAGTCTGCTAGGTGTCGATCCGGCCACGACGCCGCGGTCAGCCGGCCGGGATGTCTTCATCACGATCAACAACAAGGCGGAGGGCTCTGCGCCGCGATTGGTCGAGGCCCTGGCGGCGGCGATCAACGCGCGAGCGCGGGCAGGCGACTGAAATCGGTCAGCGCCAGGGCCGGAATCCGTCGGGCGCGAGTCGGCGAGAGTCGTTGCCGCGGCGACGGCTTCTTGCGGGTCTTTTCCATGATCCTTACAACAACACGACTTCGAGCCACGAGTTTTCCTCAGGGGTTTTTTCAGCCATGTCCACCGCCGCACCGAAGAAGTCTGCCCAGCTGCCCGATGCGAAGAATGTCGGCAGCGCCCTCGACAAGGCGCTCACGGCCGGCCGGGGCATTCTCAGGCTTTCCCCCACCTGGGTGCCGCGCAGCTTTCTCCATCCGGGCAAGCGGGTGCGACTCCACCCCGACGACTACTACGCCTATGGCCTCGACCGCGGCGGCATCGACGAGCGCTGGTTTGCGAGCACGACGGAAGCGGCGAACGAAGGCCGCGTGCCCGACGAGGGGCTCTCATGGTGCGTGTTCGACGGCGAGCGGTTTTTGTTGCGCGACGCCGTGGCCGAAGGCGGTGCCAAGCTCGTCGGCAAAGCGATCTGGGATCGCTACCAGAAGTGGCCGGTGTATTCGAAGTTCTTCGACAACATGGGGCCGATCCCCCACCACATGCACCAGTCGTTCGCCGACGCCAAGCTCGTGGGCCAGGAGGGCAAGCCCGAGAGCTACTACTTTCCGCCGCAGTACAACAATTGCGACAACAACTTTCCCTACACCTTCATGGGCCTCGAGCCCGGCACGACGAAAGCCGACCTGCGGCGCTGCCTCGAAAACTGGAACCGGGGCGACAACGGCATCCTGGACCTCTCCAAGGCCTATCGCCTCGAGCGGGGCACGGGCTGGCTGATTCCGCCGGGCGTGCTCCATGCCCCCGGCTCGCTGCTCACCTACGAGCCGCAGTGGGGCAGCGACGTATTCGCGATGTTCCAGTCGCTCGTCGAGGGCCGCGCGGTGCCCTGGAGCCTGCTCGTGAAGGACATGCCGCAGGAGAAGCACCACGATCTCGATTTCATCATCGGCCAGCTCGACTGGGAGAAGAATGTCGATACGCACTACAAGGAGAGCAACTTCCTTTCTCCCCTGGTGGACGAGAAGCGAAGCGCTCCCGGCGCCACCGACAAGTGGATCGTCTATGGCCGCGTGGACGGCCAGCAGCTCTTCAGCGCCAAGGAACTCACGCTCGAGCCGGGCGCGAAGATCACGATCCACGACGCCGGCGCGAGCGGCTGGATCACGGTGCAGGGCGAGGGGAAGGTGGGCGTGCATGACGTCGCCACCCCCACGCTCATCCGCTTCGGCGAAATGACGGCCGACGAGCTCTTCATCTCGGCCGATGCCGCCGCCGCGGGCTACACCGTGGAAAACACCGGCCCCGGGCCGCTCGTCTCGCTCCGCTACTTCGGCCCCGACGTCCACCCCGACCTTCCCACGCACGGAAAGAAGCGCTGATGCCGCACACCGCCCCCAAGCTGCACAACGCCATGTGGCCTGGCCTCGTCGGCAAGGGCGCCGACGCCGGCCAGGAGCCGCCGATCTCGCTCGAGCGGATGCTCGAATTGACGGCCGCCGCGCACGTGAACGGGCAGAAGTTCGACGGCATCGACTACTTCTTGTTTTTGCCGCACACGAACCCCGAGGCGAGCGACGCGGAGCTTACGCAGATCGCCGACCTGATCGCGAAGCATGGCTTCTCCGTGGGCTCGCTCGTGGCCCCGGTGTGGCCGGGCACGGTGGGTGATTCGGCGATGGGCGACGCGGCCGCGCGAGAAAAGTTTCTCTCCGCCGTGAAGATGGCCTGCCGGATCGCGAAGGTCTTCGAGCGGCACGGCGTGCGGAAGTATGGCGTGATCCGCATCGATTCGGCCGAATTCGGCGTCAACAAATGGCGGGAAAACCCCAAGGCCAACACGGCGAAGATCGCCGAGACGTTTCGCGAGGCGGCCAAGATCGCGAAGGACAACGGCCAGCGCCTGGCGGCCGAAGGCGAGATCTGCTGGGCCGGCATGCACTCCTGGAAGGACATGCTCGATCTCTTGGAAGAGGTCGGCATGCCCGAGACGCTCGGCTTCCAGGCCGACTTGGCCCACACCTATCTCTACCTGCTCGGCTACAACGCCCCGGAGCATGCCCTTGTGAAGCCGGGCTACTCGGAGGCTGAATTCTGGCCCGCGTATGAAGCGATGGTGGCGAAGCTGCGGCCTTGGACGATCGACTTCCACGTCGCCCAGAACGACGGCAAGGTGCACGGCGCCGGCTCCCACGACAAGACGGGCAAGCATTGCCCGGCCGACGACCCCAAGGGCAAGCTCGACATCGTGAAGTGCGCCGGGCTGTGGCTCAAAGACGCCGACAAGCGGGGCATCCAGCACATCTGCTGGGACGGCTGCATGTTCCCGAATGCGACGCTCGAAAACCCGCACACGTGGAACACGATCCTCAAGACCATGATCGCCGTCCGCGACGCTCACGGCTGGGGCTGAAAAATCTGAATACGTGAGGTGAGGGGAGTCGGCGAACGCTCGAGGAGCATGGGGCCGCCGCGGCCCACGCGACGAGACTTTTGCCGCTCCCCGAGCCGGACCAACTCGAAAGACTCATCACTACGAAGGATGCTCACATGGCAAAACCCCTGCGCATCGGCATGATCGGCTACGGCTTCATGGGCCGCGCCCACTCCAATGGCTACAACCGTGTCAAAGACTTCTTCGATCTCGAATACCTACCCGTGCTGCAGGCCGTGGCCGCCCGCGATGCCGAAAAAGCCAAGGCCTTCGCCGATCGCTGGGGCTACAAGCGGGTGGAGACCGATTGGCGAAAGCTCGTTGCCGCCGACGACATCGACGCCATCGACATCTGCACGCCTAATAATCTCCATGCCGAGATCGCGATCGAGGCCGCCAAGCACGGCAAGGCGATCCTGTGCGAGAAGCCGCTCTCGATGGACGCAGCCGAGGGGGAGAAAATGTGCCAGGCCGTGGAGCAGGCCGGCGTGGCCAACATGGTGTGGTACAACTACCGGCGCATCCCGGCCGTCACGTTCGCCAAGCAGATCATCGACTCGGGCAAGCTCGGCCGGATCTTCCACTACCGCGCCGAGTTTCTCCAAGACTGGACGATCAATGCCGACCTGCCGCAAGGCGGCGCGGCCCTTTGGCGGCTCGACTCGGCCGCGGCCGGCAGCGGCGTGACGGGTGACCTGCTCGCCCACTGCATCGACACCGCGCTCTGGCTCAATGGCCTCGTCACCGACGTGACGGCGATGACCGAGACGTTCGTGAAGGAGCGGAAGCACCAACTCACGGGCAAAATGGAGAAGGTGACGATCGACGACGCCTGCTCCTTCCTCTGCCACTTTCAGAACGGCTCGCTCGGCCTCTTCGAGAGCACCCGCTACGCCCGCGGCCACAAGGCCCTCTACACGTTCGAGATCAACGGCGAACACATGAGCCTGAAGTGGGATCTGCACGATCTCCACCGGCTGCAGGTCTTCGACTATCGAGACGAGGGCCCGATGCGGGGCTGGAAGAGCGTGCATGTGACCGACGGCGACCACCCCTACATGGACAAGTGGTGGGTGCCGGGCCTGGCGATCGGCTACGAGCACTCGTTCGTGCACCAGGTGGCCGACTTCCTCGAAGCCTACGCCAAGAAGAAGCCCGCGCATCCGACCTTCCGCGACGCCCTCGAGACGCAGAAGGTGTGCGACGCGGTGCTCTCGAGCGCCAAGAGCCATCAGTGGGTCAAGGTGTGACGCTACCGTAGGACAGCAGGCTTCAGCCTTGCGTCGTCTCAAGGACCGCGCCGGCTCGGGGTCGCCCCTACCATCTCGCCGGACGCTCGCCTTCGCCCTCCAGGCTACGGCTCGCTCGGATTTGCCTGCGCTGCGCCATCCATGGCTGCGCTGGTCAAATACGCCGTCTCAATGGTAGGGGACAACCCCGATCCTCCCCTCTTTCTTAATCGAGCCAGTTGAGGAGGCTCGGGGCTGCCCAGACCATCGAGCGGGCTGTGGGAGCGAGCGCAGCCATGGATGGCGAAAGCGAAGCGGACACGCAGAGAGCCGAAGCCTGGAGGGCAATCGTGTTCGGCACGCGGTTGCCGCTGGCCTAG
>JAIXPT010000203.1 GCA_027486095.1 Planctomycetaceae bacterium | reverse complement strand
GAGGCGCGCGATCCCGTACTCACCGACGAAGTGATGACAGGCATCATTCCCTCGGGGCAGGAGTGGTTTCTGTTCGGTGAGCGCGAACGCGGGGGCGTGTATGGATGGCTCGACGGCGGCTTCGTCGGCAACTTCGGCGTGCCCGCGAGCAAGTTCAACGGCCCCTACAACGCCGTCGATCGGGCCAACGAGGCGATGATGAATCAGGTCTACGTCATCGCAGAGCGAACCCTGCCGACCGACGGCTCGGCGGGCATCGGCGCGCGGACGGACCTGCTCTACGGCGAGGATTTTCCGAACGCGATGTCGCTGGGGTGGGAGACGAATCCCGGCCCGCGCGACTGGAACAGCGGCGAGTATTACGGGCTCGCCATCCCGCAGCTGTATGCCGAGGTCGGCAGCCAGGATCTCTCGCTCAAGCTCGGGCACTTCTACACCATCGTGGGCTACGAGGGCGTGCCGGCGGTCGGCAACTTCTTCTACTTCAAAAGCTACAGCTACCAGTTTGCCGGGCCTTTCACCCACTGGGGCGGCCTCGTCAGCTGGAATGCCTCCGACGCCGTGGCGGTGGAGGCGGGAATCGTGAACGGGTGGAACGGCCTCGCCTCGCCCTACAGCGAGGCAAACTTCCTGGGCAGAATCCGCGCGCGGAACGACGATAATTCGTATGCCACCTCGTTTGCGATCATCACCGGCAACGAGGGCAACGACTTCTCCCCGCTCTTCCAGCCCGCGCCGCCGCTCACCTCGGCCAACCGCACCCGCTACAGCCTGATCTTCGAGTCGCGGCCGGCCGACAACTGGGAATATCTCTTCCACCAGTGGCTCGGCACCCAGGCCCAGGGGCTCGCCGATGGCGGCACGGCACTGTGGGTGGGCATTGATCAGTATCTCTACTATCGCGTGAATCGTGCGTGGGCGTGGGGCGCACGGTTTGAATGGTTTCAAGATACCGACGGCACGCGCGTCGGCCTCAATCGGCCGAGCAATCCCAACCACGTGCCCCTGCCCGGCAATTTCTACTCGCTCACGCTCGGGCCCAACTGGACGCCCACCGGCAATTTTCTCGTCCGGCCGGCGTTTCGCTGGGACTTTTTCGGTGGCCCCGCGGGTGGGCCGCGGGCGGCCTACAACGACGGCGCAAGCAACCAGCAGACGATGCTCGGCTTCGACATGATCCAGAAGTTCTGAGATCGCGCTGCCGCGTGGCGGAAGCGTATGCAACCTATACGCCTGCGGCACGTTCTGGCGGGTTGTGCATAGCAGCGTGACGGCCATCGCCCGCTCCACGGCCTCGCGCGCCGAAACTCGTCTTCCTCAATCACGCGCGGTGGTGCTATGACGCCGCTGTCGGATCAACCGCGTTCATTGAGGAGAAAGCGTGATGAAGAGGAGTGTCGAGCGCATGCAGCATGCATGGGTGTTCGTGGTGGCGATGACGATCGGTGGTGGCGTGGCGGCCATGGCTCATGCGGGCCCGCCGGCCTTGAGCACGAACCCCGGCAATCTGGCGATCTTTCCGGCCCGGGGGCAGAGCCCCGAGCAGCAGAAGGCGGATGAATCGGCGGCCTACGACTGGGCCACGAAGCAGACCGGCTGGGACCCCTACCAAGCCAAGACGCAGCTCGACCAGCAGACGCAGGCGGCCACTGCGGCCGGTGCCGCGGCCCGGGGTGGCGCCGTGAAGGGCGCCGCGGGCGGCGCGCTTGCCGGCGTGGCGATCGGTGCGATCGCCGGGGATGCCGGCAAGGGGGCGGCGATCGGCGCCACGTCGCTCGGGCTCACGGGCGGGGTCCGCTCGCGCCGGGCGACGAAGGCCGCCGGTGGCACCGCCGACACGGCGGTGGCGGGCTATCAGCAGCAGTTTGCGATGTGGAACAGAAACTTCATGGCCGCCATGGAAGCCAAGGGCTACACGGTCCGATAAATCAACTCAAAGGAGTGAACCGATGCTGATGAGAGCGACGACGATGCTGATGACGATGGCCGCGGTGGTGGCGGCGAGCGGTGAAGCCTGGGCCGGCCAGACATGGCTGTGCGCGGTCTCGTCGGCCGTGGCGGTGGACGAAGATGGCACCGTCGGCCCGCCCGACTTCGGCGACCGCGAACGGCCCACCTTTTTCCGCCTCGACGCCGACAAGAAAGAGCTGACGCTGCTCGCTCCCGATTCGCGGCGCGGCGAAGTGACGAAGCTCGACACCGTGCACGACGTGAACGGGCAGCGGGTGTTTTCCGGCGTGGAGCACGGCCGCGTCGTGAGCGTGATCGTGAGCACCGACGGTCGCCTCACGCTCTCGATCATCAGCGACGGCGTGGTGTGGTCTGTGTTCGGCCACGCGTTGCCGGAGGACCGCGCGAAGTAAGGCCGCCATGCCTTCGCATCCGGGGGCCGAGGCCGCTACTTCTGCCGCTGGAAGAGCAGCGGCTTCGCTCCCGGGGGGCCGCCTGCGAGCGTGAATTCGAAGGCGTCGGGCCCCTTCGACACCACCTTGCCCGTCATCGTGCCCGACGTCTCGGTGACGAGCGCGATCGCGTCGCGCGACGCCTCGATCGTGCCGGAGATCTCCACCGGAGGGCTGCCCTTGGGCGTGGCCTTCCACGTGAACGACGAGTTTTCCCCGATCGTCAGCGTCACTGCGTCGTCTTTGGCGGCGGCCCTCCACGTGCCGACGAGGTCGGTCTCGGGCCCGGCTGAAGGTTCGGCCGGCTTGACGGGCTCGGCGGGCGTAGCTTCCTGTTGCGGCGCGACGGCGGCGAGCAGCTGCGCCGCCACGGCGTCGCCCGGTTTTTTGGCCACCACCACGCGAAGGGCGTCGGCGGCCATGTCGTTGTGGCCGCTCACGAGATAGTGGTAGGCGAGCACGAAATGGGCGGCCGCGTCGTCGCGGTGCGTGCGGCAGAATTCCTCGAGCGTGCGCAGGTGCTTTGTGTAGGCATCGACCGAGCCGTAGAGGCTGCTC
>JAIXPT010000276.1 GCA_027486095.1 Planctomycetaceae bacterium | reverse complement strand
CGTCAGTCAGTTCGGATGCGTGGCGGCTCATCGAAAGACTCCTTTCGATCAGCCTTGTAGTCGCAAGTCGTTGCAGGGCGCAAGTTTAGAATTGACCGGGTTTTGAAACCGCTTCTAGGGCAAACCCTCGTCGAACTCATCTGAACGTCGATGACGATGCCGGCTGCATCCCTTCGCCCACGGATACGGTGCGAGAAATTCGCACCCGTCCCCTATTTCTGCCGCCTCTGCCGACGCCATATGGAGAAGCCGCCGCAGGCCACACCGGCAAGGGCGATGGCGTAGGTGGAGGGCTCGGGGACGGCGCTGACTTGGCCAACCCTGATCGAGGCCCCGGTGTTGTCGTACGCCCACTCGTTGAGGGTGAATGTCACGGTGCTCAGGGTGTTGATCCCGCTGGCCGTCACATTCATCCAGCCGTAATAGACGGCGTTTGCATTTGCCTGGTCCACGACATCAAAGGCGACGTAGTACGATCCATTGACGAGGTTGATCCCCGTGTTGGATGGAGAGATCAAAGAGGCGTTCACCACTTGGTCGAAAGCGGCGAAGGAAAAATGACTGTCACTGTACGATGAAAGCCTCGAGGAGGTCGGCTGGTCGGGACGTGGTTCAAAGGGTGGGAACGGCTCTGGGCCTCCGGGCTGCATCGCATTCTGAATCAGGAAGAAACCCCCTTCGTTAGGGGAGGAATTCGGCAGCATGTTGTAGGTGCCGAAGAAACTGCCGGTCTGACTAAAACCGGGGCTGCCGTTGTAGACGATGCCTGCCGTGGCCTCGTTCCCAAGCGACAGAACCCCTGCTCCGGCGAGAAGAGCTGCGATGGCAGTGACAGCGCGGGGCAGACGGGCAAACAAAACCATGGCACTTTTCATGAGCGTCTCTTCTTTGGTGGGATCGAGCTTGTAAAAATGAAAGTTGGGCGGACAGACAGCCTGAAGCAGATCAACCGATGTCGGGTCGCATTCCAACGAGGCAAACCCTCCTCGTCAACGCTCTATCCCGGGCAAAATGCCGAATCGGGAAGGGCGCGCACGAATCAGGAAATCCATGCACGAACGGGCGCGCCCCATGCGCACGAACTGGCGCGGCCGCGGCCGTGACGCTCGCGCGGCGACGCTGCCCACACCCGGGCTTCGAGGCTCGTGGGCTCGAGCTGGCGGCGTGCCATCCTTGTGGCACGAGTCGCTTGCCGAGGCGATCGCGGTCATACTGATCGCGGTGCGTGTCGCTCGTCGCGAATCTGTCTCCAGTTGCACCAGCGGCCTTTCCGCGCTTGACCACTTTCACGTTCCTCCGCTGACACCGCTCATGGATCACCAGCCCTTCGGGCATGCATACAGTGCGATCGCGATGGGGGTCGCGCGGCCGCACATCGCGGCCCTGCGCGATGCGATCCCGACGTGGCGGGTGAGGATCTTCTGGTCGTTCCAGATCGTTTTCTGGCTTGCGATCGGCGCGGCTGTGTTGGGGTTGAGCATCGCCATGAAGCCCGACGAGCCGATGCCGTTGCTGCCGGTCGCACTGCGGGCGGTCACCGGCTTCGTGGTTTCAAGCCTTGTGTACCTACTGTTCGAGATGCCCCGGCTCCACGGGCTGCCGCGGCGGGTGCGGTGGCCCCTGATGGCAGGCGTCGCGGCGGCAGCCCTCATGGCATCGATTCTCTTGCTCATCGCCGGCGGCGTGGGCGGGCCCACGAACTGGACCCGCGAGACCACGCTCGGGCCGCTCGGGCCGCGGATCATCGCGGCACTCGCCTGGTGCCTGATCATCTTCGGGCTGGAGATGATCGAGGATCTGTACCGGGCAAAGATCATGCTCGCGGAGAACGAGGCGACCGTAATTGATTTGGAGCTGCGGATGCTCAAGGCGGAGGCGATCGCGAGGAAGTTCGAGGTGCGGCAGCTCCAGGAGCAGATGAACCCGCACTTCCTCTTCAACGCGCTCAACGCCGTCGTGGCCAGCAAGCACGACCCCGACGCCGTGGAAAGCGTAACCCGTGACCTCGCCGACTTCCTGCGGTTCACGCTGGGCGAGGCCCGCACGTATGAGCCGCTTTCGCGGGAGTTGCAGGCGCTGGAAAAATACCTTGCCGTGCAGCAGGCACGGTTCGGTGACAATCTCGTCTGCCGCATCGCATGCGATCGGGCTTCCCACTCCGTGCTCGTGCCGCCGATGCTGATCCAGCCGCTGCTCGAAAACGCGCTGCACTACGGGGCCAAGACGAGCGCCATGCCGCTGAGGGTGGAGGTGACGGCCAAGGTGGCCGAGGGCTGGCTCGAGGTGGTGGTCGCCAACTCGGGCCGCTGGCTGCCACCTGACAAGACGCGGTCGCCCTCCACGGGCATTCGATCGCTGCGCAAGCGGCTCGAACTCATCATGGGCGACGACGCCACCATCGACACCGTGATCGATCCCGATCTCGATGGCGGCTGGGTTCGCGTGATCATCCGGATGCCGGCAACACTCGTCCAGCCGGCGAAGGTTGCGACGTCTGTCGGAACGCTCGAGCCCGATCCGACACCGCCCCACGAGCCGGCGCGGGCTCCAGAATCGGTATAAAATTTCATCTGCCTGCACGGCCCGCCCGAAAAAGTAAAGACATCACAGTGCTCACAGCCCTGCTCGTCGATGACGAACCGCTCGCGAATGAACGGATGCGAGAACTGCTCGCCGCCCATCCGGAGATCGACGTGATCGGCAGCGCCGGCAGCGTCGCCGATACCCGGGCCTTCCTCGAGACGCGACCGCCGGACGTGATATTTCTTGACGTGGAGATGCCTGGAGGCGGCGGTTTCGAAGTGCTTGCGAGCGTGCCCGACGGCACGCAGGTGGTATTTGTCACAGCCCGCGAGAAGTATGCCGTGCAGGCATTCGCCGTCGGCGCTCTCGACTATCTCGTCAAGCCGGTCGATCCCGAACGGCTGGCCGATACGATGGCCCGCGTCGAGGGGCAGGCCGCGCGTGAACGAGCTCGACTGCAAGGGCAATCAACACCCCGGCACGACAACCTCGATGCAGACGAGGCCGACGAGGGATCCGTTCTGGGGCTCGACGACGTGGTGAGTGTGCGGCTGGCCGGCAAGACCACGTCGGCGGCGGTGACCGTCGGCGACATCTGCTGGATCGAGTCGCTTCGCAACTACACGCGGGTGGCGCTCACGGGACCGCCGCGGGTGGCGCTCTTCCGCCGCCGGCTGAGCGAATGGGACAAGGCCCTGCCTGGCGGCTACTTCGCACGAGTGGGCCGGTCGTGCATCGTCCAACTCTCCATGATCGAACAGATCGAATGGAAGTCACGGGCCGACACGACCGTCGGCTTCGGTACCGGTGTCGAGCCGCTCGCGCTCGGCCGCCTGCCAGCCACGCGACTGCGGGAAATCCTCGGCAGCCCAGGGTGATCCTTGCCGGAACTGCGGCTGGGAGCCGGCTCACGCCCCAGCGTTCTCGCTCCCGAAGTGGCCTCGTTGAAGGGAGGCAAGTCAATCCCGCTGACACCCGATCGTGGGTCCAATCCCCGGGGGAGACCTCGCATGATCGACCTGCGATCGCTCGTTGGCGATGAGTGGGCGGAGTGGTATGTGCTCACCCCGGCTCAACGGCTGGAGGAGTCGTCGAAACTGTGGCAGACGTACCTCGAACTGGGAGGTTCGCTTGACCCCGAGCCCGATGCTCAAAGTCCTTTCTACGATCCGGCGGAATGGCGTGCGCTCGCTGCTGATGGGCGGCCAAGCGTGCATCTTGTACGGCGGGGCGGAGTTTAGCCGCGACACCGACATCCTCGTGGTGGCGGATGCCGCCAATCTCGCCGGGCTGCAGGCGGCGGTGATTGCCGTACCTCCCTTCGAGGGCCGCTTCCTGCAGGCCGGCCACGTGGTCCATTTCCGGTGCCATACACCCGACGCCGCGGGTATCCGTCTCGACGTGATGGCAAAGCTCCGCGGGCTGCCTGATTTCGAGACGCTTTGGCACCGGCGGACCACGCTCGAGACACCGACGGAAACCATCGATGTCTTGTCGCTCCCCGACCTCGTCACCGCGAAGAAAACCCAGCGTGACAAGGTTTGGCCGATGATCGCACGGCTGGTCGAGGCGCACTATGCCCGGCACGAACCGGCCGCCGACGACACGATGCGTGACTTTTGGCTGCGTGAACTCCGCAGCCCGACGATCCTGATCGAGGTGGCCCGATCGGCGCCGGGGGTGTGTGAGCGACTTCAGACGGCAAGGCCCTTGCTCGAGCATGCGGCTGCCGGGAGCGAACCAGAGCTCGTGGCGGCGCTGCGTGCCGAGGCGGAAGCCGAACGCGACGCTGATCGCCGGTATTGGGCGCAGCACAAGCTTCTCGAGGCGGGCTCGACGCCGACGGCGGTGGCGGCCGCGATTCTCCACCACTTCGTGCCGCCGCCCGTGCGAGAGGCCCCGGCTCCGGTCAGCCGCGACTCCAGCCCCGGCGGGCCGCAGGGTCGATCCGCGGAGCGGCGGCCGCAGCCGCGGCGATACGGGCCCGCTCGGCGGAAACCGCCACGCCGGTGAAGTGCTCGATCGCGAGGTCGAACGACACGCTCGCGTGCGGCGCGAGCGCGACGACGCGGCCCTGCGCCTCCTCGAACGACCGCGGGTTCGGATAGTTCGTGCCCGGCTCGAGGCCGGTCACATAGCCATCGGCGAGGCCGCCCTGGTTCTTCCAGAGCGTGAAACAGGGCAACTCCGCCGCCCGCCACGAGAGTCCCGCCGCCTGGCTGCCATCGGGCGCGACGAGCAGCGCTGTCGCCCGACCGGCCGCATCGGGCGTGAGCGTCATGAAATGCACCTCTTCGCCGCGGCCGGGCTGCGGCGCGGCGTAGCG
>JAIXPT010000326.1 GCA_027486095.1 Planctomycetaceae bacterium | reverse complement strand
TCGGTGCGGAACGGTGTCAGCGGCAGGCCTTCGGCGGAATACATGTTGCACACCGGGTTGTCGGCCCAGGCATACCGCACGGCCACGGGCTCGGCCACCGTGTCGCTCCAGACCTCGATCCGGCCGTCGTCACGAACCGCGGCCTTGGCGGGCACGAACTTCCGATCGGCGCCGGCGATCGTGAAGCCGATCGGCTCGTTCACGTCGAACGGCCGCCAGGCATTCTTCCCCTTGCTCACCAGATGGTCGAAGGCCAGCACGATTTTCTCGCCCTGAGTCTCCATCGACTGATAGAGCGGGCTGCGGGCCGTGATGCCCGGGACTTGATAGGTGTGCGACAACGCCCAGCGGGCCAGCCGCTTGGCGACGTCTTGCTTGTTCTTGGGATGGATGTCTTTGCCCTCACCGATGTCGATGATCACGGCCTCGCCCGTGTTCGGCAGTTTCTTCATCGTCATCGTCTGGGCCTCGCGGAGCTCGGCCCAATCGCTGTCCGCCGGCTCGGCCTTCTCTGCTTTGAAGTCGGCAAGCTGTACCCAATAAAAAGGGAAGTCGCCGAGGCCCCATTCGTCGCGCCACGACTGGATCATGAACGGGAACAGCTCGCGATACTGGTAGGCCCGGCCGGCGTTGCTCTCGCCCTGATACCAGATCGCACCCCGGATCCCGTAGCCGATCGACGGCGTGAGCACGCCCGCGTGGATGTTGCCGGGGCGGGCGTTGCCTTTCATGCGCGAATCAGGGTGCTGCGGCTTGCCGGCGGGCTCGGGCTTGCCCTCCGCCTTGGCCTGCTTGGCCGTGGCCGTCCACTCGGCGAGTTTCTTTTCGAACTCCGCCTTGGCGTTTTCGTAGTTGGCCTCCTCCTTCTGCCATCTCTCGTGGAGTGCCGCGAGGGTGGGATGCGCGGCGAGTTTGTCGCGCTTCACCCAGGCCTCGGCGGCGCTGCCGCCCCATGCGTTGTCGATGAGGCCGATCGGCACACCGAGCGTCTGGTGGAGTTGGCGGCCGAAGAAATAGCCCACGGCCGAGAACTCACCCGCGGTTTCGGGCGAGCAGGGCTGCCACGCGCCCTTGAAGTTCCACTGCGGCTCCTGGATGCCGACCTGCGGCACCGAGACGAAGCGGATGAGCGGAAACTTCGCGGCCGCCTTCTCCAGATCGGGATCGTTCGACTGATTCACGCTCCACTGCATGTTCGACTGCCCCGAGCACACCCACACCTCGCCGATCAACACGTCGCTGAACGTGACGGTGTTCTTGCCTTTGACGGTGAGCGTATGCGGCCCGCCATACTCCATCACGGGATCGAGCAGCACCTGCCACATGCCATCGGCGCCGGCCGTCGCCGTCTGCGACTGCCCGCCGAGCGTCACGGTGACCGCCTCGCCGGGGTCGGCCTTGCCCCAGACTTTGTTCTTGATCCCCTGCTGGAGCACCATGTGGTCGCCGAACATGTTGTTGAGCGAGACGTCGGCCCGGGCGGCGACGTTGGCACAGGCCAGCGCCATGCAGGCGAGGAGGGGGGCGTGCATGCGGTGAAGCATCGGTGAACACTCCGGCGGTTGAGAAATCCCCGAAACAGCGGCCCGGATGAACCGGCCCGTCCAGTAAGGTACAGTGGCGGCATGTTCCCGCAACAATGCGGGGTTCGCTCGAGGAGACGACCATGCATTCCGACGAACGCTCGCGCGGCCCCGCAGGCGGCGAGACACCCGCAGATTCCCCGGCGAGCCGCGGCTCGAGCGACCCGATCGCCGACGCCAAGCCCTTCCTCGCCCTCGCCGCCGCCATCGCCGGCGCGATCATCTTCGCCCGCACCGTCGCGCCCCCCGGCCCGCCGGCAGCACCGGCCGTGCCGGGCGTGGCGGCGGCTGCCGTGCTCTCGAATCCCCTGCCGAGCTGGAACGACGGCCCCACGAAGCGCAAGATCCTCGCCTTTGTGGCCGATGTGACACGGCCGGGCGCGGCCACCTTCGTGCCGCCCGAGGAGCGGGTGGCCGTGTTCGATCACGACGGCACGCTCGTGTGCGAGAAGCCGATCGTGCACGGCGCCTTTCTCGTGGACCGTGTGCGAAAGTTCGTGGCGGCACATCCGGAGCTCGCCCACGAGGAGCCCTATGCCACGCTCGTCGGCGGTGATCTCGACTTCATTCGCAAGCTCGGCAAGAAATTCTTCGCCGATCTCACCTTCACGACGCTCGCCGGCGTGCCGGAGGAGCGGCTGGAAGCCGACGTGCGCGAGTTTCTCGCCACCGCCCGGCATCCCGTCTTCGACGTGCCCTTCGGCGATGTCACGTTTCAGCCGATGAAGGAGCTCGTGGCCCTCCTGCGGGCCAACGGCTTTGCGGTGTGGATCTGCACCGGGAGCGGGGTTCATTTCATGCGGCCTGCCGCGGAGGCGTGGTATGCAATTGGGCCCGAACACGTGATCGCGTCGCGGTCTACGAGCGAGATGCGGGAGCTCGAGCCGGCCGAGCCCCTGCCGCCCGGCGCCTCGCCGAATCGCAGGCTCGCGCTCGTGGTGCAGCCGACGCTCGAAGTGCTCAACGACGAGGCCCGCAAGCCCGTGAGCATCGGTGAGCAGATCGGCAGGCGACCGATCTTCGCGGCGGGCAACGTGGGCACCGGCGGCGACGTGGAGATGCTGCGTTGGTCGCAATCGAGCGGCCGCCCTTCGCTGCAACTACTCGTGCACCACGACGACGCCGAGCGCGAGATGGCCTACGACGAGCCGACGCACGAATCGCTCGAGGCTGCAAAAAAATATGGTTGGCAGGTGGTGAAAATCGCCACGGACTGGAAGCAGGTGTTTGCCAAGCCGCTCGCGAGGCAGGCGACAGCCCCGGCGGAGAGCGTGCGCAAGGCTGCATCCGGCGCCCCGGCCCCGGCGCCCGCGCCGGCCGCGGACGTGCAGACCAGCCCGCCGCCCACCCGCTGGGACGACGAACTCGCCTCCTATGCCGAGCGCGACCAGGCCGAGCCGCCAACGCCGGGTGGCATCTGTCTCATCGGCTCGTCGAACATCCGCCTTTGGACGACGCTGGGCGACGACTTTCCCGGCATCAACGTCGTGAACCGCGGCGTCGGCGGCTGCCGGCTCGCGGAGTTGGCGGAGTTCGCCCCGCGGCTCGTCGCGGCCGCCCAGCCGCGGGCGATCGTCGTGTCGGCAGGCACCAACGACATCGCCGCGGGCGCCTCGACGGATGAAGTGCGCGACGCCTTCGCCAAGCTCGTGGCCAGCCTGCGGGGGGCTTCTCCCGAGGTCACGATCGCCTATCTCGCCATCGCCCCGAGCCTCGCGCGGTGGGAGCAGCGCGACACCCAGGCCGCGGCGAATAGCGCCGTGCGGGCGTTCATCGAGGCCGCGGATGACGCCCGCCTGCGGTTCATCGACGCGAATGCCGCGTTCCTCGGGCCGGACGGCACGCCCGATCCACTCTGCTTCGTCGATGACAAGCAGCATCCGAGCACGATCGGCAACGCCCGCCGCGCGGAAATCCTCCGGCCGGTGTTCAAAGAGTTGCTCGAAGAGTGACAAGCAAGCCCGAGGCGTGAGCCGAAGGGAATCCGCGGGGCGGGGCATCCTCTCGGCTTACGCCTCGGGCTTCCAGAAGCCGACGGAGTTCCAGAGGGCTCTCTACGCGCGGCGCCAGATATAGTCTTCGACCTGATGCAGCGCCACTTCGCAGCGGCTGTAGCGGCAGGCGTTCACGTCGCCGATCGACACGAGCCCCACGACGAGCCCCTCGGCGTCTACGACGGGGACATGCCTGATCCGTCGGCTGCGCATCAACTCGGCGACGTCGTCGATGCCGGCCGTGGGCCGACAGCACACGACGTCGGTCGTCATCACGTCGGCGACGCGGGTCCGCTCCGGAGCCAAGCCGGCCCCCACGACCCGGCGCAGCACGTCGCGCTCGGTGAAGATGCCGACGAGCCGGATGCCCTCCATCACGAGCACCGAGCCCACGTGCTGATCGTTCATCCGCTGGGTGGCTTCGAGCACCGTGTCGTCGGGGCTGGCGGTCACGAGCAGCCGCGTTTCGCCGCCGAGCATGGTTTGAACGGTCTCCACGGTTTCACCCTCCTTCCTCGATGAATGGTAGAAAACAGCAGGTCACCGCCGGCCCGCGGAGGAAAAACACCATGCCAGAGCACGAGGACAGTTGGACGCGGCTTTGGAACGGCCGCTGGCTCGGGGGCGTTCCGGAGCCGCTGCGCGAGCCGGCCGCGTGGGGCCTGCTGCTCGGCGCCGTGGCCCTCGTGGCGATGGCGGGCTTCGCTCCCTGGGCCGATGCCCGGGGCGCGGCCTACCTCGAAGCGTCGTTTGCCCGCACGCTCGCCGCCCTCGCCGCCACCCGTGGGCTCGACAGCGCGATCTCGCTCGCGCAGAGCTCCGAAATCAGCTTCAGCCTCGGCCCGGGTGGCAGCCTCGGCATCGGCCAGGCGCTCGACCCGATCAACGATCTCGTCGAGCAGTATGGCGCGCTCTTGCTGACGAGCACGACGGCGCTCGGCGTGCAACGGCTCGGGCTCCAGATCAGCCGGGCGCTGGGCTGGTGGCTCCTGCTGCCGGCTGCCCTGGCCATCGGGGCGGCGGCCACCACCACGGGCCCGCGCCGCCAGGCTGTGTTCGGCTGGGTGCGGCGGCTGTTCGCGGTGGCGCTCTTCGCCCGGCTGGCGATCCCCACGGCCGCCTGCCTCGACGAGCTCGTCACGACACGGTTTTTAGAATCGGGCTACCAGGAAGCGTCGGCGGCGGTGGCGAGCACCACCGAGCGGCTCGAGGCCGTCGAGGCCGATCAGCCGAAGCAGCCGTGGTACGAGCGATTCAACCCCGTGGAGTATGTCGGAGATCGGGCCCAGCGGCTGTATGAGACGGTCGGATCGGTCGGGGAATCGATCGTCAACCTGGCGATCTATTTCACGATCTCCACAATCGTCCTGCCTCTCGGCACCCTGTGGCTGCTTGCCCGGCTGGGGAGTGCCGTGGTTTCGACCCGGGATCCCTGACAGAGGGTATGCCGCTCGGCCATGGTTTTTCGGCCAAATAATGCCCCGAAAGAGGGGGTGCCGCGGAATTCCGGAACCGGCCGCTTGAAAGCCCCTCAACTCAACGTAATCTATCCACCTTATCAGGCGGCCGAGTGTTTCGGTCGTCGCAAGAGAAGGGTCTCTTCGACCGACCGACGTTCGGGCGCGTGCGAAAAACCTGCTCGAGTCTCTCCCTGTTCCTTTTTCCTTTTTGGAGGTTTGCGTGATTCGCAAAGTTCTTTCTTGCCTCCTGCCGGCTGTCGCCGTCATCGCCATGTGCACGAGCACGTG
>JAIXPT010000067.1 GCA_027486095.1 Planctomycetaceae bacterium | reverse complement strand
GCCTCGGCCCGGGTGCGCACGAAGGGCTTCTCCATGAACACGCCCTTCGCGCCGGCCTCCACCGCGGCGATCGCCATCTCGGCATGGCAATCGACGTGCCGCATGCAGATGGCCACGAGCTCGGGCTTCACCTCGGCGAGCATCGCCCGCCAGTCGCGGAAGCCCGCCGCCGGATCGAGCCCATGGCGGGCGACCGCCTTGCCGAGCCCTTCGGCCGACTCGTCGGAGATCGCCACGAGCTCGACGCCGGGCGTCGTCGCCACGAGCTCGTCGATGGCATGCCCCCAGTCGCCGCGCCCCGTCCGCCCGATCGCCACCGCCTTGATTGATGCCATGTCGAGATGCTCCGTGACGGTATGATCCTACCGCATGGGCCACGACCATGGACATCACGGGCACGGAGCCGGCACGCACGGCCACGGCCACGGCCACGCACTCGCGCCGGAGCGGTTCGACCGGGCGATGCTCCTGGGCGTGGCTCTCAACGGCGCGTTCGTGGCCGTCGAGCTGGCCTGCGGCATCGTCGGCAACTCGCTGGCCCTCATCGCCGATGCCGGCCACAACGCGAGCGACGTGCTCGGCCTCTTGCTCGCCTGGGGCGCCTCGTGGCTCGCGCGGCGGCCGCCGACCACCCGCTACACCTGGGGCTTCCGGCGGGCCACGATTTTCGCGGCCCTCTTCAATGCCATCCTGCTGCTCGTGGCCTGCGGCGTGATTCTCTGGGAGGCGTGGCACCGGCTCTCCGCGCCGGCCCCGGTGGCGAGCCTCACGATGATCGCCGTCGCCGCGATCGGCGTCGTCATCAACACGCTCACAGCCCTGCTCTTCATGCGCGGCCATCGCGATGCAAACGTGCGCGGTGCCTTTTTGCACATGGCGGCCGACGCGGCCGTGTCGGCGGGCGTCGTGGCGGCGGGCATCGCGATCCTCTTCACGGGCCGCGCCTGGATCGACCCGCTCGTGAGCGTCGTGATCGCACTCGTGATCGTGGCGAGCACCTGGGATCTGTTTCGCGAGAGCATCGATCTCGCCCTCGACGCGGTGCCCCGCGGCATCGACCCCGAGGCCGTCGCGGCGAGCCTCGCAAAGCTCGGCGGCGTGATGCTGGTCCGCGACCTGCGGATCTGGGGCACGAGCACGTCGGAGGCCTCGCTCACGGCCCATCTCGTCGTGCCCGACGCGGCGCTGCACCCGGCCACGCTCGCCGCCGCCCGCCGGTTGCTGCACGACCAGTTTCACATCGACCACACCACGATCGAAATCGACGCAGCGTGAGCCGAGAGGCTCACGGCGTATCCACCTCGAACGCCCGATCCATGAGCCGCGGATCGCCGGTCTTCAGGCCGTAGAGAAACCAGCGCACGCGTTGCTCGCTGGAGCCGTGGGTGAACGCATCCGGCACGACGTAGCCCGTGGACTGCGCCTGGATGCGGTCGTCGCCGATCGCGGCGGCGGCGTTGACGGCCTCGCGGATGTCGTCTTCATCGACCGTGCCCGCAAACCGGGCAACATGATGGGCCCACACGCCGGCCAAAAAGTCGGCCTGCAATTCCATGCGCACCGAGAGCTTGTTGTAATCACGGTCGGAGAGCCGCGGACGCATCGACTGCACCTTGCTCGAGATGCCGAGCTGATTCTGCACGTGGTGGCCGATCTCGTGGGCGATCACGTAGGCCTGGGCGAAGTCGCCGGGAGCGCCGAAGCGCCGCTTGAGCTCGTCGTAAAACGCGAGGTCGATATACACCTTCTTGTCGAGCGGGCAGTAGAAGGGCCCGGCGGCGGCGCTGGCCATGCCGCAGGCGCTCCGGACCTGCCCCTTGAAGAGCACGAGCGTGGGCGGTGCATAGCGGCCGCCGAAGTTTGGCGGAAAGAGCTTGCTCCACACGTCTTCGTTGTCGGCGAGCACCACCCGCACGAACTGCGAGAGCTCGTCGTTGAGCGGCTTGGCGGGAGCCTGCTGAGGCGCCGGCGCGGCGATTTCGGGCGCCATCTTGGCGACCTGCATCGGATCGACTCCGAGAAACATCAGCACGATCATGAAGATCAGCGTGAGCAGCCCGCCCCCCACCATCATGGGCGCGGCCCCCTGGGTGCGACGATCCTCCACGTTCTTGCTCTGCCGACGGCCTTCCCAGCGCATGGACGATGATCCTCCGAAGAATGAAGAAACAGACCCTGGCAATGTACCGCCCACCGGGCAAGATTGCATCCGGCGGGCCGATCCGTCATTCACACGGCGCGGGCTTGCCGGCGGCGTCGTAGCACTCGACGGTGCCCGTGCGGTCGTGCGGCCCCGTGCCGATCGCGATCGCGTCGATGCCCCGCTCGTCTTTGATTTCGATCCGGCCGCCGCCGGCGTTGATCACTCTCCCCATGTGGATGAGCACGGTGCCGTCGTCCGCCTCGACCACGATCTCGCGGCACGTGAGCCGGGAGGTTTCGAGATCGCCGATCTGGGCCGCGGCGAACCGCTCCTCAGGCACGGCGACGGCTCGGACGGCGAGGCCGATCGCGAGGAACAGGAGCGGGTATACGGTCCACCGTTCACGGCTCGTCATCGAGAATCTCCGGGGCGTCGGCGGGGTCAGTCGCCATGGAGCTGCCGCAGCCGGCCCGAGAGCCGGAGCATGAGCTGCACGCGTTCGAATTGGTCGAGCCAGTCGCCGACGACCGCGGCGATCGCGTCGGCCGGCGGGGGCACGGCCCCGCTCGAGCAGCTCTCGCCCAGCTGGGCCGCGGCGGCGGCCCGATACGCGGAGAGGGTCTTGTCGCCGTAGAAGAGCATGGGCGTGAAATCTTCCGAGAGGAACATCACGGTGGGCACACGCTGGCCGCCGCACACTTTCATGTGGGCGGCGATCTCGGGCCGGGCGTCGCGGTCGAGGAAGCGGATGTCGAGCGCAGGGGCGGCCGCCGCGAAGTGGGCGAAGATCGGGCACTGATTGACGCAGTCGCCGCACCAGGCGCCCGCGAGCACGAGCACGGGCATCGTGCGGACAAACCCGCCGAGCAGAGCCGTCTGCGCGGGCGTGAGCGCGACGCGGCCGTGGAACGCGTCCCACCGGGCGCGTTGATCGGGGTTTGCATGCCGATCGAGAAATGCGCGGTAAGGGAGCGCGGCTGCAAACGCGGCCTCCCAGGCGGCAGGCGTCGGCGGGGCGCCGGCTCCGGGGATCGACGCGGCCAGGGGGGTGATCTCGACAGGGCTGCTCATGGCGGGCTGGGCTCCAAGGGACGTGGCAAGCTGGGCGAAAGCATAGCGTGCACGGGAAATCAGCCGGGAAAGCCCGACGTTTTTCCGCCGGCAAACCGGCATTGATTCACGAAATCCTGCCCCCTACTGTCCGCCCGCCTGAAGGCTCGCGGGGCAGATGGAATGGCCCCACCCCGAGGCACGCCGGCAGCACGGATGCGGCCGGAGCCTCGGGCCCACCACAGTGATCGTCCAATCGCTCCCGGAAACGGTTCAGGTTCTCCGCCCCCCTGGGACCTGGACCGTTCCGGGGGCCTTTGTTTTCAAAGGCCCCCGATCCGCCGGCGGCGCGTCTATAACTTCCGCATGACGACGCCTGCCGCCCCGCCCGGTGCCGCCCGGATCATCCGCTGGATCATGGTGGCGATCGTGATCTGGGGCGCGATCCTCGCCGCCGGCGCATGGACGCTCAACCACGACATCCGCCGCCCGCTCGTCGTCATGGCATGCGTGCTCGGCTTCCTCGGCTTCTGGCTCGCGATGCTGCGCACGCTCCGCCGGCCGTCGCCGTAGGACAGGCATCAGCCTGTGGTTCTCCAGTTCGTGCGCGCCGGCCCGGGGTTACCCCGTACCGTCTCGCCGGACGTTCGCCTCCGCCCTCCAGGCTCCGGCTCACTCGGATTTGCCTGCGCTATGCCATCCATGGCTTCGCTGGTCAAATACGCCGTCTCAACGGCAGGGGTAACCCCGAGCCTCCTCAAACGTGATGGGAGGCTTCGGGGGAGTCGGCGAACGCTTCCCGAACGACGGCCGCGGCGGCCGGAGTGAGGAGACTTTTGCCGCTCCCCCGAAGCCGGCGCGTTTGAGTTCGCGCAACCGCACCGCGCGTATAATTGCTCCGCGCGAAAGGAGGGCTCATGCCCATCAAGCTGCGATCAGTGTTCGACACGGGGCTCGGTGTCGGGCCCGATGGCAGGCCGCCGGTGAATACCGAGCAGAGCATGACCGCGCTCTCGATCGGGCAGTATCTGATCCGCCGGCTCTCCGACTATGGGATCAAGCACGTGTTCGGGCTGCCGGGCGACTACGTGCTCTCCTTCTACAGCATGCTCGAGCACAGCCCGCTCGATCTCGTGAACTGCACCCGCGAGGACTGCGCGGGATTCGCGGCCGATGCGTATGCCCGGGTCAACGGCATGGGCGCCGTGTGCGTGACGTATGGCGTGGGGGGCCTGAGCCTCGCCAATTCGATCGCGGGGGCATACGCGGAGAAGAGCCCGGTCGTGTTGATCTCGGGAGCGCCCGGCATCCGCGAGCGGGTGAACGATCCGCTGCTGCATCATCGCGTGCGCGAGTGGCACACGCAGCTCGACGTGTTCGAGAAGATCTGCGCGGCCAGCCGCGAGATCGTCGATCCGGCGACGGCGTTTCGCGAGATCGACCACCTGCTCGACACGGCCCACCGGCTCAAGCGGCCGGTGTATCTCGAGCTGCCCCGCGACATGGTGAGCGTGGTGCCGGAACAGATTCGGCCCTACGCGGCCCCGCAGGTGAAGAGCGACCCGAGCGCGCTCGCCGAGGCGGTGAAGGAGGCGGTGGCCCGGATCGAGCAGGCGAAGCGGCCCGTGATCATCGCGGGCATCGAGCTGCATCGGCATAGGCTCCAGGCCGAGGTCGTGAAGCTGGCCGAAGCCTCGGGGATCGCGATCGCCTCCACGCTGCTCGCCAAGAGCGTGGTCAGCGAGGTGCATCCGCTCTATGTCGGGCTCTACGAGGGCGCGCTCGGCCGAGAGGAGGTGACGCGGTTCGTGGAGGAGAGCGACTGCGTGATCCTGCTCGGCACGCTGCTCACCGATCTCGACCTCGGCATCTTCACGGCGAAGCTCGACGCGGCGAAGAGCATCTACGCGACGACCGACGAACTGCGGATCAGCCACCACCACTTCCACCACGTGCTGCTCGAAGATTTCTTGCGGGCGCTCGTGGCCGCCAAGCCAAAGGCAGCGAAGCGAGAGCTGCCCGCGGGGCCTGCGGCGGCCCAGGGGCCGTTTACGCTCGCGGCCGACGCCCCGATCACGACCACGCGGCTCGTGCGCCGGCTCGACGAATCGCTCGACGACAAGACGATCGTGGTGGCCGACGTGGGCGACGCGCTGTTCGCCTCGAGCGAGCTCGTGATCCACGGGCAGACGGAGTTTCTCTCGCCCGCCTACTACACGTCGATGGGCTTCGCCGTGCCGGCCGCGCTCGGGGCCCAGATGGCCCAGCCCGACCACCGCGTCGTGGTGCTCGTGGGCGACGGCGCCTTCCAGATGACCGGCATGGAGCTCTCCACGATCGTGCGGCGCGGGCTGCCGGTCATCGTGATCGTGCTCGACAACAAGGGCTACGGCACGGAGCGCGTGATCCACGAGGGCAGCTTCAACGACATCAACCCCTGGCGCTACGAACTCCTTCCCCAGGTGCTCGGCGGCGGCACCGGCTACGAAGTGCGCACGGAGGGCGAATTCGACGCGGCGGTCACGCAGGCTCTGGCCGACGAGCAGGGCATGAGCCTGATCCGCGTCCATATCGGCATCGACGACC
This sequence comes from Planctomycetaceae bacterium, assembly GCA_027486095.1. GTDB lineage: Bacteria > Planctomycetota > Planctomycetia > Pirellulales > UBA1268 > RGVT01. The sequence goes on along the minus strand of JAIXPT010000067.1, from coordinate 16,915 downwards.
GCAGCGTCACGCTCGACCGGATCGGCAGAGGCCTCGCCCAGCGGCTGAAGCACTGAGGGGCGGCGACCTCGACTTGCCCGCGTTATCTCGGAGGACAGGTATCCCGCCTGTCATGGCCTCAAGTCGATAGCGCGCCGGCTTCGGGGGAGCGGCAGAGCTTCAGCTCTGTCGATCGACAGGCCTGGAGGCCTGTCGCTACGTGGGATTCGACAGGCCTGGAGGCCTGTCGCTTCGGTTGAGGAGGCTCGGGGTTGCCCCTGCCGTTGAGCCGGCGTAGCTGACCAGCGCAGCCAGGATGGCGGGGCGAATGCGCTCTGAACAGAGCCCAGGCAGGTCCGAGCGAACGGAGCCTGGGCACCGATCCGCCGCAGGCGGATTGGTCAGGGCGCAGTGAGCGTCCGGCGAGACGGTACGGGGTAACCCCGAGCCGGCGCGTTTGAGTAAAGGCATGACGGGCGGGCCACCATGAAGCGCACGAGGCTCGAGGCGATGCCGTAGCGATCGGCCTCGATGTGGAAGTCGGGGCCCGTATCCAAGAATCCGTCGCCGCGTTGGTGGCACAGCCCGTGGACGCCGCGGGGCGTCGGCCACGAACGCCTCGAGCGACTCCACCTGCGCGGCATGCTCGGCGGCGGAGAGCACGGGCCAGGGCTCGACGCCTCGCTCCTGCATCCGCACCGCAGAGGCCTGCACTTGCTTCTCATAGGCTTCGCGGGCCCGCCGCTCGTGCACACCGCGACGCTGAGAAGGCTCAGGAGCCGTCGCATGCCGCGTGCCCCCGGCGCAGGGCGGTGCTCGACACGTCCATGCGAAACTCGTGCTGCGACACGAAATACGAGATCTCGCGCAGCGGCTGCGGCACGTCGAGCTTGGCTGGGTCGGCAAACTCGCCGTCGCGCACGCGGCCAAACACGATCAGCCCCCGGGCCTGCGCGGCGATCGTGCGCACCGCCGCGGCCGCGGCGTCGGCCGAGCCGCCGTAGTACCGCGGGTCGGCAAGCCGTAGAAACGTGTCGGCCCCGAGCACGAACGTGCTGCCGGGAAACAGGGCCAGCTTCTCGAGGAACGTCGCTGCCCGCGTCAGCCAGAGCGTGCGGTCGGCGAATTGGGCGGTCCGTGTCTTGATTTCTTGGTAATCGAGCAGCGGCTTGTCTACGTTGGCGATCGAGAGCTCGTACTCGGCCGGCCGCTCGGCGATCTCCTCGGCGATTCGGGCCATGCTGCGGTGGCCCTCGTGGAGCGGGTCGAACGAACCGGGAAAGATGAGCCGGCCGGGCGCGGGCACGCCGGCCGCGCTCACGGAGGGCGTTCCTGCGGCAAGGCAGGCCGCCGGGCTCGAGCTCGCGAGGAGCCGCTGCCACTCCGGCTGGGCCGCCGTCTGCTCCACCACGATCCGCTCCGCCGGCCGCAGCCCATCGATCATCAGCTTTGCCGGCTCGGCGCCCAGCTTCGCAGCGAGCTGCGCGAGCAGGAGCGCGGCTGCCAGATCTTCCTCCGCGTCGCGAGACCGGGCATTTTTCTCGAGCTCGATCGCGACCACCGTCGTGGCGGCGAGCGTCTGGATGGCGACGATGATGCGATGCGCGCCACGCTTCGGCGCGACCGTGCGCAGGCTCGCCACGACGGCGGCGCCGATCGCCTGCTCGGGCGTCGCGCCATAGCCCACGCAGCGTTGCCAGGCCGTGATCGCCAGCCGCCGCGCGGCCCGCGGCGAGCAATACGACTCCTGAGGGCCGCCGAGCAAGCGATCGACTGCCCCGCGGGCGGAGGGCACGAGTGCCTCGAGCACCACGGCGCTCGCACCGGGCGTGCTCATGAGCCGGGAAACGCCCCGCGAACCTCCGCCGGCCGAGGCGATGACGGCCCGCGCTTCCACGGCGGCGAGGTTCGCGATCAGGTCGGCCGGATTCGGAGGCTGCATGGCCGTGGGGGTGCGGGAAGACGTGGTGGACCCTGCCGGCCGGCGATCGATCGCCGGAATGCCCTGGTTCGCCGTGATTGCGCCGCTTTCCAGCCGCTCTGCGGTCCGCTTCCGCGCCGCTCTAGCAACGGGGCAACGGCAGCCGATGGAGACGGACGGAGGGCATCACCATGATAACGCGATCCACGGGACGATTCGCCTGCCTGCTGCTCGCAGGCGTGGCCGCGGCCACTGCCCGGGCCGAAACACCCGCGCTCATCGAGCCGGCGCCGGCCGTCGCGCTGCCGCTCACGGTGCCACGCCGGGTGCCGCGCGTGATCGTGCTTGCGTCGGCCGACACGCTGCCCGATCCGCTGCGCGGCACGCCCGGCATCCGGCCCGACGCCACCGGCGAAGACGCGATGCAGGTGCTCTCGACGCTGCTCCCGGGCCGCACCGACACGCCCTACGACTGGTATGCACCGGTCGAGCCCCTCCACGAAAACTGCGAGCCGCGGGCGCTGCCGCCCTGCGTGCCGCCGCCGCCGTGCCACCCGAGCGAGCCGCCGCACCCGTACGACCTCGTCGGCATGCACGGCTGCCCGTCGGGCGGGCCGATCTACGGCGGCCCCTGCGAGCCGCGCACAGGCACGCCGCACCACGGCGTGTGGGCGTGGTATCACCGGCTGCACGATCGATTCTTCGATCATTTCTACAAGTGGAAGTAACCTGCTACGCTCTCGGCTCCACGGCTTGAAGGGAGCAGCGGCGTGCGGGCGGCAATCATCGGCATCGGCGCGATCGCGCGGCTTCACGCCAAGGCCCTCGCCGACATTCCCGGCGTGGAACTCGTGGCGGCCACCTGCCGCACCGAAGAGAAGGGGCGGGCCTTCGCGGCGGATTTTGGCTGTGCGTGGCACGCCGACACCGCGCGGATGCTCAGGCGCGAGAAGCCCGACTTCGTGACCGTGGCCACCCCGTCGGGAGCGCATCTCGAGGCGGTGGTCGCGGCAGCCCGGCGCGGCGTGCACGTGATCTGCGAGAAACCGCTCGAGATCACGCTCAAGCGGATCGACCGGATGCTCGCGGCCGTCGAAAAGGCCGGCATCACATGTGGCGCGATCTTTCCGCAGCGGTTCAACCCCGTGGTGGCTGCCGTGCACGAGGCTGCAGCCGCCGGCCGCTTCGGCAACCTGGCCATCGCGGCCAGCTACGTGCCCTGGTGGCGCGACGACGCCTACTACGGCCCCGGCCGCTGGCAGGGCACGAAGGCCCTCGACGGCGGCGGCGCCCTCATGAACCAGTCGATCCACGGGGTCGATGCCCTGCAATGGATCGTCGGGGCCACGATGCCCGGGCTTGCGCCGGGCGAAAACCCGGTCGAGAGTGTGACGGCGCTCACGGCGGTGCGAGCCCACGATGCCGAGCGGCTCGAGGTCGAGGACACGTGCGTTGCGATCCTGCGATTTAAAAACGGCGCCCTCGGCCAGCTGCTCGCCGCCACGAGCCTCTACCCCGGCCAGCTGCGCCGGTTTCTCTTCGGCTGCCGCGACGGCACGGTTGAAGTCCTCGAGGAGCAGCTCACCACGTGGCGGTTTCGCGTGGAAGGCGCCGATGACGCTGCGATCCGAGACCGCTTCGGCGGCACCAGCGGCACGAGCGGCGGCGCGGCCGACCCGATGGCGATCAACTACTCCTGCCATACGCGGAACTTCGAGGCCTTTCTCGACGCCGTGAAGGCCGGCCGGCGGCCGGAGCTCGACGGCCTCGAAGGCCGCAAGGCCGTCGCGATCATCGAGGCCTGCTATCGCTCGGCCCGCACAGGCCGGGCTGCCGCCGCATCCTGACCACCGAATTTTCAACCACGCGCTCCGAGGGAACCCCACGTCATGGCCGACCTGCCCCACTTCGCATCGCGATCAGACGCATCGTCACCGGCCGATGGGCCCTGGTATCGCGGCATGACGCGGTATCACTGGTTCGTGCTCATCGTGGCCGCATTGGGCTGGCTCTTCGACTGCCTCGATCAACAGCTCTTCAACCTCGCCCGCAAGCCGGCCATGGAGACGCTGCTCGCTGCCGCCGATGGCAGCATCGACCCGAAGGCGGTGAATTTCTACGGTGGCCTCTCCACCTGCATCTTCATGCTCGGCTGGGCGACAGGCGGCCTGATTTTTGGCGTGGTCGGCGACCGCATCGGCCGCGCCAAGACGATGATGATCACGATCGTCATCTATTCACTCTGCACGGGCCTCTCCGCCCTGTCGTATGGCTTCTGGGACTTCGCCTTCTACCGCTTCATCACCGGCCTCGGCGTCGGCGGGGAGTTTGCCGTGGGCGTGGCGCTCGTGGCCGAGGTCATGCCCGACCGGGCCAGGCCCTACGCACTCGGCCTCTTGCAGGCGCTCTCGGCCGTGGGCAACTTCGCCGCCGCGCTCATCGGCATCGGCCTCGGGCAGGCGCAGCTCCACATGGGCAGCAAGCTCTACGGCTGGGAACCCTGGCGCTGGAAGTTCGTGATCGGGGCGCTGCCGGCCGTGCTCGCGCTTGTGATCCGGGCTGGCCTCAAGGAGCCCGAGAAGTGGCAGCAGATGAAGGCCCGCGCGGCCGAGACGGGCGAGAAGCTCGGCGGCTACGGCGCCCTTTTCGCCGACCCGCGCTGGCGAAAGAATGCGATCCTCGGCATGCTCCTCGCCTGCTCGGGTGTGATCGGCCTGTGGGGCATCGGATTCTTCTCGATCGACCTGCAGCGCAGCGTGTTCGAGAAGACCTTCAAGGCCCAGGGGCTCTCGGGGCAAGACCTGGCCGGCCGGCTCACGATCTGGACGGGCGTGGCCATGATGATGATCCAGGTGGGCGCCTTCACGAGCATGATGCTCGCCGCCCGCATCTGCCAGAAGATCGGCCGCAAGCCCTTCTTCGCGCTGGCATTCACCGCCGCCCTCGTCTCGACGGCGATCGTGTTTCGCTATCTCGACGACATCAGCGACATCTGGTGGATGCTGCCCCTGATGGGCTTCTGCCAGCTCTCGCTGTTCGCAGGCTACGCGATCTACTTTCCGGAGCTGTTTCCAACACGCCTGCGGAGCACCGGCACGAGCTTCTGTTACAACGTCGGCCGCTTCGTGGCGGCGAGCGGGCCGTTTCTTCTCGGCCAGCTTTCGAGCACCGTGTTCTCGGGCATCCAGAGTCCCGAATGGATGCGCGAGCCGATGCGGCCGGCGGGCATCGCGATGTGCGCAGCGTTTTTGCTCGGCCTCGCCGTGCTGCCGTTCCTGCCCGAAACGAAGGGCCGCCCGCTGCCGGAATGATCGCGGCAGCCCGGGCGATCCGCGTGGATGCGGAGCCCGGTCTCCATGCGGCATCGGGAGCGGGATCATGCGCCACCCGGTGTCCCGTCGCTTCCGCTCCGGGCTTGTTGGATCATGGGAAGCCCGAGGCGTGAGCCGAGCGGATGCCCCTGGTGTCAAAAAAGCCCCGGGCGGAAGCCCGGGGACTCCGCGTGGATGCGGAGCCCGGTCTCCATGCGGCCGGCCGTCACTCCGCTTCGATCGAGGCCGACATCGAGCCTTTCGAGCGGGCGATGAGCGTGTCGGCCCCGAAGGCGTGGATCTGGTCGCGCTTGAGCTCGGCATGTTCCTTCGTCGTCGTGAGCACGACGACGCGGCCTTTGGCGTCTACCTCCTTGGCCAGTTTGAAGCCCGTCTCTTTCGGATGGCCGAAGAGGCGCTCGAGCATCACGATCACGTAGTCGAAGGTGTGGTCGTCGTCGTTCCAGAGGACGACGTGATATCGGGGCTGCCGCCGCGGGGCCTCACGCTTCCCGGGGCTCGCCGCCGGGGCAGGCACCAAGACCGGGATCGCGGCGGGCTCGGCGACGGCGGCAGCAGCGGCTTCTGACATGGTTTTTTCCCAGTATATTCACCGCTCCCCCCGGAGAATCACCCCGTGCTCGACCGCCGCTATGTCGCCGACAACGTCGATCTCGTCACCACGAATTGCCGCAACCGCGGCTCGTCGGCCGACGTGGCCCGATTCGCCGAGCTCGACAAGCTCCGCCGGCACCTCCAGGCCGACGTAGACCGGCTGAATCACGAGGCCGGGCAGGTGAGCAAGTCGATCGCGAAGGCGGCCGATGCGGCCGAACGCGAGGCCCGCAAGGCTGAGGGCCGGCGGCTCCGTGAGGAGGTGGGGGCGATCGAGGGTCGCCTCGAAAAGATCGCCGCCGAGTCGGACGAGATCCTCCGGCTGATTCCCAACCTCACGCATCCTGCCGCCCCGCTCGGCGGCGAGGACGCCGCGGTGGAAATCAAGCGGGGAGCGACGCCGTTGCCCACCTTCGCCTTTCCGGCCCGCGACCATGTCGCGATCGGCGAGCAGCTCGAGCTCTTCGACTTCGAGGCGGGGGCCCGCGTCGCCGGCCACGGTTTTTACTTCCTCGTGAACGACGCGGTGCTGCTCGAGCTCGCGCTGCAGCGCTACGCGCTCGATCTCCTGATGGGCGAGGGGTTCACGGCGATGACCACGCCCGACCTCGCCCGCGACACGATCCTCGAAGGCACGGGCTTCATGCCGCGTGGCAATGAGACGCAGATCTACTCGATCAAGGACAGCGACCTCTCGCTCGTGGCCACGGCCGAGATCACGCTCGGCGGGGCGTTTCATGAGCGGATCTTCGAGGCCGACGAGCTGCCGCTCAAGCTCTGTGGCATCAGCCACTGCTTCCGCACCGAGGCAGGGGCCCACGGCAAGGCCACCCGCGGGCTCTACCGCGTACATCAGTTCACGAAGGTCGAAATGTTCGCGTTCACGAAGCCGGAGGAGAGCGAAGCCATGCACGGCTTGCTCCTCGACCTCGAATGCCGGCTGTTCGACGGCCTGGAGATTCCCTACCGCGTCATCGATACGGCCTCCGGCGATCTGGGTGGGCCGGCCTACCGCAAGTTCGACCTCGAGGCCTGGATGCCGGGCCGCGGCCCGGCCGGCGAGTGGGGCGAGGTGACGAGCACTTCGAATTGCACCGACTTCCAGGCTCGCCGGCTGGCCGTGCGCTACAAGAAGCCAGGGGAGAAGGGCACCCACTTCGTACACACGCTCAACGGCACCGCCGTCGCGATCAGTCGGGCGATCATCGCGATCCTCGAGAACCACCAGCAGGCCGACGGATCGGTGAAGGTGCCCGCCGCACTCGTGCCCTGGATGGGCAAGAAAGTGCTGACCGCCCTCACCAGGTGAGGCCAAATCGGGCGCCGTCCGACCGGCCGCCCAGGCCGCCCTTGAGCGGGCCGGTGTGCTTCTTCGGCGCAGCCGGTGCCGGCTCATCAGGCTCGGCCGCCTCGTCGGCCCCGTGCTCGGGCAGCGCTTCCGCCGGCCTCGTGGCCAGGGCCTTGATCGAAAGCGAAAGCCGCTGCTCGTCGGGGTCGCAGGCGAGCACGCGGCACTCCACCTGCTCTCCCTCCTTCACCACGTCGCCGACGCTGCGCACGTGGCGGTGCGCCAGTTCCGACACGTGCACGAGCCCTTCGACGCCCGGCTCGAGCTTCACGAATGCTCCGAACTGGGCGATACGGCTGACGGCCCCCTTCACGGTGGCGCCCACGTGATATTTATCGGCCGCGTGCTTCCACGGGCTTTCCACGAGGTCGCGCGCCGAGAGGGCGATCTTGCCGGTCTGGCGATCGACCTTCTTCACGATCACCCGCACCTTCTGCCCGGGCTGCAGCACGTCGGCAGGATTCGCCACGCGATCCCAGGAAAGCTGGCTCACGTGCACGAGCCCCTCGACGCCGTCGCCGACATCGACGAACGCCCCGAAGTCGCGCACGCTGCGCACGATGCCATCGAGCGCGGTGCCCACCTCGAGGGTCTCGAGCATTTTCGCACGGGCGTCGGCCGCCTGCCGTTCGATCACGGCCCGCCGCGAGAGCACGAGCCGCCGTGCGGCCGGCACGATCTCCGTCACGAGGGTCTCGACCGTCTGCCCCACCATCTCTTCGAGGTTTTCCACGCGCCACGGGCTCACGAGGCTCGCCGGCATGAAGCCGCGGAGCCCGGCCACCTCGCATTCGAGGCCGCCCTTGTTGGCCGCCGTCACGCGGGCCTCGACGATCATGCCCGCTTCGAGCTGCGACCAATCTTCCACGGCCACGGCCCGATTGGCGGGAGCCAGGTCGTAGAGCCCGTCGTCGTCGTTGCGGCTGCCGACCGAAAGATTGAGCACGTCGCCCACGTGCGGCACGTCGTCGAGGCCGGCGAGCTTGAGGGCGCCCTGCCGGCGCCCGCCGAGATCGATGAAGGCCGTGTCGTGGCCGACGCTCACGACAGTACCCGTCACCCGTGCCCCTGGATCGAGCACGGCTTCGGCCTTCGCCGGCACGCTGCCTGCGAGCAGGTCATCGACGGCCAGGCCTTCGACCGCGGCCAAAAAGTCTTCCTCGAGATCGTCCTCGAGCGCCGCCCGCATGTTCGGCACGGCGACGCGTTTGCCGGGCGGCAGCACGTCGGTGAAGGCCGGCTTGCGGTCGCCACCCCCGCGCCGCTCGCGCCGCGGCTTGCCTTCGCCGCGAGTCGGCCGCTCACCAGGCTTTTCGGCAGGCGCTGCCGGTGCGGCCGGCGCCTCGCTCGGCGCCGCGGTCGCCGGCGCTTCGGCAACCTCCACCGTCGCCGGGGCCTGCCCCGCGTCAGCCGGTTGCTGCGGCATCACATACTGATGCCGCGGCGCTGCTTTCGGCGGCGACACGCCAGCCCGCTGTGTTCCGATCGCTATCCTGCGGGCTGGCGAAGCACTTTCATCGCCAGGTGACGCCTCGGGCACCGAACTCATGCCAGCCTCCAACAAATACGCTCAACACGTTGAACAGGGAAGGCGAGGGGGTCGGCGAACGCTCGAGGAGCCTTGGGCCGCTGCGGCCCACGCGACGAGACTTTTGCCGCCCCCGAGCCGGCGGATCAAAACCAACAAAAACGTACCCTCGAGCGCAGATGCTTATTCAAATGCGGGAAACAGGACTTGAACCTGCACGGTATTACTACCACCAGGCCCTCAACCTGGCGCGTCTGCCAATTCCGCCATTCCCGCGGCGTAGATCACCGATCGAATCAATCTCCCCTGCATTCTGCGGCATGCGGGCGGCCAGTCAAGCCGCCACGGTGGCGCGGGAGGCCCGCAGGGCTGCGGTCACTGCCGAGATGCTGGCGAGGATCACGGCTGTCCAGGCGAGATCGCCCACCGGCATCCAGCGATAGAACGGCAAGGCGGCCACGTAACACTGCGCGAGGCCGGCCGCCGTGTGCGGATACTCGCTCGAGAGCCACCAGTAGGCGAGGTTCGTGGTCACGAAAAACACGAGCGAGCTCGCGAGTGCTCCGCCGGCGGCCGCGATCCAGCCGACCGACTTCAGGCCGCCGTTGATCGCGACAAACCGGCCCAGCAGAATCGGCCACACAGTGGCGGCATACACCACGGCGGCCATCGCGAGGCTGCCGTAGCCGGGCAGCACGAGATTGCCGACCGCGAGCGCCACAAGCGGCACGCTCGCCGCCACGACCGCGTTTGGAAAAACGGCACCCGCGGCGATCGCCACGCCCGCCATCGGCGTGACGTTCCAGCCGGGCTGCCAGAGACGGCCACAGACGCCAAGCGCGACCAGCACGATCCACAGGCAGGCCTGGGTCGTGAACCGGTGTGCCGGCTCCGTTTCGGCTGCTTCCTGATCGGCCGTCATCGTGGTGGCATGCTTCATGGCCGACCGTGCCCTCCGTGTGGGGATGCCCGGGCTGGGGCCCGGGGAAACTGGCGATACACTAGCGGTTTTCCCGATCCAGGCAAGCCAACCGCCCGGGAAACGCACGAGACGGAAGCCAGTCGATGCCGGCCGTAGGCAGGGAATCCTCCACCGTCACCGTCGATCGCCACGCCGACGGCATCGCGACCCTGTCGTTTCTCGTTCCCGGGCACCGCCAGAACGTGATCACCGAACAGGTGGTGCGCGACCTTGCCGCCGCCCTCGACGGCCTCGATCGCGGGCCTCCGCCCCGCGGCCTCGTGGTCTGCTCCGGCCTGGCAGAGTCGTTCTTTGCCGGCGCCGACGTCGCCCGCCTCGAAGCCCTCCCGGGGAAGCCGGCCGCCGAAATCGAGCGGCTCTGCACGGCCGGTCGCGAGCTTTTCGGGAGGCTTTCGGCGGCTCCCTGGCCGAGCGTGGCGGTGATCGACGGCGTCTGCCTCGGGGGCGGGCTCGAGCTGGCGCTGGCGTGCGACTATCGGATCGCCACCACGGCCAGCCACACCTCGCTCGGGCTGCCGGAAGTGAAGCTCGGCCTCCTGCCCGGCTGGGGCGGCACGGTGCGGCTCACGCGGCTGATCGGCCCCGGCCCCGCCATCGAATTCGCCGCCGGGGGCGAGCCTGTCGATGGCGCGACGGCGCGGCGGCTCGGGCTCGTCGATGCCTGTGTGCCTGCCGACGAAGCGCATGAGTCGGCCCGCCGGCTGCTCGAATACGAGATCGCCCGCGCCGGCCAGCGCGGCCGGCGCCGGCGTTTGGCGGAGCCGGTCGTGCTCGACTCCGACGAGCGGGCGTTTCTCGAATCCGTCACATCGGCCGTGATCCTCGGCCGCACCGGCGGGCATTACCCGGCCCCCGCCACCATCCTGCAGACGATTCTCGCCGGGGCCGAGGTCGATCTGGCCGCGGCGGGCCGGCTCGAATCAGCGGCCTTCGCGAGGCTCGCGCAGGGCGACGTCTCGCGGCAGTTGGTCAGAGTGTTCCGGCTCGGCGAACGCAACCGCCGCGATCCGGGCGTGGGCCGCGTCGATGCCGAAAGCGATGCCGCGCCGGCGGCGGCTGCCCACATCGAGCATCCGGCCGTGGTCGGCGCGGGAATCATGGGAGCGGGCATCGCGGCGAGCCATCTGCGGCATGGGTTCGGCGTGACGCTCATCGACGTGAGCGTTGAGGCGCTCGGCCGCAGCGTTGCCGGCATTCTCGATGAAGCCGCCTGGGATCGGGCCACGAAGCGCACCGACACGGCCCGCGCGCTCGCCCTCGCCGGCCGGCTCGCCACCGCCACGCAAACCACCGCCCTGGCCACCGCCGACCTCGTCATCGAAAGCGTGCTCGAGCGCACCGACATCAAGCGCCAGGTGCTTGCCGACATCGAGCGGGCGGTCGGCCCCGAGACGGTGATCGCCACCAACACCTCGACCAATCCGATCGCGAAGCTCGCCACCGCGCTCACGCAGCCGGGCCGGTTTTGCGGCATGCATTTCTTCAATCCCGTGCGGCGGATGACGCTCGTGGAAGTGATCCGCGGGCCGGCTACGAGCGACGCCACGATCGCCACCGTGGTGGCCCATGCCAAGCGGCTCGGCAAATGCCCCGTCGTGGTCCGCGACAGCCCCGGATTTCTCGTCAACCGGCTGTTGATGCCCTACCTGCACGAGGCGATCGAGATGCTCCGCGAAGGCGTCGAGCCGCGGCGCATCGACCGCGTGGCGCGGGCCTTCGGGATGCCGATGGGCCCGCTCGAGCTCTACGACATGATCGGCCTCGACACTGCGTTTTATGCCGGGCTCGTGCTCGACGACGCCTATGGCGATCGCATCGAGGCCTCGCCGGTGATCCCGGCGCTCGTGAAGTCGGGCCGGCTTGGCCGTAAAACCGGCGCGGGCTTCTATCTTTACGATGCCCAGGCCGGCCAGCAGGCGAAGCCGAGCCGCCCCGACGACGGCGTGGCCGCGCTCGTGGCGGCCTACGCGCTGCCGGCCCGTGATACGAGCGATCGCACGATCGCCGATCGCCTGCTCTTGCCGGTGGTGCTCGAAGCCACGCGCGTGCTCGATGAAGAGCTCGTGCGCGACGGCCGCGACATCGACCTCGCCGTGATCCACGCCCTCGGGTTCCCGGCGTTCCGCGGCGGCGTGCTCGCCTGGGCCGATGCGCTCGGGGCGGCCGAGATCGTGCGCCGGCTCGAGCCGCTCGCCGACCTCGGCGTGCGCATGCACCCCACGCCGCGGCTGCTCGACCTCGCCCGTTCCGGCGGCCGCTTCACGGCGGAGGTGCCGGCATGACCACGCTCCGCCACTCTCCGGAATCCACGCCCGTCGTCGTGGCCTGCTGCCGCACCGCGATCGGCCGGGCCCACGCCGAGCGCGGGCTGTTTCGCCACGTGCGGGGCGACGAGCTTGCCGCCGCGGTGATCCGCGCGGCGGTCGAGCGGGCCGGGGTCGATCCGGCCACGATCGACGACGTAATCCTCGGTTGCACGCAGCAGCGCGGCGAACTCGGCGGCAACGCCGCCCGCACTGCCCTGCTGCTCGCCGGGCTGCCGTTCACCGTGGCGGGCACCACGGTCAACAGGCTCTGTGGCTCCGGCCTCGAGGCGGTCGCACGGGCCGCCCAGGCGATCGTCGCCGGCGCAGAAAACGTGCATGTCGTCGGGGGCGTCGAACACATGCACCATCTGCCGATGGATGCGGCGATCGACATCCATCCGCAGGTGTTCGCGCGTTCGAGCAAGGGGATGCTCTCGATGGGGCTCACGGCCGAGCATCTCGCGGCCGCGCACGGCATCTCGCGGCAGGCCCAGGAGGCCTACGCGCTCGAGAGCCATCGCAAGGCGGCGGCGGCGGCCGATGCGGGCCTCTTCGACGACGAGCTCGTGGCGCTGCTTGGGCACGACGAGGCGGGCGGCCTCGTGCCGGCGACCCGCGACCAGTCGATCCGCGGCGACACGAGCCTCGAGGCGATGGCGGCTCTCGCTCCGGCGTTCCTGCCGCAGCTCGGCACCGTGACGGCCGCCGCGAGCGCGCCTCTGAGCGACGGCGCGGCGGCGCTCGTCGTGATGCAAGAGGCGGAGGCCCGCCGGCAGGGGCTCGTGCCGCTCGTGCGGATCGTGGCCAGCGCCGTGGCGGGCGTGGCCCCCGCGGCCATGGGCACCGGGCCGATCGCCGCCACGCGGAAGCTGCTCGCCCGCACGGGCATCGACCTCGCCGCGATCGACCTCATCGAGCTCAACGAAGCCTTCGCCGCCCAGGCGATCCACTGCATTGACGGCCTCGGCCTCGACCGAGCGCGGGTGAACGTGCGCGGCGGGGCGCTCGCCATCGGCCATCCGCTCGGAGCCTCCGGAGCCCGGATCGTGACCACCCTCTTGCACGCGCTTGCGGCCCACGATCAGCGGCTCGGCCTCGCCACGATGTGCATCGGCCTCGGACAGGGAATCGCCATGCTCTTCGAACGGATGGAATCATGAGCATCGCGCCACTTTCCTCACGCGATTCCGCCGCACCGCCGGCTGCGGCGGCCTCGCTCGTCGAGCTCCTCCACGCCCGCGCAGCCGACGCATTCGATCGGCCTGCGGTGATCTCGCTCTCCCCGCATGGGTCAGGGTTGCCCATGCCCTCTCGCCGGACGTTCGCTGCGGCCCTCCGGGCCTCCACTCACTGCGTGTCCGCTTCGCTTCGCCATCCATGGCTGCGCTCGCTCCCACAGCCCGCTCGAGGACACGGGCAACCCTTCCCGCAAGCCTCGGCCACGGAAATCGGATTGCAATTGACCTGGGGCTCTCTTATCGCCGCCGCGCTGGACTACGCCCGTGTCATTGAGGCTGCCGGACTCGTCCGCGGCGATCGGCTCGCACACATCGGCCCGCATTCGGCCGAGTGGATCATCGTGGATCTCGCCTGCCTGATCACCGGTGTCGTGCACGTCGCCCTCCATGCCGACGAGTCGCCTGCCCAGATCGATGAGCAGCTGAAATGGCTCGCCCCGCAAGGGCTCGTCGAGTATCCGTTGAACGTGACGATGGGGTCGGCGAAGGTCGATCGTGCCGCCATCATCGAGAGCCTCGCCGCGCGGGCCGCGGCGTGTGATCCCGATGCGCCGGCGTCGATCTTCCTGTCGTCGGGCACCACGGGCCGGCCGCGGGCCGTGATTCATTCGCAGCGGTCGCTGGCGTGGAATGCGATGGCGTCGAGCGGCGTGTTTCTCGACGACCCGCGCGACGTACGGCTTTCGTGGCTGCCGCTGAGCCACGCGTATGCCCGTGTCGGTGATCTCTACACGGCGCTCGTGCGCGGCGGCACGCTCGTGGTGGTCGGCGATCGGCAGCGGGTGCTCGATGCCTGCCGCCAGACGTCGCCCACGGTCATCCTCGGCGTGCCGGCGTTCTTTGAACGACTCGCGGCGGGGGTGCTCGCGGGCCGCATCCCCGACCTGCCCGCGGCGCTCGGCGGGGAGGTGCGGGTGTGCGTGTCGGGCGGTGCGCCGCTCAAGGAGCGCACGGCCACGGTGTTCGCCGCGCGGGGCGTGCCGCTCGTGCAGGGCTATGGCCTCGCCGAGGCCGGGCCGGTCGTGGCACTGGCAAGCCCGCGGAACGTGCGGCCCGGCACCGTCGGCCCGCCCTTGCCGGGCCTCGACATCCGCTTCGATGCCCGCGGCCACCTGCTCGTGCGCACGCCGAGCGTGGCGCTCGGCGTGATCGAGCCGGGCCACGACGCCGTCGCTCTCTGTGAAACCGACGGCTGGCTCGAAACGGGCGACCTCGGCCGGCTCGACGAAGCAGGCCAGCTCGTGATCACCGGCCGCGTGGTCGATGCACTCGTGCTCTCGACCGGGGCGAAAGTGCCCCCTGCCGAGGTGGAGCGAGCGCTCGCGGAGGATCCAGCCGTGGCGCAGGTCTGCGTGCTCGGCACGGGGCTCGCCGCTCCCGTCGCGTTGATCGTGCCGGAGCCCGACGTGGTGCGGGCGGCGGTGCGGCGGCTGGGCCTCCGCGTGTTCAGTCGCCGGCAGGCGCTCGTGCATCCGCGGCTTCTGCGCTGGCTCGCGCGGCGCATCGCAGCGCGGCAGGCAGCGCTGCCGCGATCATGGCGGGTGCGGCGGGCCGTGTTCGTGCCGCGGGCCTTCGATGCCGCCCACGGCGAGGCCACGGCGGCCTTCAAGCTCAAGCGGTCGGCGATCGCCGCTCACTTCGCCCATGTGCTTGCCGCGGCTGAAGCGGCCGAGCCGCCCGCATGGCTAGCCGTCGTGCCGTCGGGCCGCGAGGCGGGGCGTTTGCAGCCGGCCGCACGCTCAGCTCGCTCCAAGCATCCTCTCGCCGCCTCGGTCTGGCACGGCGGCGACGGCGGGTTTGCGAACGCGGCCGCAGCGGCCGGAGCGCCGCTCTCTGATGCTGTCGCAGCGGTCCTCGAACACGCAGACACGGCGATCGAGCGGCTGCGCGGCGACGAGTTGCTCTACGCGCCGCCTTCTTCGCAGCTGCCGCCGGCGCCGCTCGCCGATGCGCCGCCACCACCCGCCGGCGTGTTCACCGCCGCCGCCGAGGCCGCGCTCGGCGACACGGGTCTGTGGGGCCTCGCCGTGCCGCATGCCTTCGGCGGTGCGGGGGCGTCGCTTGGCGACCTCGCCCGGGCGATCACGCACGTGGCGGCCCGCGTGCCGACGGCCGCCGGCTTGCTCTCCGTGCACTCCTCAATCGGGGCCGTGTCGGCACTTGCTGCGTTCGGATCGCCGGAGCAGCAAGCCCGGCTCCTGCCCGGCCTTGCCGAGGGCCGGCCGCTTTCCATCTTCGCCGCCACCGAGCCCGATGCGGGCTGCGATCTCTCGGCCGTTGCGACCACGATCGACCGCACGCCGGCCGGGCTCGTCGTCAGCGGCACGAAGATGTTCATCACGGGGGCCACGCATGGCCGGCTCGTCAAGCTGCTTGCCCGACTCGACGGGCGGCCCGCGGTCGCACTCCTTCGACTCCCCGACGCCGACACGGCCACGTTCCGTCTCCGGCACTACGCGCTTCATCCGCTCAAGCACGCTCACAACGCCGCGCTCGAGTTCACACGCCACCCGCTCGCCGAGGCCGACCTCATCGCCGCGCCCGCCGGCCGCCACGGCCCCGACGCGATGCGGATCATCTGGCACGGGCTCAACCGCGGCCGGATCACGCTCGCCGCGCAGGCCGCCGGCACACTGCGAATTCTGCTCGCGCAGGCCCGCGACCACGCGCTCGGGCGCCGCACCTGGGGCCAGCCGATCGCGGCCCGCGAGCTCGTGCAGGGCCGGCTCGGGAGAATCGCGGCCCGCATCACCGCCTGCGACGCGCTCACCGCCTGGGCGGCCGCGAGCATCGACTCGGGCGGCAGCGGCGAACTCGAAGCGCTCACGGCCAAGATCGTGGCCGGCGAATGCGTCCGCGACAGCGCGATCGACGCGCTCGGCATCCACGGTGGCCGGGCATTCCTCGTGGGGCACCCCCTCGGCGACTCGTTCCACGATCACTTCGCCGTCACGGTCTACGAAGGTGAGAGCGACCTCCTCGGCCTCGCGCTCTTCAAAGGGCTCGCGAAGCACCATCCACTGGCCGCACGAGCCGCCGGATCATCAGTGCTCTCCCGCGCGGCCGGCTGGCTGGCGTGGCGTGTCGGCACATGGGCCCGGCCCGACCACGACGGCGTGATTCTCGACGCAGCCCTCCGCACCCACGCCCGCCGTGCCCGCCGCGAACTCGCAGGCGTCGCGATCGAGATCGACCGGGCGATCCGCCGCCACGGCCGATCGCTCGCCGACCGCCAGCTCGAAATCGGCGCCCTGTCTGCCCGGGTGCGCGATCTCGTGAGCGTGCTTGCCGTTGCCCACCACGCCGACGCCACGGCCGACGACCACAAAATCGCCGCCGCCGACGTCTGGTGCCGCCTCGCCCGCGCCCAGGTTGTGAGCCGCCGCCTCACACCGGCGGATCATGCAGCCGTGGCGAACCTTGGTAAAGACTCACTCGGTTGATCGCGCCGGCTTCGGGCTCCCCGTATCCCCTCGCCGGACGTTCGCCTCCGCCCGACCAATCCGCCTTTGGCGGATCGGTGCCCGGCTCCGGCTCACTCGGACCTGCCTGCGCTATGTTCAGAGCGCATTCGCTGCGCCATCCATGGCTGCGCTGGTCAGCTACGCCGGCTCCCGGGACACGGGGAGCCCGAAGCCGCCCTCGACGTAGCGACAGGCCTCCAGGCCTGTCGATCGACAGAGCTGG
>JAIXPT010000320.1 GCA_027486095.1 Planctomycetaceae bacterium | reverse complement strand
TGGGGGTGGGATCCCAAGGAGGTCTGGGCGCTCGTGTCGCTGCTTGCCTATCTCGTGGTGCTCCACGGTCGCTATGCAGGGTGGATCGGCAATTTTGGCCTCGCGGCAGGGGCGGTCGTGGGCGCGGCCGTGATCGGCATGTCGTGGTACGGAGTGAACTTTTTGCTCGGCGCCGGCCTCCATTCCTACGGCTTCGGCCAGGGCGGACAGACCGAGTTTTTCATTTTTCTCCTGCTCAATGTGGCGCTCCTGGCCGGGGCGGCATGGCGGTGGCGACGCGAGACCCTCGCTCCGGTCTGAACGCCGGCGCGAGCTCGTGCCAGCGGCCGTGGCGATATTGCCGCATCGTCACGCCGCCTGCCGTCAGCGACGCCGTCACCGCCCCCGCCGCGCCGACACCCCCGGCCCCTCCGGTTTTCACGACGCGGGCCGGCCGCTCAACGCCGGCGGCCGACTCATAGGCCTGCCGCACCTCGGGCCAGCGCAGTCCACCGGGGCCGCTCACCACCACCCAGCCAGGCCGCGTGGCCGCCGCGATATCGGGCGGCAGGCTCGTGGCGCTGCCGTGATGGGGCGCGAGGAGCAGGTCGCAGGCATCGGGATCGGCGGCCACGAACTGGCGAAGGGCTTCCCCCTCGAGATCACCCGGCAGCAGGGCCCTGCGCCCGGCGGCCTCCACCGCGAGCACCAGGCTCGTGCCGTTGTCGCCCGCGGCTGCCGCATCCTGATGCAGCACGCGCACGCGACACATGCAGTCGCAGGCGATCTCGTCTCCGGCGCCGACGCGCCGCACCGGTATCCGCTGCTCATGCATGCGCTGCAGAAGATCCCGTGCGGCCGGGGCGGGGCTGGCCAGAAACGATTCCGACACCACCACCTCGCCCACCGCGAACCGCTCGAGGAGCCCGGGCACGGCGTTGAAATGATCGGTGTCGGCGTGCGAGATCACGAGCGTGTCGATCCGGGAGATGCCGCGGCTCCAGAGCAGCGCTGCCATCCCGCGCTGGGCGGCGGCGGGGGCGCCGAGCCGGCCCGCATCGTAGACGAGCACCCGGCCGGTGGGGCTCCGCACGACGATGCCGCAGCCGTGGCCAAGGGCCGCCGCCGTCACCTGGAGCGGGGCGATGGCAGGGCGTGCCAGCCATCCGGCCGCCGCCACGACCACGCCCACACCGCACCAGATGGCGATGGCCACCGCCCAGCTGGCGGGCCGGGCGAGCCGCTCGCGCGGCAGCGCCACGAGCACGGCCAGACACCACGCATAGCCGCCGAACACCCACCAGGCGTCGGGCCCCGCCACCCAGCAATGGCCACCGGGCACGGCGGCAGCCCATGCGACCAGCCACTCGACGACGGCGAGCGTGGCATTACATCCGGCTCCGCACAGGCCCGCCGCCGCAGACGACACCGGGGCCACGAGCAGGCAGAGAAAGCCCCACGCCATCGCCAGCGGCACCAGCGGCGCGATCAGCGGATTGAGCACGAGCCCGATCGGGCTCACGACATGAAACGTCAGGGCCACGATCGGCGCGGTCACGGCCCAGATCGCCGTGCCGACCATCACGACCCCGATCATTTGTTTGCCGAAGCGCCGTAGTTTTCGCTCGAGCGGGCTGCGGCTCCCCTCGATGAGCCGCGCGATCGGATCAGGGCTCGCCGCAAGCGACGGACCGAACGCCCCGGCCCCGACGAGCACCGCCGTCGAAAGAAATGACAGCTGCGTGCCGATCCGAAACACTTCGGGCGGATGCCACACCACGACCACCACGGCCGCCGCGGCGAGGCCCGTGAGCGCCGGCGACCGGCGGCCCAGAGCAGCCCCCAGGCACGACAGCCAGACGAGCAGCGTGGCCCGCACGACGGGCGTCTCGGCTCCCACGAGCACCATGTAGAGCCCCGTGAAGCCCGCGACCGACACGAGCGCCCACGAGCGCCGCACGGCACATGCGCGCAGCACGCTGAATAGCGCCATCGCCAGAATGCCGACATGCAGCCCCGAGATCGAGAGCACGTGAATCGTGCCGGTCACGAGAAACACCTGCGAGTCGTCGGCCGGCAGCGCTTCCCGGGAGCCGAGCAGAAGGGCCGCAGCCAACCCCGCTCGAGCGCCCACATGCCTGCCGAGGGAGGCCGCCCCGGCGGCCCGGATGCGATCGAGCCAGGCAGCCGGCGACCACGCCGACGGCGGCCGCAGCATCCGCACGCACGCGCGCGACTGGCACCGCACGACCGACAGGCAACGCTGCGCCTGGGCCCGCTCACGAAAATCGAACTCACCCGGATTGAGCGCATGCCCGGGCCGCAGGCCGCGGCCGACGATTCTCACCAGGCTGCCGCTGCGTACGCCGGGCGGCTCGCCCACCACGATCACGGCCGCCCGCCCTGACGCCGGCTTCCACGCAACGCCCCGGCGCACCTTCGTGACAGCCACGACACACTCGCTCGACGGCTCGATCGCGAGCCCGCCGGGCACCGCGGATCGCGGGGGCGTCAACAGCCGGGGCGACTCGACGACCACCCCTTCGATCGCCACCGGCGCGGGGCTTTCCGCCAGGCACCAGGCCAGGTCGTCGCTGCGAAACAGCCGCTCGCGGGCGATGGCCCACCCCGCCGC
>JAIXPT010000040.1 GCA_027486095.1 Planctomycetaceae bacterium | reverse complement strand
TACCGTCTCGCCGGACGTTCGCCTCCGCCCTCCTGGGCTCCGGCTCACTCGGATGTGCCTGGACTATGTTCAGAGCGCATTCGCTGCGCCATCCATGGCTCCGCTGGTCACATACGCCGTCTCAACGGCAGGGGTAACCCCGAGCCTCCTCAATCGGAAAGGGAGGCTTCGGGGGAGTCGGCGAACGCTTCCCGAACGAGGGCCGCCGCGGCCTGAGTGAGGAGACTTTTGCCGCTCCCCCGGAGCCGGCGTGCATTGCGTTGATTCCAGGCCCGGAGTGCCCAGTTCTTGCCAGCAGGCGGAGGCCAACCCTCGGCAGGGCGGCACGATGCCGAGCCTGCCCGTGAACACAGACAGGCTGAAGCCTGTCCTACGTGCCGCGGTTGGGGCGGTAGCCGATCGACTTGCGCGGGCGGCGTTGTTTGCGGCCGGGCTGGCTTCGCTCGCCGCGGGCCGTGCCGGGCCCGCCTCGGATGTGGTCCCCCGAGGTTTGTTCCGTGAACGCTCGCGTGGCTTCGCTGCGTTTCTTGTCGAGGGCTTCCTTCGGCGCTCGCTCCGGGATCAGGCAGTCGCAGCCGCTGCCGATCAGGTCATGCCGGCCGGCCTGCTCGAGCGCCCGCCGCACCTCGAAGTAGTTTTCTGGCTTGAAAAACTGGAGGAGGGCCCGCTGCATGCGCCGGTCTTTGAGCCCTTTCGTCACCTTCACGGGCTCCTTCGTCATCGGGTCGAGGCCCGTGTAATACATGCAGGCGGCGATGTCGAAGGGGCTCGGGATGAAGTCCTGCACCTGGTCGGGCTTGTAGCTGTTGCGCTTGAGAAAGAGCGCCAGTTCGATCATCTCTTCGACGCCGCTGCCCGGATGGCTGGCGATGAAGTAGGGCACGGTGAACTGCTTCTTGCCGACTCGCCGGCTGGCGGCCGTGAACGCCTTGTCGAATTCGACGTAGTCGTCGGCCGACGGCTTCTTCATGAGCTCGAGCACCGTGGGGTCGGTGTGCTCCGGGGCCACCTTCAAGTGGCCGCCGACGTGGTGCGCGGCGAGCTCCTCGAGATACTCCTGATCGCGTCGGGCCAGGTCCATCCGCACGCCGCTGGCCACGAGCACCCGCTTCACGCCCGCCACGCTTCTGGCCTCGCGCATCAGGCTCTTGAGCGGGCCGTGGTCGGTGCCCAGGAGCTTGCACACGGTGGGATGCACGCAGGAGAGCCGGCGGCACTTCGCCTCCACCTCCGGCCGCGTGCACTTCATCTGATACATGTTGGCCGTCGGGCCGCCGATGTCCGACACCGTGCCCTTGAAGCCCGGCTGGCTGGCGATCAGCTTGATCTCGGTGATGACCGAGTCTTGGCTGCGGCTCTGGATGATCCGCCCCTCGTGGGCCGTGATCGAGCAGAACGTGCAGCCGCCGAAGCAGCCGCGCATGATCTGCACGCTCGTTTCCACGACCTCGAAGGCCGGAATTCGGGCCGTTCCGTACGAGGGATGCGGGCGGCGCGTAAAGGGGAGGCCATACACCTGATCCATCTCGTCCTGCTCCAGGGGCAGGGCGGGGGGATTCACGACGATCGATTCGCGGCCATATCGCTGCACGAGCCGCCGGGCGTTGTGGGGATTCGTCTCCAGGTGCGAGATCCGCGTCATCTCGCAGAAGGCGAGTTTATCGTGTGCGACCGCATCAAAATCGGGCAGTTCGATCGTGTCGGCCGCACCGCCCCCTGGGCCGGTCGGGGGCGGCTCGCTCGCGCCGAGCCGGTAGGCGATGCCGCGGAGGCCGCGCAGCTCCTTCACCGTCTTGCCGGCGGCGAGGCCCAGGGCCACGTCGAGGATCGTCCGTTCGCCCATCCCGAACACGACGAGATCGGCTTTTGAATCGAGGATGATCGAGCGGCGGACGGTGTCGCTCCAGTAGTCGTAGTGTGCGATACGGCGCAGGCTCGCCTCCACGCCGCCGGCCACGACGGGCACGCCCGGAAAGGCCTCTCGTGAGCGTTGGCAGTAAGCAAGCGTGGCCCGGTCGGGCCGCCGGCCGATCTCACCGTTGGGTGAGTAGGCGTCGTCGTTGCGCACCTTCCGATTCGCCGTGTAGTGGTTGATCATCGAATCCATGTTGCCGGCCGACACGCCGAAGCAGAGCCGCGGCCGGCCGAACTGCCGCCACGGCTCGCACGACTGCCAGTCGGGCTGGGCGAGCACGGCCACGCGGAAGCCGGCGGCCTCGAGCAGCCGGGCCAAGAGGCCGTTGGCAAAGCTCGGGTGATCGATGTAGGCATCGCCGGAGACAAACACGACGTCCACGGCATCCCAGCCGCGCGCGAGCATCTCTGCTCGCGTGGTGGGCAGCGGAGGACGCGGGGCACGGTCGAGAACGAAGGGCAGCGGCATGGCTCCCAAGTTTACCCGCGCGAATTCGGTACGGCGTCGCCCTACCCATGGCGACCAGCCGGAGCCGAGCCGTTTTTCACGACAGGGCGATTTGCCCTTGAAAAAGCTGCTTGTGCAGCATTCTCAGCATACTTGGCATCGAGATCCAGCCCGGTCGATGCTCTCGGCTTGCCTCTGGTGCGGGTGGAGCTCCCTTTGCCGGCACGGCTTCCGGATAAGGGAGGCGTTCGCGGGTGGATTACTCCTCAGGCGTTTCGTCTGTCTTCTCTTTGAGTTCTTTCTCCAACTCCTCGATCTGCCGGAGATCTTCGGCGTCGGCCGCCGCGGCGGCGGCGATCCTCCGCTGCTCGTCAAACGCGTCGTACCGCTGGCTTGCGATCCGCACCGCGTCGTCATGACTCACCGAGCCGGGGCCTGCCAGCACGGCCCGATCGTTGAACCGCAGCAGGGCATCGACGTTATCCCGCCAGTAGGCGAGCGTCAGGTCTTTCCGTTTCTTGACCCGCAGTTCCGCCTGCTCCAGGAAGATCACGACCAGCCGGTTGAGCGTGTCGATTTCGTCCTGCGTGAGATAGTTTTTGGCGATGATCACGTCTTCCTTGCGGACCCGCGAGCCTTTCCAGCTCGTGAGCGCCATGTTGGGCAAGCGGCAGTCGCCCCGGGCGATGATCAACTCGGCGGCCGTGCGGCCGGTCGCGGCGTAGAGGAGCTTGTTTTGCGTTTCGGCAAAAAACAGGGCGGTGTCTCGCTCGGTGGCCTGGTAGTCGGAGCTCAACGCGAAGAGATCGCGGACTTTCTGGTAGAAGCGTATTTCGGATGCCCGGATCTCACGGATCCGGGCGAGCAGCTCGTCGAAATGGTCCCAGCCGCGCGGGTCTTTGAGCCGGGCGTCGTCCATGACGAAGCCCTTGACCAGAAACTCCCGGAGGTGGTGCGTAGCCCACTGGCGAAACTGGATACCGCGCGGGGAGCGCACGCGGTAGCCTACGGCAAAAACTGCCTCGAGCGAAAAGTGATCCACGAGCCGCTCGACCATCCGGGAACCCTCGGTCTGAACTATCCGGAATTTCCGGACAGTTGCCTCAGCCGGCAATTCGCCCTCAGAAAAGATGTTCTGGACATGTTCGTTGATCGTCCGGACATCCTTCTGGAAAAGCTCGGCGATCTGGCGCTGCGTCAGCCAAAACGTCTTGTCGTCGATGCGCAGTTCGAGCCGTGTCGTGCCGTCGTCGGACGTGTAGAGGATCAATCCCGGTGACGGATCATTCGATTGAGGCGAGTCCGCTGTCATCGGCAGCAGCTTTCTTGTGCGAGCCGGGAACGACCGTTTGCAACGAGCTGTGGACTCGTTTGCTCGTGGCGTCTCCTCAAGTCATGCGCGGGATCGCAAGCGGAACAACACACCATGGCCGAAGTGTAGCGCACGGAAAGGTGGCCTCGCACGACCTAGAAAGAACTGTACGGGTGTACGTTACTCGAACGGGCGTTGAGTCTGCAATGACCGTGGGATACCACGCCGTGAGTCAACGGTGTCGCGGTTGGCTGGTATATTCGGCATAACCCTCTGCCAGCCGCTCCATGCACGCTCTCTCCCGCTTGACGCTCAGCCTGCCGCTCGTTTTCGCGCCGGCGATCCTCATGGCCGAAGAGCTTCCTGCCGGCCGCCAGATCGCCGCCTGGATCGACCAGCTCGGGGCCGACCAGTTTTCCCAGCGCGAAGCCGCCAGCCGCAGCCTGGTGGCCGCCGGCCAGCCGGCTCTCGCTGCGCTTGGCGCGGCGATCCTGCGCGACGATCTCGAAGTGGCCAGCCGGGCCCTCGAAATCGTGCGCGGCTTTCTCGCCAGCGACGACGAGACGCTGGCGGCAGAGGCCGAGAAGCTCCTGGAAACGATCGCCGAAGGGCCCGACTCGGCCGTGTCGGGGCTCGTGACCGGCGCCCTCGACTTTCACCATCGCGGCATGACCGAAGCCGCCCGCGAGAAGCTCGAGATGCTCGGCGCCGTGATCACGGAGGGCTTTCTCGCCAGCGGGCACCGCGGCCTGCAAGTGACGCTCAACGCCCGCTGGCGGGGCACGTCTGAGGATCTGCGGCTGCTCTCCAGGCTCCAGGGGCTGCGGCTGGTCGGGGCCTTCGGTGTGCCGCTCGACGCCGCAGCCGTGGCGGCGCTTGGCCGGCTCAAGGGCGTGGAATCGGTGCAGTTGTTCGGCACCGGGATCGCCGACGATCAGCTCGCCGCCCTGGCGGCAAAGCTCCCGGGCGCCCGGATCGACGTCCGCAAGGGCGGCAAGCTGGGCGTCGCCGGCCAGCCGATGGTGGGGCCATGCGTGATCACCCATGTGCAGGATGGCACGGCAGCTGCGAAGGCCGGCCTGCAGATCGGCGATGTCGTCGTGGCGATCGACGGCCGGCCGGTGCTGAACTTCGAGTCGCTCACCGAACAGGTCGGCGAGCACGGGCCGGGCGAGACGATCGAACTCGAGCTCGAGCGCAACGTGCCCGGTGAGCAGGCCCGACGATTCAAAAGCGATGTCGTCCTCGACGGCTGGGAGTAGCACGATGGGATCTGGCAGCACGCCGGGAGAAACGGTCGATGTCCGCTGGCACGCCCACGCGGTGACCCGCGCCGACCGTGAACGGGCCG
>JAIXPT010000084.1 GCA_027486095.1 Planctomycetaceae bacterium | reverse complement strand
CTCAATGGCAGGGGCACCCCGAGCCTCCCCCGTAACGACAAAACGAAAGCTCAGTCGATCGAAAGGCCTGGAGGCCTGTCGCTACGCGCAGCAGCGGGCCGAGCTTCCGCAGCTCCTTCACGCCCTGCACATCCTCTGCACGGATCGTGCGCTTCGTGCGCTCGAGCATGGCCCGCACCATCGCGGCAAACATCCGATCGCGCACGTTGCCTAGCTTGACATTTCGCTAGGGCGCGAGGCGCACATGCCGTGCCGAACAGGATTGCCCTCCAGGCTCCAGCTCACTCGGATGTGCCTGCGCTCCGGCATCCATGCCTGCGCTGGTCACATACGCCGGCTCAACGGCAGGGGTAACCCCGAGCCACCCTCTCCCGTAGCGACAGGCCTCCAGGCCTGTCGATCGACAGAGCTGGAGCTCTGTCGCTACATCGGAGGCTTCGGGGGAGTCGGCGAACGCTTCCCGAACCCTGTCCAAAAGTAAGCCGCCGCAGGTCCGAAGGAATGCGCCGGCGCGAAAATAGCCCGCCGCGGCCTGAGTGAGGAGCCAACAGCGAAAATCGGCAGGATGCCGATGTTTCGCGTGACGATAGTTGCCGCTTCCCCGAAGCCGGATTGGGCGCGTTGAGACGGCACTAGCGATCGCCCTCGGCGATGGAGCAGCGTACCGCCGGCTCCGACGCCGGGTTGGGCGCGTTGAGCCTTGCGAAAATGAACCTCGACAGGCTGAAGCCTGTCCTACGTGCCGAGCAATTTTGTGAACTCGGCCTCGTCGATCACCGTCACGCCGAGCGACCGGGCTTTGTCGAGCTTGCTGCCGGCTTCTTCGCCGGCGACGAGGTAGTCGGTCTTCTTCGACACGCTGCCCGAGGCCCGGCCGCCCGCCTTGCGGATCGCCTCTTCCGCGGCTTGCCGCGAGAAACCCGCGAGCGTGCCCGTCACCACGAGCGTCTTGCCGACGAGCGGGCCGTCGGTCGCGGAGCGGTCGGCCTCAGGCACCTCGAGCTCGACGCCGCACGCCTGCAAGCCGGTGATCACCCGCCGGCCGTAGTCGCTCGCCAGCCACTCGTGCACGCTCTCCGCGATCACGTCGCCGATTTCGTGGACTTCGGCGAGTTCCTCGATCGAGGCGGCCTGCAGCTTCTCGATCGTGGGAAACCGCTGCGCCAGGAGCGTGGCCACCCGCGGGCCGACGTGGCGGATGCCGAGGGCGTTGAGCACGCGGGCCAAGCCCCGCGACCGGCTCGCCATGATCTGGTCGATGAGGCTCTCGGCCGACTTCTTCCCCATGCGCTCCAGAGGCTCGAGTTCGGCAGCGGTGAGCCGGTAGAGGTCGGCATAATCCTTGACCATTCCCGTGGCCACGAGCTGCTCCACGAGCTTGTCGCCGAGGCCCTCGATATCCATGGCGCCGCGCGACGCGAAGAATTTGAGGCGTTCGCGCATCCGGGCCGGGCAATCGACGTTGGGGCAGCGGATGTAGACGCCGTCGGTGTCTTTCACGACGCCCGTGCCGCATTCCGGGCACTCCGCGGGCGGATGCCACACGGGCAGCCGCTTCTCGCGGAGGTGCTTCTCGACGCGCACCACGTGGGGAATCACCTTGCCGGCCTTCTCGACGACGAGCACGTCGCCGACGCGGATATCTTTGCGGGCGACCTCGTCGGCGTTGTGGAGGCTTGCCCGGCTGACGGTCGTGCCGGCAAGCTCGACGGGCTCGAGGTCGGCCACCGGCGTGATCGTGCCGCCGCGGCCCACCTGCACGCGGATGCCGGCAAGCTTCGTGGTGGCCTCGTACTTCTCGAATTTCCACGCGATCGCCCAGCGTGGGCTCTTCGCCGTGGCCCCGAGCCGCCGCTGCTGGTCGAAGCGGTCCACTTTCACGACGAAGCCATCCACCTCGAAGTCGAGCGCATGCAGCTCCTCGATCAGCGCCGTGCCGCGTTCGACGAGCGCATCGAGCGACTCGAAGGCCTGCGTTCCGGGCGCCACCGGCAGCCCGGCCTGCGCGGCCCAGGCGAGCAGGTCCGACTGCGAGGTCGCCCCCAGACCGGTCGCATCGCCCACGCCGTGGCAGAAAAACCGCAGCGGCCGCTTGGCGGCCTCGCGTGGGTCGAGCAGGCGGATGCTCCCCGCGGCCACGTTCCGCGTGTTCGCGAAGGGCGCGAGGCCGGCGGCGGCCTGGGCCTCGTTCAGGGCCACAAGATCGGAATTCGTCATGTACACCTCGCCGCGCACCTCGATCAGCGCGGGCGGGTTGGCAAGCGCGAGCACGAGCGGCACGCCGTGGATCGTGCGCACGTTGTGCGTGATGTCGTCGCCGACCGCGCCGTTGCCGCGGGTCGCCCCGAGCACGAGCCGGCCTGCCTCGTAGGTGAGCGACACGGCCACGCCGTCGATCTTGAGCTCCAGGATCCAGCCGATTCCGCCGACGCCATCCTGGCCCTCGTAAAGCAGCTTTTCCACACGCCGGCCCCAGGCGAGGAGATCCTCGGCGCTGTAGGTGTTGTCCATCGAGAGCATCGGCAGCCGATGCGTCACGGCCTCGAGCTCGGGCACCGGCTCGTCGCCCACCCGCTGCGTCGGGCTGTCGGGCGTGACGAGATCGGGATGCTTGGCCTCGAGCGCCTGCAATTCGTCTACGAGCCGGTCATACTCGCGGTCGCTGATCTCGGGCCGGGCCTCGACGTAATACCTCCGGTCGTGATGCCGGATCAGGTCGCGCAGCCGCGCGATCTCCTTCGCGGCCGGGCTGCTCACGGCTTGTTGTTCCGGCCGCGGTATTCATCGAGGGCGACGGCCCCGACGGTGGCCACCGCAAGCACGGCGAGCTGCCCGCCGAGAAGCGTGGTGCCGTGCCGATCCATGAAGGTTTCGAGCGGCGTCTTGGCGGCCCCGGCCGTCTCCCGCCGCACGCCGCGGAGCACCGTCAGGCAGGAGCTCGCCGCGGTGATCGTAAACACGAAGCCCACGACGCCGAGCAGGAGATAAAACGGGTTTCGGGGGCCCTTGCGCATGTCGGCAGTATAGGCGCCGCACACCGAAAGACGCCCATCCCAAACCCCGCCGTGATCGCCGCGGTGCCGTTGGCGGCGAGCGCGCTGCCGGCGTTGAAGCCGAACCAGCCCACCCAGAGCATGCCGGTGCCCATGACCGCCAAGGGCAGGTTGTGGGGCCGCATGGCCTGCTTGGGAAACCCGTGACGGGGGCCCACGAGCAGGCAGGTGACGAGGCCCGCGATGCCCGCATTCACATGCACGACCGTACCGCCGGCGAAGTCGAGCACGCCCCAGCGGTGGAAGAGCGCGCCCTCGCCGGCCAAGGCCATGTGGCAGATCGGCAGGTAGGAGAAGGTGAACCAAAGCACGGAAAACAGAAGCATGCCGGCAAACCGCATCCGCTCGGCGAACGCGCCGACGGT
>JAIXPT010000337.1 GCA_027486095.1 Planctomycetaceae bacterium | reverse complement strand
GACTTCAACAAGGCCACGACCCACCTCCGCGAGGCCGTCGGCGACCTCAAGGAGGAGGTTTCCCGGTTCACGATCTGACGCGGGCTCGAGCCCATGCAAATCCTCACGTTCACCGTCGCCGGCCAGCCCTACGCGATCCCTTCGCGGGCCGTGCTCGAGGTGCTGCCGCTCGTGCCCGTGCGGCCGATTCCGCTGCTGCCGCCCTACGTGCCCGGCGTGTTCACCTACCGCGGCCACCTCGTGCCGCTCGTCGATCTGGCCTGCCGGTTCGAGGCGCCGGTAGCGGAGCCGCCCGGCCGCCGACGGCTGAGCACCCGGGTGATCGTCGTGCAATTCACGGCCTTGCTGCAGCCGGGCGAGCCGGAGGCCCCTCGGGTGCGGCTCGGGCTCGTGGCCGACAACGTCGTGTCGGTGCAGACTGTCGCCACCGACGAAACCGCTCCTGCGGCCCCCGGCGGGCAGGCGCCGTTTCTCGGCCGACTGCTGCGGCTCGGCGGCAGCACCGTGCAGATGGTGGTGGTCGATCACCTGCTCCCGCCCGGCACGCTGAGCGGGCTCTTCGGGGCTGCCGGAGCCGCCGGGCCATGACGCACGCCACCCGCCCTGATCCGGCCGCCATCCCCGCCGCAGAAGAGCTGCTCGCCCGCTGGATCGGGCTCGATCCCGACACGGTCGGCTCGGCCTCGATCGCGCGGGCCGTGCGGACCCGCATGGAGGCGTTGGGCGTCGGTGATCCGGCGGCGGCCGTCGAGCGGGCCGCACGCGACGTGGGGGAACGCGACCGGCTCGTCGAGGAGGTGGTCGTCGGCGAGAGCTGGTTCTTTCGCGACCCGCAGGTGTTCACGTTCGTCACGCGGTTCGCGGCCACCCTGGCGGCCCTTCCCGGCCGGGCGCCGATCCGCATTCTCAGCGCCCCGTGTGCCGGCGGCGAGGAGCCCTCGTCGCTCGCGATCGGGCTCCTGGAGGCCGGCCTCGCGCCGGGCCAGTTCACGATCGACGCGATCGACATCAGCCATGCGGCGCTCGCCCGAGCCCAGGCGGGCCGCTACTCGGCGAACGCATTCCGAAACGCCGATTGCTCGTTTCGCGAGCGGTGGTTCCGCCGCGAGGGCCAGACATCGGTGCTCGACGAGGCGATTCGCCAGCAGGTGCGGTTTGCCTGGGGAAATCTCCTCGACGGCGGGTTCGTGGCCGAAGCACTCGACACCGGCCGCGGGCCCTACGACATCGTATTTTGCCGCAACCTTCTCATCTATCTGACGGCCGAGGCCCGAGCGCGGGCCGAGGCGGCGCTCGACCGGCTCACCGCTCCGGATGGCCTGCTCGTGCTCGGGGCCGCCGAACCGCCCATTCTCAAAGGCGACTGGATCCCGGCCGGCGGCAGCGCGATTTTCGCCTTGCGCCGCGGCATCCGCGCCCCGGCGGGGCCAGTCGTTCGTCGTCAGGCGCCGATCCAGCGGCCCACGCCACCCCAGGCCGCACGCGCCCGGCCGGAGCCGCGGGCCGAAACGCCCGTCGCCGGCCCCACGCCCCCGGCCGCCGCGCGATCGCTCGACGACGTGCTCCGCGAAGCAGGCGCGCTCGCCAACGCCCGCCGCGTCTCCGACGCCCTCACCCTCTGCGCCGCACACGCCCGCGAGAGCGGGCCGGCTCCGGCGCTATTTTTCATGATGGGCATGCTGCACCAGTCGGCCGGCGACCTCGACCGCGCCGAGGGCTGTTTTCACAAAACGCTCTATCTCGACGCCACCCACGACGAAGCCCTGCTCGCCCTCGCCCTGCTCGCGGCCCAGCGCGGCGACGCGGCGATGGCTGAGAAATACCGCCAGTCGGCGGCCCGCACCCTCGCACGGAAGGCCGCGCCATGAGCATGACATCCCCGCCGGACAAGGAGTTGGTGAGGGCCCCGATGGAGGAGTGCTGGCGCAAGATCGGCGTGACGGGCGATCGCAGCTGCCCGGAGCTCGACACGTTCATCCACTGCCGCAATTGCCCGGTGCTCGCCGAAGCGGCCCGCACGTTCTTCGACCGCGAGGCCCCACCAGGCTACCTCGAAGCCTGGAGCCGGATTCTCGAGGAACCCGAGGTGGCCGCCGACCCCGACGCAACGAGCGTGCTCGTGTTTCGCGTGGGCCGCGAGTGGATGGCGCTGCCGACGGTGGCACTCGTCGAGATCACCACGCTCCGCCCGTTGCATCGGGTGCCCCACCGGACGGCGGGCATGCTCGAGGGCCTCGTGAACATCCGCGGCCAGCTGCAGCTGTGCGCCTCGCTGCACGCGCTCTTGAGCCTCGAGGAGAAGCCGCCCGTCGCCCAGGCCGACGCCGAAGCCCCCACCGCCGCGCGGCTCCTCGTGGTGGAGCGCAGCGAAGGCGCGGCGGGCCGCTGGGTGTTCGGTGTGGATGAGGTCGCGGGCGTCCAGCGGGTCGTGCGCTCGGCGATGCGGGCGGTGCCGTCCACCGTGAGCCAATCGAACGCCCGCGTGTGCCAGGCGCTCTTCGACTGGAACGAACGCACCGTCGGGCTGCTCGACGACGTGCGGCTGCTCGACGGGCTCGCCGAACTGATCGCCCGG
>JAIXPT010000226.1 GCA_027486095.1 Planctomycetaceae bacterium | reverse complement strand
GGGTCGCAGTAGAAATTGAAATCGACGACGGGCGTGGCGTTGCCGTTGCCGTGTGCGGTGCCGCCAGCGATCACCACTTCGCCGATCAGCTCCACGATCGCCGGATCGCGGGTGAGCACGCGCGAGAGATTCGTGAGCGGCCCGAGCGCCACGAACGTCACCTCGCGTGGATGGGCGTGAAACGTCTCCCAGATCACCTTCTCCGACACATGCCCGCTGTGGAGCCGGGCCAGCGGCAGATCGATGCCACCGAGGCCATCGGGCCCGTGCATGCTGAACGGCTTGGCGGGCCAGACGGTGTCGGTGGGGGCGGCGCCGAGCCGCGGCAGGCGGGGCGGATCGAGCAGGCCGACGAGCGTCTGGAGGTTGGCCGTGGCCTGCTCCGGAGCGACATTGCCGCCGCTCGCCGTCACCGCCACCACTTCGAGCCGCGGGTCGAACAGCGCCATGGCCAGGGCCACGGCGTCGTCGATGCCGGGGTCGATGTCGAGAATCACCTTGCGGGGCACGTGGATTTTCCCGGGGAAGTTACGATGGAATGGTATCCGAAACCCGTTCCCCCGACACACGTTCCCCCCGCTACGGGCAGGTTTGCTTTGTCCGCTTCGTCAGACACCCACACCTCACGCAGCGAGACGGCGGCCCTCGTCGCAGGGGCTCTCGCGGGCACGATCGACCTCACCGACCTCGGCCGCTGGCTCGTGGCGCTCGCCGACCTCGGTGAGTCGGCCGCCGAAATCGCCGGCGCGGCCGACGCCTTGCGGGCGCGGATGCGGCCCGTACACCACGCGCTGCCGCTCGTGGCCGACACCTGCGGCACCGGCGGCGATGGATCGGGCACGTTCAACATCTCCACGGCCGCCGCGATCGTCGCGGCCGCCGCGGGGCTGCCGGTGGCGAAACATGGCAATCGGGCCGTCTCGAGCCGCACAGGATCGGGCGACGTGCTCGAGGCGCTCGGTGTGCGGATCGACGCACCGCCCGAGGTATCGGGGCGGGCGCTCCGCGAAATCGGCCTCTGCTTCTGCCTCGCGCCCGTCCACCATCCGGCGATGGCCGCGGTCGGCCCACTGCGCCGCACGCTTGGCCGGCCCACCGTCTTCAATCTTGTCGGCCCGCTGTGTAACCCAGCGAGCGCCACCGTGCAGGTGATCGGCGTGGGGCGGCCAACCGTGCGCGAGGCGATGGCCGAGGCGGCGTTTGCGCTCGGGGCCACCCGCGTGCTCGTCGTCTCGGGCACGATCGCCGGCGACGAAGCAAAGTCTTTCGACGAGGTGAGCCTGTTTGGGCCGACCGACGTGATCGACGTCTCGACCGCGGGCACGCGGCGATTTCGGTGGCTTCCAGAGGATTTCGGATTCGCCACGCGGCCCGCGGCAGACCTCGCGCTGCTCGCCGTGGAGGGGCCGCAGGAAAGCGCGGCCGCGATCCAGGCCGTGCTCGGCGGCGAATCCGGCCCGCGGCGCGAGATCGTCGTGCTCAATGCCGCCGCCGTCCTTTGGGCGGCGGGCCAGGCTCACACGCCGTCAGCGGCCGCGAGCCTGGCCGCCGCCGCCATCGACTCCGGCCGCGCCGCCGCCACGCTCGATCGCTTGGCCGCCGCCTCGCGTGCCGACACGTAGGGCAGGCGTAAGCCTGCTTCTCGGGAAGCCCGAGGCGTAAGCCTGCTTCTCGGGAAGCCCGAGGCGTAAGCCGAGAGGATGCCGTGGTGACGAACCTCTTCGCGAATTCCCTTCGGCTCACGCCTCGGGCTTCCTGACGCGCGGGGGTCGCATAAAATCCTTCAATGCTGCAACTCCCCGTGATCCAACCCGACGCGGCGCCTGAGCCCGCGGCGGCAGCCGTCGTGCCGCCGTGCTGTGCGGCCGAATCGCGGCCGCGGGGTGAGGGGCCACGGCTCGCGGTGTGCGGCGTGCTTGCAGCGATCCTGTTCGCCCTCGCGATGGCCCCTATGGCCGTACACATGCTGCCGGCCTGGACCGGAGGCCATGCATTCGCGGCATGGTGCGAACGGGCAGGCCTCACGGGCCGGGTGGGCAACTGGCTGCAGTTCGCCCTCGCGACGCCGATCGTGGTCTGGGGCGGCTGGCCGATCCTCACCGGCGGCCTCGCCGGCTTCCGCCGCGGCCGGCCGACGATGTTTTCGCTGATCGCGCTCGGCGTGGGCGTGGCCTACGTGACGAGTGCCGTGGCGACCGTCGCCCCCGGCCTGTTTCCCGATGCGTCAAGGCGGGCCGACGGCAGCGTCGAAGTGTTCTTCGAGTCGGCCGGGATGATCGTCGTGCTCGTGATGCTGGGGCAGCTTCTCGAAACCCGCGCCCGCCGGGCCACGACGGGCGCGATCCGAGCGCTCATGAACCTCACGCCCCCGACGGCCGAGCGGGTTCCGAGCGGCGAGATCGTGCCGCTCGCCGCGGTGCACACGGGAGACCTTCTGCGCGTGAAACCCGGCGGCCGGATTCCAGTGGATGGCGTGATTCGCGAAGGGGCGACGGCCTGCGACGAGGCGCTCCTCACCGGCGAGCCGCTGCCGGTCGAGCGCGTGGCGGGCGACCGGGTGCTCGGCGGCGCGATCAACGGCGCGGGCGCGATCACGATCGAAGCCACGGCAGCCGCCGCCGATTCGCTCGTGGCCCGGATCACGCGGCTCGTGCGCGAGGCCCACGAAAAACGCGCGCCGATCGAGCAACTCGCCGATCGGATCGCGGCCGTATTCGTGCCGGCGGTGCTCGTGATCGCCTGCCTCACGTTTCTCGCCTGGGCGGCGGTCGGCCCACAGCCGCGGCTCGCGCTCGGCCTGCTTTCGGCGGTGAGCGTGCTCGTGATCGCCTGCCCCTGCGCGCTCGGCCTGGCCACGCCCTTGGCGATGACGGTGGCGATCGGCCGCGGGGCCCGCGGGGGAATCTTGGTGCGATCGGCGGAGGCGATGGAGCATCTGGCTGCCACCGGCACGATCCTCTTCGACAAAACAGGCACGCTCACGCTCGGCCGGCCACGGATCGTGGCCGTGACGGCCGTGCAGCCTGATGGCACGCAGATGACTGCCGCCGATGTGCCGACCGCGCCCGCTGCACTCGCGGTCGAGCCATTTCGCTCGCTCCTCGCTGCCACCGCGAGCCTCGAGGCTGCGAGTGAGCATCCGCTCGCGCGGGCTTTTTTGACGGCTGCTGCCG
>JAIXPT010000354.1 GCA_027486095.1 Planctomycetaceae bacterium | reverse complement strand
GGCAAGGGCGTGCATGTCGTTACGGTCAACGACTATCTGGCCCGCCGCGACATGGAGTGGATGGGGCCGCTCTACATGGGCCTGGGCCTGACGGTGGGCACGATCCAGTCGGGCATGGATTCCGGCGAGCGGCAGAAATCCTACGCCTGCGACATCACCTACGGCACCAACAACGAATTCGGCTTCGACTACCTGCGCGACAACATGCGCATGGCGGCCCGCGGCGACGACCGCTTCCCCAAGCACATGCAGCAGGCCCAGGGCCGGCTGAATTTCGCGATCGTTGACGAAGTAGACAACATCCTCATCGACGAAGCCCGCACGCCGCTGATCATCTCCGGCCCCGCCCACGACGACGTCAGCAAATACTCCCGAGCCGACCAGATCGCCCGCCAGCTCAAGCCCGACGTCCACTTCGAGGTCAAGGAGAAGGAACACACCGTCGCGCTCACCGAAGAAGGCGTGCGGCTCGCCGAAAAGCTGGCCGACGTGGAGAGCTTCTACACCGCCGGCAACATGGAGTGGCCGCATCTCATCGACAACTCGCTCAAGGCCCATCACCTCTACAAGCGCGACGTGAACTACGTCGTGCAGAACGGCGAGGTGGTGATCGTCGATGAATTCACCGGCCGCCTCATGCCGGGCCGCCAGTGGTCCGACGGGCTCCACCAGGCCGTCGAGGCGAAGGAAGGCGTGCGGGTCAAGGAAGAGTCGCAGACCCTCGCCACCGTCACGCTGCAGAATTTCTTCAAGCTCTACAAAAAGCTCGCCGGCATGACGGGCACGGCCATGACCGAGGCTAGCGAATTCTGGAAGATCTACAAGCTCGACGTGATCGCGATTCCGCCCAACCGGGGCATGAAGCGGATCAACCACCCCGACGTGATCTACCGCACCGAGCGGGAGAAATGGATCGCCGTGGCCGACGAGGTGGAGCGGCTCCACCGCTTCGACACGCTGGCCATGAGCGACGGATCGTGGAAGATCGGCCGGATCGTCAAGGAGTCCGACGCCGCACTCGAGTTCGAGCCCAAGGGCACGCGCGATGTCGAGACGATCGACCGCGGCAAGGTCAAGGCGATCGAGCGGCGCGGCTGCCCCGTGCTCGTGGGCACCGTCTCGATCGAGAAGAGCGAGCGGCTCGCCGACCTGCTCGAAAAGCGCGGGGTCGATCACGAGGTGTTGAACGCCAAGCAACACAAGCGCGAGGCCGAGATCATCGCCCAGGCCGGGCGGCTCGGAGCCGTGACGATCGCCACCAACATGGCCGGCCGCGGCACCGACATCATCCTCGGCGGCAATCCCGACACGCTCGCGTGGGCGAAGCTGCAAGACACCTATCCGACGCGGCTCGACGTGCCGCACGCCGAGTGGGAGGCGCTCGTCAGGGAGATCTCCGTCCGCGAAAACATGAAGCCCGAGGGGGAGCGGGTGCGGTCGATGGGCGGGCTCCACATCATTGGCACCGAGCGGCACGAGGCCCGGCGCATCGATCTGCAGCTCCGCGGCCGCTGCGGGCGGCAGGGAGATCCCGGCTCGAGCCGCTTCTTTCTCTCGCTCGAAGACGACCTGATGCGGATCTTTGCCGGCGAGTGGGTGAAAAACGTGCTCACGCGGCTCGGCATGCAGGATGGCGAAGCGATCGAGAGCCGGATGGTGACACGCCGCGTTGAGGCGGCTCAGAAGAAGGTCGAGGAGCGGAATTTCGAAGTCCGCAAAAACCTCCTCGAATACGACGAAGTGATGGACGAGCAGCGGAAGCGGGTCTACGGCTTCCGGCAGAAGATCCTCGACCACACCGACGGCGATGCCGACTGCCGCGAGATCGTGCTCGACATGGTCGATCGCCAGATCGACGAGAACATCGGCACGTTTCTCGACAAAGACTACGGCACGCAGACCTTCGCCGCCTGGGCCTCGGAGCGGCTGGCCTGCGAGCTCGAAGCCGCCGACTATCGCGGCATGACGCCGGAGGAGGCGGAGCGGCTGGCCGTGGAAGAAGCGGTCCGGCAGTCGGAAGCGATGATCTACGAGGCCGTCGAGGAAAACCTGCCGGCCGGCGAAGACGAGAGCGAGTGGAACTGGTCGGCACTTGCGTCGTTCGCGAATTCGCGCTGGAAGCTCTCGGTGAACGACCGCGATCTGAAGCGGGCTGGCCGCGACGCCGTGGCCGAGGTCCTCCAGGAGAAGGCTCGCGAGGCGATCCATCGGATCGATCTTTCCGACGGGGCCCGCTTCTTATCGCCCGACTTCGGCCTCCGCAGTGCCTGCGGCTGGACGGAGTGGCGGTTTGGACGGGCGCTCACGCCGGCGGAAGTCGCCGAGGCGGATGCGGCCGGGCACGATGCCGAAGCCTTCAAGCAACTCGTGAAGCGGAAGGCCCGCGAGGTGTACGGCGAGCGCGAGGCGAAGTATGGCGCCGACATGCGCCGGA
Organism: Planctomycetaceae bacterium; assembly: GCA_027486095.1. GTDB lineage: Bacteria > Planctomycetota > Planctomycetia > Pirellulales > UBA1268 > RGVT01. The sequence goes on along the minus strand of JAIXPT010000354.1, from coordinate 8,257 downwards.
TGGAGCGGGCCGTGGTGCTGCAGATCCTCGACAACGCCTGGAAGGATCACCTCCTCGCGATGGATCACCTGCGCTCGAGCGTCGGCCTCCGCGGCTATGCCCAGGTCGATCCCAAGGTGGAATACAAGCGCGAGGGCATGCGGACGTTCGATCTCATGTGGAAGGCGATCGACGAGCGCGTCGTGGACATCGTCTACCGCATCGAGCAGGTGGAAGACGACGAGGTGAAGAGCACGTTTCGCGAGACGGCTGCGATCCACGCGGAGGCGCCGTCGGCCGCGGCCCTCTCGGCCCAGGCCGAGCCCCAGCAGGCAGCGGCCGCGGAATCGCGGGCGGAGGCGGTGAATCTCGAGCCGATCCGCAATCTCGGGCAGAAGGTCGGCCGCAACGACCCCTGCCCCTGCGGCAGCGGCAAGAAGTTCAAGAACTGCTGCGCGAAGTCGAGCGGCGTCACGACGGGCACATAAACGGGCAGGCGAGGAGGTCGGCGAACGCTCGACGAGCCTCGGGCCGCCGCGGCTATCCCGAAGATAGTCTTTTCCAACCCGGTTGACCGGCCAGCCTTCGATCAAACCGACCTCGAGTTCTTGCCTCATGATCCGCTTCCTGCTGCTCACGCTGCTCTGCGCAACCGGCGTATCGGACGCATTGGCTGCGCCGCTGCCGAAGCTGAAGGTCTCCGACAACCACCGGTTTCTTGTGACCGACAGTGGCGAGCCATTTTTCTGGCTCGGCGACACGGCGTGGGAGTTGTTCCATCGCCTGAATCGCGAAGACGCAGCGATCTACCTGGAGAACCGCGCAAAGCTTGGCTTCAACGTGGTCCAGGCCGTCGCGCTCGCAGAGATGAATGGCCTCGAAGCGCCCAATGCCTACGGCCATCGGCCGCTCAAACACAATGATCCGCTGCAACCGGATGAGGATTACTTCAAGGATGTGGACTGGATCGTGGCGAAGGCTAATTCGCTAGGGATCTATGTCGGTTTCCTGCCGACCTGGGGCGACAAGTGGAACAAAAAATGGGGCACCGGGCCGGAAATTTTCACGCCCCACAGTGCCGAGGTTTTTGGTGAGTGGCTGGGCAAGCGCTATCGGGACGCAAGCATCGTGTGGATTCTAGGCGGCGACCGTCCGGTGGATCATGAGGAGCACAAGGAAATCATCCGCGCGCTGGCTCGCGGTCTCCGGCGGGGCGACGGCGGGGCGCATCTCATCACGTTTCATCCGACCGGGGGAGGCGGATCCAGCGAGCCATTTCATGATGAGAAATGGCTTGATTTCAACATGCGCCAAAATGGGCATCAGGCGGAGTTCACCGGGAGATACGACCAGACCCGCGCGGATTATGACCGCACGCCGATCAAACCAGTGCTCGACGGCGAACCGATCTATGAAGATCACCCGCTTTCATTCAAAGCCAAGGACTTGGGATATAGTGTCGCCAGTGATGTGCGGCGGCCGCTCTATTGGAATGTGTTCGGCGGTGCCTGTGGCCACACCTATGGCCATAGCTCGGTATGGCAATTCTATGATCCGAAACGTTTTGAGATGACCTCCACGCCAATGCCGTGGGTCGAAGCAATCAACCAGCCCGGCGCAGTGCACATGCAGCATGCGAAACATCTGCTGCTTTCACGCCCCTTCCTTACGCGCGCTCCCGACGACTCCATCATTGTTGCCGGACCGATCCCGACGGTCATTCCTGGTGCCGGGCTCTACCGATTTGTTGCCACGCGCGATGCTGAGGGAACGTATGCGCTGGTTTATGCGCCGGTGGGACGGGCATTCAAGGTGCGCATGGGCGTCATCAAAAACCAGCATGTGAAAGCCTGGTGGTTTAACCCGCGCGACGGCACTGCTACGGCCATCGGCATTTTCGAGAACAAGGGCGATCGCGAATTCACTCCGCCAAACGCTGGTGAAATGCTTGACTGGGTGCTGGTCTTGGACGACGCCGCGAAAGGGTATCCCCAGCCGGGAGCCGAAGCATCCAAGCCGTAACCCGCACCCCCTGTCACCGGCAATAGATCCACGCTCACCAGTGCGCACATGAAAAAAGTCGTTGCCATATTCGGTAGCCTTTCCTTGTTGCTGCCATTCTTGAAAGTGCCGGCGGCCGAAGTGAACCTCCCCCTTCCAGGCAACGGACTCAAGCAACACCCGTTCCTGTACGTTGGGGAATTTGATTCACGCAACCCCCAGGCGCAGACGATCTTTCTGGTCCGGGATGGCAAGGTGGCGTGGAGATACTCCATTCCATTGTACCTCTGCCCTTTTGCCATTCAGGAGTTCGACGATGTGACCATGCTCGCCAATGGGAACATCGTCTTTGCGTGCATGTCAGGGGCGGGAATCGTTACACCAGAAAAAAACCTCATCTGGCAGTTTCGCTGCCCAGATGGAACGGAGACGCACTCCTGCCAGCCTATCGGGAAGGACACCGTGTTGCTGGCGTTGAATGGAAAGGTCGGCAAAGTTCTCGTCATCAACACCGCGTCCAACACCATACTGAAGGAGATCGTCATCCCGACAGGATCAACGTTTGCGCACTATCAATTCCGCCATGTCACCATCACGCCAGGGAAAAAAACCTTCATGGTCGGTTTGCTTGCTGAAAAGAAGGTCTTGGAAATGGACTTTGATGGGAATGTGATCTGGTCGTGCAACGCTTCGTCCGCCTGGTCTGCCATCCGTTTGAAGAATGGAAACACCCTGATTTCAGGCGATGGCGAGGGCTATACCAGAGAGGTGAATGAAAAAGGCGAAACCGTCTGGGAGTTCACGCAAAAGGACGCCCCATTCCAGTTATACAACAATCAAACTGCAAATCGTCTGGCCAACGGGAATACGGTGATTTGTAACTGGGTTGCCGGGAACAAGAATCTTGAGGAATGGAAGACGTCGGTTCAGGTATTTGAGGTGACACCTACCAAGGAAGTGGTCTGGGCGTTGTCGTCATGGGACGATCCGGACTTGGGACCTTGCACCTGCGTTCAGTTGCTCGATGAACCGGGAAATGCCGACGAAGGCGATCTGCAGCGGTGAATGACTAAAGCGGCCTGAAGTGGCGAGCCAGTTCAGGTGATCACCTGGGTGCCTGTCATCTCGGCGGCGAGTGACCGAAGATGAGGGAGCGCCGCCGCGGCGAGCAGCACGACCACCGTGCCGCCGCAGCCCCCGCCGCTGACCCGGGCGCTGTAGAAGCCCTGCGCCGGGCCGCGGCGACGCACCGCCTCCACCATCGCATCGGTCTCGGCCGCGCCGAGGCCGATGGCGGAATAGCCACGGTGCGACGCATCCATAAGTTCGCCGATCATCGCGGCCACCCGGGTCGGTGATGTGCCCGCTGGCCGTCTCAATAGCTCCACGGCCGCAGCCGCGCGGGCGTTCTCGCCCACGGCAAACTCGGCGGCGGCGCGAACCGGGTAGTCGTGGTCGGGATCGATCCGCGATAGCGGGTCGTCCACGCCGCCGTGACGGGCCGTGAACTCGTGGCCCGCCATCGTCGCCGGGAGAGCCGTGCGATCGACGACCTCGACCTCGCCAGGCGTGAGTTCCGCCAAGTGGGCGAGGCGGCGGCCAAGGTAGCTCGCGAGGATCGCCTTGGCCATGAAGGCTGCGGTTCGCGCGGTGCCGTAGGGTGAGCCGCTCACCGCGTGGGCCACCCCGCTCGGCCACCCGGCCGCGACGATGCCCGGCGGCAGTGGCAGCGGCGCGGAGAGCACGTCGGGACGGCAGAGAATTGGCAGGAGGGCGCCCGCGGTGCCGTGCGCGGCGGCGAGCTGGTCCATGAGGCCGCAGGGCGCGCCCACCAGTTCGTTTTCCGCCCGCTGGGCGAGGCGCGCGAGGGCGGTGCCGGTGAACACGCAGCCCGAGAGCCGCTCGAGCGCCCGCAGCGTGGCGACCTCGAGCGCGGCGCTGCTGCTCACCCCCATCGACACCGGCACGTCGGAGTCGATCTCGATCGCGAGACCTCCGCGGGGCCGCCAGCCGAACCGGTCGCAAAACAGCATCAGGCAGCCGAGGGGATAGCGGGCCCACGCCGCGATTCCGTGCTCGTCGAGCCATCTCCTCACGGCTGCCGGCTCCCCGGTTGCGGTGACGACGCCGCAGGCCGTCGCGGGCGCCCCCACCGCCGCGCGGCCGCTGCTCGTCACCCGGATCCAGGGCTCGGGGAGCGTGGCGAGCCGCACCGTGGTCGTGGCCGCGATCGGCATCTGGAGGACGAGCGAGCCGCTGTAGTCGGCCACTCCGCCGAGCACGTCGAGCCGGCCCGGTGCCCGCCCGGCGGTCATTTCAGGTGCTCTCGGATGAGCCGGGCGATGACCGGCCGCACCGCCGCGGCGAGCGCGGCGTTGGCATAGCCCATCCACGCGACCGGCGACGTGGTGTCGAGCGGCACGTCGAGCGGCCGTCCCCATGGATCCTCGACGATGCCTCCCGCCTCCTCGAGCAGCAGCGAGGTGCAGATGTCGTAGGGATGGCAGACGAGCGCTGAGTCGATGCCGAGCCGGCGGTGGGCCAGCGGCCGCAGATCGCCGAGCATCCGGTCGTGGCCGACCATCAACTCGTAGATTTGGCCACCGGTCGTCATGTATTGGTCGTCGAACACCAGCGGTGATCGGCCCGGCTCGGGGCCGTGGAGCTCCTGCCAGAGCTCCTCCTCGACCCGCGCGAGCAGCGACTTGCCCTCCGGAAAAAACCGTACGAGCGACGCGAACCCGTGGCGAAAATCAGTGGCCTGCGAGGGCCGCACGGCGAGCGGCACACGGCTGCCGGTCCGCACGTCGATCCGCTCGGCCACCAGGCCGTGTGGGCCGCAGCCGCGAACGCCGCTGACCTGGTCCGACGCCCACTGCTTCGTGACCGGCAGTTCCGTCATGGCCGCCACGACCACGTCGCCAAGCCGCGTGCCGGCGGGCCGCCGCGGGGCCAGGGCCGCGAGCACCCACGCCGACCGCTTGTCGAACATCAGATTCCGTGTGCCGTCGATCGGGTCGAGGATGCAGACGAACTCGGCCCGCGCGGCGGGCGTGCCCGGCGGGAAGGTGTAGGCGTCGCCTCCCTCGGCACCTTCCATCACCAGTTCCACGGGACAGTCGGCTGGCCACGCGGCGGCGAACCACTCGACGATCGCCTCCTCGCTCACGCGGTCGATCCTATAAATCGTGTCGGCCGCGGTCTCGGCGGCGATGCCGGCGAGCGCGGAGGCCGGCTGCTCGTCGCGGGCCGCGATCAGCCTCGCGCGGACGGCGTTTTGGAGGCGACAGAGGAGCGTCCGCAGGTGATCGAGCCGAGACTGCGTCATCGTGCTTCCCCTCGTGCCGCGTGGTGCGGCCCCGCGGCGGCCCGGAGTTCGGCCGCCTTCTCATCGGGATCCGACTCATTGGTCATCGAGCCGCCTCCCACCTCCGGGCCGGCCAGATACTTGAGCGTGTCGGGGGTGCGGAGCGGCGGATGAAACTCTACATGAAAGGGAAACGTGCGGTAGTCGCCGCCGTCGCACGGAGCCTGGTGCACCGCCATCACATAGGGCATCGGCATCCGCCAGAGATTGTCGTAGCGGATCGCCACCTCGCGAAGCATCTCGGCGAGGCCCTGCCGCTCGTCGCCCGAGAGCTCGATGAGCGACGACATCTGGCGGCGGGGCAGCACGAACACCTCGTAAGCGTAGCGGGCGAACCAGGGCACACAGGCGACAAAGCCCGCATTGGCCGCGATCACCCGCGGGCCGGCGAGTTCGCGCGCCAGGATCGCCTGGCCGAGATAGTCGCCGGTGCGGGCGTGATGCCGCCGGCCGCTCTCGACCTCCCGCGCGAAGTGGGCGTACACGAGCCCGCCCGCGTAGATCTGGCAGTGGGGATGCGGGTTCGACGTGCCCACGGCGGAGCCCTTGTTCTCGAAGATCAGCACCTGGGCAACCTCGGGCCGCGCGGCGAGCACGCTCGTCCGTTCGCTCCACAGATCAACGACCGCCCGCACCTCCGCGGCCTTGAGCCCGGCCATCGTCCGGGAGTGGTCAGGGTGGTAGCAGACCACCTCGGCCGTGCCGGTCGCCGGGCGCCTGAGATAGAGGTCGTCGTCGGTTGCCGACTGCGGCGCGTCGGCACCGAAACAGGGCAGATCGTTTGTGAACCAGTGCACTCCTGTGTAGGCGGGGTTCGTGCCGGCGAGGCGGGCATTGCCGGGGCAGAGGGCGCACGTGGGATCGTAGGGCGGCACCGGCCCGGTGTCGGGCCGCTTCATTTCCCCGATCCAGGGCCGTCCGCCACGATGCGCCGTGAACAACACCCACTCTTCGCGAAGCGGATGCCACCGTTGCTCCCAAGTGGCGATCGGTGGCGCGGCGGGCGGAAGCTCTGGCATATTGACCATTACCCTATAGCGGAGTCGGGAACGAAGAAACAATGGCTCGATCGGCCTATGGCATGAAAAACGTTATCTCTCCACACTTCGGGCAATCTATCCGACACCAGAAATAGCGGTATCCCATGACGAAGAACCTGACTGCACGGTCGCTGCTAGCTCTTCAGACGGGCGACGTGGTGCGACGCCTCATGTTGCAGTTTCACACGATGAAGGTGCCGCTCACGCTCCTCGTCGCGTTCGTATTCGCGTCGCCACTTTCTGCCAACGAGTACCACCTGACCTTCGATGATGAGTTCAACGACTTCAACAGCTCACGATGGCAGACATCAGATTTTTACGGGATGCGCCACAACGGTGGAGACTTTCAGGCCCAGTGGTTCGCAGATCCTGCATATGTCCCGGAGGGCTCGACGCAGAAGCCCTACAACCCGTTCATCTCGACGAACGGCATCCTGACGATTCAGGCCCGACCGACCCCTGAAAATACGTTTTCCGGCGCTATCGGCTCGTCGAAAGCGCAACCTTTTGTTTCGGGGCAGCTCACTTCGGCCCACAAGTTCACGCAGCGCTACGGCTATTTCGAACTGCGTGCCAAGCTGCCGGCTGGCAAGGGACTGTGGTCCCGATTCTGGCTTCTGACCGACGATGGCAACTGGCCCGGCGAATATGACATTTTCGAAGTGCTCGGCAAGGACAACCCGACGTTCGTCCGTCAGACCACGCATTACTACAAAGATGCCAAAAAGCGGCATGCCATTGATGGTTCAGCGTATCGGGGAATCGTCCCCACCGACGGCAAGTTTCACACCTACGGGTTCCTCTGGGAGCCGAAATCGGTGACCTGGTATGTCGATGGCGTGAAGACGCTCAGGCAGGTCAATCGCATCAATATTCCGATGTATATCCTGCTTGATCTGGCCGTGGGCAACGACCCTCTCAACACCTTTCCTGGCAGCCCCGACGGCACCACTCCTTGGCCTTCAAATATGGAGCTCGACTATCTCCGGGTGTATTCGAACGACCCGGCATTGCCAAGCGTCACCCCGGATGATGGATACGAACCTTCCGTGCTCCCGAACGGCCACAAGATCGCAAAAAAGCCTTCTCCATCGACCTTACCAGACGACTGGAGTGCTGATGACATCGGCTCGCCAAAGGTGAGAGGTTCTAGCTCCTGGAACCCGATCACCGGGGAGTGGATCGTCAAAGGAACCGGATACGGTATTTCAGGCTATGGCGACCAGTGCCATTTTGCAGGCACGTTGCTTTCGGGAGATGGTAGCCTCACGGCCAGCGTCCAGTCTGTCAGTGCAATCAACAGCAATGAGGTGAAGGCGGGGGTGATGATCCGCGAAAGTAGAAATCAAAGGGCACGCGAGATAGCGCTCCTGTACACCGTCGCAAGAACGAGCCCCACCGCCGAATCCAGCATTATCCTGCAGTCACGGAGTGCCGCCAATGGAGAAACGGCCGTCCTGGCGACTGTCCCTGGTATAAACCTGCCCGTGTCGCTGCGTTTGAGCCGTAAAGGCAACTCATTCACGGGGGAATACTCGGCCGACGGTGGTGATAGCTGGGCGCCTGTCGGCACAGCCGAAACCATTGCGATGCCCAAGCAGGCTCAAGCGGGGCTGGTCGTCGGGGGAAATCAGAACAACTATCTGCGTCTCGCCCGCGCGAATTTTCTCGACGTCGCGATCGGGGATTAGCAGACTGTGGAACAAGTCTGCCCGAGCAGAACGCGACGGCCGTCGATCCAGGCAATCCTCGGATAAAGCAACACCCCTTCTGTAAATCCGGGTTTTCAGAGGTGGGTCATCTGGCTTCCATGGTCAGGTAGGCACGTTCGGTCTCCCAATCGTCACTGATCTCTGAGAGGACGGCGGAG
>JAIXPT010000118.1 GCA_027486095.1 Planctomycetaceae bacterium | reverse complement strand
TCGCTCGACATGCTCGGCATGCACGGCAGCGTGTATGCGAATTACGCCGTCGATCAGGCCGATTTGCTGCTCGCGATCGGCGTCCGCTTCGACGACCGCGTCACGGGCAAGGTGAGCGAGTTCGCCCAGCACGGCTTCATCGTGCATATCGACGTCGATCCCTCCGAGATCAATAAAAACAAGCTCGTCCACATCCCGATCGTGGCCGACGTCGAGGACGCCCTGCACGCCCTCAACAAGATCGTCGAGAAGCCCACGGCGAGCCTCGAGCCATGGCACGCCCAGATCGCCGAGTGGAAGAAGGAAGATCCGTTCTCCTTCGACACCAGCTACCCCGGCATCCTCGCCCAGGAGGCGATCCAGACTCTCTCTCGGCTCACGGCCGACCGCGAGACGGTGATCACGGTGGGCGTAGGGCAGCACCAGATGTGGGCCGCCCAGTTTTACAAGTTTCGCGAGCCGCGCACCTGGCTCTCCTCCAGCGGCCTGGGCACCATGGGCTTCGGCCTGCCCGCGGCCATGGGTGCGAAGGTGGGCCGGCCCGACGCGCTCGTCGTGGACATCGACGGCGACGGCAGCATCCTCATGAACATCCAAGAGCTCGCGACCTGCCGCACCGAAGACATCCCGGTGAAGATCCTGCTCTTGAACAACCAGCACCTCGGCATGGTGGTGCAGTGGGAGGATCGCTTCTTCAAGGGCAATCGCGCCCACACCTACCTCGGCCCCGTCGATCACCCCGAGGCCTGCGGCCAGGGCGACGGCATCTCGCCGTGCGACCGGTACCCCGATTTCGTGGCGATCGCCAAGGGCTTCGGCTGGCAGGCTGAGACCATCTCGGCGAAGCAAGACCTCGTGCCCGCTCTCACGCGGCTCATCGATGCGAAGGGCCCCGCGATCCTCGACGTGCAGGTTCCCTACCAGGAGCACGTGCTCCCGATGATCCCGAGCGGCATGACCGTCCGCGACCTGATCAAGAAGTAGCGCACGTAGGACAGGCTTCAGCCTGTCATGCCTCGTTTTTAGCTTGCCGGCTCGGGGTTACCCCGTACCGTCTCGCCGGACGTTCGCCTCGTTGAGCGCGCGCCGGCTTCGGGCTCCCCGTATCCCGTCGCCGGACGTTCGCTGCGGACATCCTGCCCTCCGCTCACTCGACTCCGACTGCGCTTCGCCATCCTGGCTGCGCTTGTCTGCATACGCCGGCTCCCGGGACACGGGGAGCCCGAAGCCTCCCGTTTTCGATGATCAGGAAGCCCGAGGCGTAAGCCGAGAGGATGCCGTCGTCCGCACTCCCTTCGGCTCACGCCTCGGGCTTTCTGGGATGAGGCCATCCGACCCCTATAGTGACAGGCGAAATGAGCAATCTTCCCCGCCATGTCTACGTGCACGTGCCCTTCTGCCGCCATCGCTGCGGCTATTGCGACTTCACGCTCGTGGCGGGCCGCGACGACCTCATCGATCGCTACCTCGCGGCACTCGCGATCGAACTTGACCGCGTGCCTGAGCCGCTGGAACTTGACACCGTCTATTTTGGCGGCGGCACGCCCTCGCACCTCGGGCCCGATGGACTGCGCCGGCTCTTCGATCTCTTGGCGATGAAGCTCCGGATCGCCACCGGGGCCGAGGTGACTGTCGAGGCCAACCCGCTCGACGTCACGGCGGGCTTCGTCGCCGCGTGCCGCGATCTCGGCGTCACGCGCGTCAGCCTCGGAGGGCAGTCGCTTGATGCCGCGACATTGAAGGCGCTCGACCGCGACCACGCGCCTGATGACGTGCGGGCGGCGGTGGGCACGCTGCTCGATGCCGGGCTCCTCGTGAATCTCGACCTCATGACGGCCGCACCGGGGCAGACGCTTGCCGCGGTCGCGCGCGATCTGGCCGCGGCTGCGGCGCTTGGGGTGCAGCATGTGTCGGTGTATTGCCTCACGTGGGAGCAGGGCACGGCCTTCGAGTCGGCCCGGCGGCGGGGCGATCTCGTGCCGGCCGAAGAGTCGCTCGAGCGGGCGATGTTCGAGGCGGCGATCGACGGGCTCACGGCTGCCGGCTTCGAGCACTACGAGGTGAGCAACTTTGCCCGGCCGGGCTTCCGCTGCCGGCACAACGAGGCCTACTGGGACAGCCGCCCGTGGGAGGCGTTTGGGCCCGGGGCGGCCCGGTTCGACGGGCGGACGCGCACGACGAATCACCGCAGCACGGTCACATGGATCAACAAAGTGCTCGCGGGCGAAGTCGCCTTGGGCGATATCGATGCGATGACGGCCGAGCAGGCGGCTCGAGAGCGGATCGTGGTGGGGCTGCGCCGCCGCGATGGCCTCGACCGCGAGGCGTTCCGCGCCGCCAGTGGCTTCGACCTCGACGCTCTGGCCAGCGATGCCGTCACTCGCTGGGTCGCTCAGAGCCTCGCCACCGACGACGGCTCGCGCGTGCGGCTCACGCGGGCCGGCCTGCTCGTCTCCGACGCCCTCTGGGCCGACGTGCTCCTGTAGCGACGGAGCTCCAGCTCGTGCTGTACGCGAAACATCGGCGTCGTGCCGATTTTCGCTTGGCCGACTCCGTCGGCTGGAAGTCATCCGGCCCTCCAGGCCTGGCCCGGACGTAGCGACGGAGCTCCAGCTCTGTCGAAT
>JAIXPT010000384.1 GCA_027486095.1 Planctomycetaceae bacterium | reverse complement strand
GCCGGCACCGTAGCCGTGCGTGTAGCGAAAATACTTCTTGTCGTTTTCTGGCGACTTGGGCGTGATCGGGCGAAACCGCGCCTTCCCGAGCGGCTGCGTCCAGTCGATCTCGGCGAACCCCAGCTGGCCACCCGCCTGTGCATTCTTCGGCTGCTCGAAATCGCTCGAGTGCACGAGCAGTTCGGGGCGGCTATCCCCATTCATGTCCTTCAGGTCGGGCGATTCGCCGTCGGCCACGTCGAAGATCGCATGCTTCGCCCAGTGGCCGGCCTTCCCCTGAGGGTTTACGAACAGGTGGGCGGCCTCGCCCGGCAGACCATAGACCAGGATGTCGGGCCACGAGTCGCCGGTGAAATCGTGCGCATACGCGAGAAAGTAGTCGGAGTAACCTTTGGCCGGGTCGTAGGGCGTTTTCGTGGGGCCGGATGGATTGTTGGCGGGTGGCGTGAACTCGGTCTGCCGTCTGAAATCCGGCCCGTGCCAGATCGTGTTGCCGGCCGTGACGTCGAGGTGGCCGTCGCGGTCGAAGTCGGCCATGTCGCAACCCTCGGCGACGAACCGCTCGGTAAGCGTCTGCTTTTCAAACGCCACGTCGGCCGCCAGGCATGCGGCACCGGAGGCAAAGGCGAGGCAGACGACGGCGGTGCGGAACATGACGCGGCCCGGGGGAGATGGGGACAGGCTGAAGCCTGTCCTACGGGTTGGGCGACAGGCTGAAGCCTGTTGTACGGATTGCGCGACAGGCTGAAGCCTGTCCTACTTGGGGAGTTTGGCCCGGATCGCGGCGGCGGCAGCCTTTGCCTCGGCCTCGAGCCCAGGGAGCTTCGTCGCCTGATCGGCGACGGCGAGCATCGCCGGGCTCGGATACCGGGGCAGGATTTCGAGCACGCTCTTGCGGTCGGCCACGTCTTTCGCCGCGGCGAGGGCCCGCTGGCACATCTCGGCCCGCTCGGCATCGGCGAGCGCGAACTGCCGCGCGATGCGGATATAGCCGCGGATCGCCCGCGTCTGAAACTTCTCGCCGATCGGTGCGGCCGCGAGCTCGAGCAGCACCGGCGCCGCATCGGCCGTCATCCACTTGCCGAGCAGCCGCGTGGCGGCATCGGCGAGCGGCTCGTCGCCCGAGAGCGCTGCAGTTTTCACCGTGGCGAGCGCCTTCGCACCGCCGACTTCGCCCACGACATCGAGCAGCTTCGCTTTCGTGTCACCCGCTGCCGTTGCCACCGCGGCGGCCAATTTTTCGGCACATGCGTCGCGATCGGGCATGCGCACGCACGCGGTGCGCAGCGCTTTCTGCGCCGTCTCGGCCTCGGCCGCGTCGCGCGGCTTCACCACCGCATCGACGAGCAGCCCGAGATTCGCAAGATCGACGACGTTGCCCAGAGCCTCGAGCGCCGCCCCCCGCACCACCGGATCCGCGCTCGCCACGAGCGGCTGCAGCTGTGCCACGGCGGGAATCCGCCGAGCGCCGATCACCTGCGCAAGGATCGGCTGCAGCGTCGCATCCGCGCCCGAGAGCCGCCCGATCACGACGCGGTTGACCGATTCACCGGGCAGGGCCACGAGCGCCAGCCGCGCGGCATCGGCGACGGCCGCATCGGAGGCGAGCGCCACGAGTGGATCGACGGCCGAGGCATCGCCGATCCGGCCGATCGCATCGAGCGCCGCCAGCCGCACTGCTTGCGGGCCGCTCGCCGCCCAGCGCAGCACCGCCGCCTGCAGGCCGGCCGGTGCGCCGCCGTCGGCATTACGGTCGGCCACCACCTTCACGACGAGCGCCGCCTGCGCCGCGTTGCCACCGCCGGCCAGCCGCGTGATCTCTTCCACGAGCGCCACATCGACGTCGCCGGCTGCGGGCCCGTCGAGCAGTTCACGGGCCGTGAACAGGCCGATGTTCGCCAGGCGGCGCGACGGCGAGCGCAGCGTTTCGAGAAGCAGCGGGATGCCCTCCTGGCCACGGGCCAGAATCAGCCCGCGCGTGGCCTCGGCCTGCCGCTGCTCCGATACCTTGGCCATCCTCACGGCGTCGGCGAGCCTGGCCGCCTCCGCCGCCTCGCCAGCGGCGAGGAGCCGCTCGGCGCACACGATCGTCGCCTGGGCGATGTCGTCGAGCTGTGCGCCGCCGAGCGCCAGTCGCTGGGCGAGAATCGCACCCGCCGCGGGCGTGCCGATCTTGCCGAGGGCCGCGGCGGCGGCCGCCGCGACATCCGCATCGGCATCGGCCAGCCGGGCTTCGAGCAGGCCCGTGGCCGCGGCGTCGCGCCGCACGCCGAGGGAGTTGATCACCCCCACCAGCAGCCGCCCGGAGAGCGAGCCGGCGGCCGTGCGCAGGGCGGCCTCGGCCTCGGGGCCGGGAATCGCCTCGAGGGGAATCCGCGCCCACGAGGCGAGCCGCTCGTTTGCAAGCAGCGTCGCGAGCTCACCGACCGCAGCGGCCGATCCCTTGATGGCGAGCTTCTTGCAGGCGAGCGCTTTGTCGGCCTCGCTTGCGTCGGAACGAAGCACGGCGATCAGTTCGGCCTCGGCAGGCAGCGGTTCGGCCGCGCGGGCGGGATGGCACGCCCATACCGCGAGAGCCAGCACGGCGGCGGCTCCACAGGCTTTCAGATGCATCGGCAAGGCTCCGTTCATGCTCTCCATGGCTCCCGCAAGGCCTCCGACCGCAGCCGGTTGGCCTCGTCGTCGCCGACGAACAGGTTCGTGGCATTGTCGAACTTCACCGTGCGGCCGAGGAAGATCGCGATG
>JAIXPT010000211.1 GCA_027486095.1 Planctomycetaceae bacterium | reverse complement strand
GTCGGCCAGTTCGAGGGGATCGAGGCGGCCGCCGACGGCGAGCCGCCGCGTGCTGGCCTCGATCTCGCGCGGGTCGGCGAGTGGCGCGAGCAGCGCCTGGATGCTCGTGACCACGATCGCCGGGCACGTGGTGTGACGCCTGCCCGGAGTCCCGTCGCTGCCGCTCCGGGCTTCGTGGGGGGCCCGCGTCCCGTCGCTGCCGCTCCGGGCTTCGTGTGGTGTCATGAAGCCCCCGGCGGAAGCCGGGGGACTCCGCTCCGGCGGTCGTTCGTGGCTCGTCAGCCGCTTGACGACGGCCAGCCGCTCGGCCGATGCCGGGTCGTCGGCGAGCGATTCGTCGTCGAGGCTCTCGAGCGCGGGCAGGAGTGCCACCAGCTGCGTGGTGAAGAGCGCGAGATCGCCGGCAAAAGAATCGGCCTCGTCGGCATGGGGCAGCACGACCACGAGCACGCCCGGATCATCGTCCGCCATCTCGGCGAGCTTTCCGGCGAGCGCCGCCGCCGTGAGCGCAGACGCCGATCCCCAGGTTCCGCCGATCGTGCCACCATGCCCCGCGCGGAGGCTGGCGACCACCTCGGCAAACCCGCCATGTGCATCGAGCGTGTCGGCCAGGCCGGGCAACCGCCCGGCCGGCCGTGTGGGTTTTCGTGCCACTCGCTCGGATTATAGCCGAGCCGTCGCGTGATTACGGCCGCATTTCCCCCTGCTCTTCCACGGCCCATAGGTTGCGCTGCGAGGCCACGAACAGCGTCTTGTTGGCGGCGCAGGGGATCGACCACACCGGTGAGCCGAGCTTGAGCACGGCGAGCGTCTTCTTCTGCCGGCCCGCGGCCAGCACGGTGAAGGCCTTGCGGCTGCCTACATACACCTTGCCATCCACCACGAGCGGCGACGACCAGATCTCGTCCTGCGTGTCGTGAAACCACACGAGGTCGCCCGTGTCGGCATCGAGGCAGTGCACCTTGCCCGCATACTCGGCGGCATACACGAGCCCGTCGTCCACCGCCACGGTCGAAAGCGCCCGGCCGATGCCCGTGTATTGCCACACCTTCCGCACTTCGGCCCCTTCATCGGTGCCGTCCACGGCAAAGCACGAGAGCGCCCCGCGGCCGGGGCCGTGCACCGGATCCTGGCCGATCGCCACATACACGCGATTCCCCACGACGACGGGCGAAGCGATGATCTCGTTGGGGCTGACCACGAGCCCCGTCTCATCCACCGAGGTGGCCTTCCCGCGCACGAGCGCCCAGTAATCGATCGGGATGTCGCCCCGGGCCCGGTAGCCGGGCGGGTTGCAATCGAAGAGCCAGTCGCGTTCGAGGATCGTCGGCGTCTTGCCCGGCTTCACGTCGGCCGCGAGCGGCACGAACCCGTGGCAGCGGCCGTCGCCGCCGCCATACACGATCCGCTGGCCGCGCGGCGAATCGAGGATCGTGGGCGACGACCACTGTCCATGAAACACGTCGGCGCTGATCGTGCCGTCGTCGCGGGCGAGCAGCTTGCCGGTTTCCTTGTCGAGCACGATCAGCGACGCTGCCGTGGGCAGCACCACCTTGCCGTCATACACGCCGTTGGCCGTGCCCACGTAAAGGTGCCGCCCCACCACGAGTACCGAGCAATTCGCGGCGTCGTGCGGAAACACGGGCAGCTCGCGGATCATGTCGAACCGCCACACCACGTCGGCGTCGCGCGGGCCGAGGGCGACAGGGTCGGCCCCGCCGGGCACGCTGAACGACGCCTCGCTGCGAAACGGCCCGTCGTTGCCGTCGGCCAGGCCATCGACATCGAGGCACACCACCTCGCAGCGGTTGGTCACCACGTAGAGCTTGCCACCGTCCACCGTGGCCGACGAACAGATCCCGAGGTTCATGTCGTCGAAGTCTTCGCTCACCAGCGCGCGGTCGATCTCGAGCCGCGGCACAACGAGCCGCCACACCAGCTCGCCCGTCTTCTCGTCGAGGCACATGAGCACGCCGCCACGCGTGGAGCGAAACCGAGGGTCGTCGAGGTCTTCGTCGTTCGTGCCGACATACACCCGGCCCTTCGAGACGGTGGGCCCGGAGTAGTTTTCGCTCCCCAGCCGCACCATCCAGCGCACGTTCTTCGCCGTGGCGGCATCGAAGCCGAGGCGGTCGCGCTTTTTCTTTCCGGGATGGAAGGTCGCCGGAATGCCCGTCTCGTGCGACACGAGGTTGCGCCGCTGGCCGCCGCCCCACTGGGCCCAGTCGTCGGCCCGCGCGCTCGCCCCACAGCCATCCCACACATGAGCCCCAAGCCCGGCCCCGCAGCTCACCGCGAGCCCTGCGACCCCTCTCATCGCCCACGTCATCCGCCCGCCATTCACGCGTCCGCCCTTTCGCTGCCCGGGAAAATCGAGCCTCGACCGCCCCCGGCATGACACCGGGCCAGAGGAAGGATTGTGGGCCGCACTGAGGGCCCAGTCCAGAGGCCGCCGGGGTGCGGCGGGCGTTTTTCCGGGGCGTTTTTATCGGGTATGGTTGGGGGACAGTTTTTGCACCTCCCAGGAGCCCTTCCCATGGCCACAGCCTCCCGCCCCGCATCGTCCACCGGTTTCGTCTCCGGGGCGGATGTGGTCGTCGAGTCGCTGATCCGCCACGGAGTAGACGTGCTCTTCGCCTATCCCGGCGGCGCGAGCATGCCCCTCCACCAGGCGCTCACCCACGCCAAGGATCGCATCCGCACGATCCTGCCGCGGCACGAGCAGGGGGGCGCGTTCGCCGCCCAGGGCTATGCCCGCACCACCGGCAAGCCGGGCGTGTGCATGGCCACGAGCGGCCCCGGCGCCTTGAACCTCGTCACGGCCATCGCCGATGCGAAGATGGATAGCGTGCCCATGATCGCCCTCACCGGCCAGGTGGGCACGAGCGTGATCGGCACCGACGCCTTCCAGGAGACGCCGATCGTCGAGGTGTGCCGCGGGATCACGAAGCATCATTATCTCGTCACCGACGCCGCCGACATCGCCCGCGTGATGAAGGAGGCATTCCACATCGCCACGACGGGCCGGCCCGGCCCGGTGCTCGTCGATCTCCCCAAGAACATCCAGGTCACGCAGCTCGAGCCCGACTACGACGTGCCCATGAATCTGCCCGGCTATCGCCCCGAGCCGCGGGCGGTGCAGCCGGAGCAGATCGCCCAGGTGGCCGCCGCGATCAAGCGGGCCAAGCGGCCGGTGATCTACGCCGGCGGCGGCGTGATCACGGGCGACGCCTCCGACGAGCTCCGCGAGCTCGTCCGCAAGACGGGCATCCCCGTCACGATGACGCTCATGGGCCTGGGCGCGTATCCCGGCACCGATCCGCTCTCGCTCGACATGCTCGGCATGCACGGCAGCGTGTATGCGAATTACGCCGTCGATCAGGCCGATTTGCTGCTCGCGATCGGCGTCCGCTTCGACGACCGCGTCACGGGCAAGGTGAG
>JAIXPT010000013.1 GCA_027486095.1 Planctomycetaceae bacterium | reverse complement strand
GAGAACCTTTCTCGCCGACGGCACCACGTGGCTGGGCATCACGGCTGGGCTTGTTTCCGGCGCCTGCATGTCGTTTTCGTATCTGTTCTCGCGGCACCATGCGCTCTCGCAGCCCGCCGACCAGCGCTGAAGGTGGCTCGCAGGTCGAGATTGCTCTCGTTTATGCCGACGGCACATCGGAGACGCGTGCCGTCACCATCCCCGATTACTTCACCGATATCCCCGCCAACAAACCGGCTTTCTGTTATGTCGTCCGCGATCTGGCCAAGTGGGGACCGACCAACAAAATGCGGGAACCCAATCACCACAACATTCACGCACTCGATGTCGCCCCAGACGCCAATCGTGAACTCGCCAGCATCAAGGTCACCAAAAAGCCCGGACGATCACACCTACTCTTCTGGGCGGCAACCGGTGTCCTTGCCGGTGCTGCCGAGAACCCGGGGAATACCCACCTGCCGCGCATTTTCTCCGACGGCATGATTCTCCAACGCGACCAGCCGGTGCCGATTTGGGGCTGGGCCGATCCCGGCGAAGAAGTCCGGGTCGAATTTGCCGGACAGACGAAATCGGTGAAAGCCGACGCTGCCGGTAAGTGGACGACCATGCTCGACCCGCTACCGGCCAGCGCAACGCCGCGCGACCTTCACGTTTCCCGCATCACGCTTCACGACGTTCTCGTCGGCGATGTGTTCCAAGTGTCCGGGCAGTCGAACGCGGCGAGTTCGATGGACTCCTGCAAACGGTTCCCCGGCACGACGGACGACATCAAGAACACCACGCTCCCGTCGGTGCGCATCTTTGCGGTGCCATGGGGGCAATTCCACGCGACACCGCAGGAGGATGTCCCGGCGACTTGCGTTTGGGATTCGCTTCGGCCGGAGAAGAACGCGAGTTACTCGGCGATAGCATTTTATTTTGCACGGTCGCTTCACCAACACCTGAACGTGCCGATTGGAATCGTACGCGCTTCCCATGCCGGCGGGATGGCGCAGATCAAGATGCCGAAGGAAGCGTTGCTGTCGTACGAGGCTGGCCGAAAATTTTACGAAAGCGGCATCAAACGGACGAAGGTGGACGGCGGGTATCCGTCTTCCGACTGGAACGGCGCGATTGCGCCGGTCATCCGGTACGGCAAGCGCGGCATCGTCTGGTACCAAGGCGAGCACAACGCCGGTACCGGCAGTTTTGGCTACCGTGAGACGTTACCGGTGCTGATTCGGAGCTGGCGGGAGTCGTGCGGCAACCCGGAGATGCCGTTTCTCATCGTCCAACTTCCGGCACACGAAGCGCAAGGCTGGCCGATGCTGCGCGAATCCCAACTTGTCGTGTTCCGGCAAACGAAGAACGCCGGCTTCGTCCTGACGATTGATCACGGCGAGAAGGACAACATTCATCCCGCCGACAAGAAACCGATTGGCGAACGGCTCGCGTTGGAAGCGCGACGGCTGATTTACGGCGAGAAAGTGACCGGCTGCGGGCCGTTGTACGACGGCTTTACGGTGGACGGCGCGAACATGATCGTGCGGTTCACCGGTGGCGCGCTCAAGAAGATCGGCGGTGGATTCACGATTGCCGGTGAGGACCGCAAGTTCGTGCCGGCAACGGCGGTGATTCGTGGGAACACGGTGGTCGTCAGCAATTCTGACGTGCTGAAGCCAGTAGCGGTACGGTACGCATGGGAGAGTTGGCCGACGGTGAGCCTGTTCGACGAACACGGCATCCCGGCATCGCCGTTCCGAACTGATGATTGGGAGAAATAATCATGCACCGCATCATGGAGTGAATATGAATTCGCAAATGCCTGTCTCCTGTTTCCGAAGAAAGGAACATCGATGAAAACAACCCCAATGAAAAGAAACGTGGGAATAATAAATAAAAGAACGTTTTTCGCTGGTTGGCTGGCTCTGGTGGGTTTTGCTGGTGCGGTCGTTTCCGATGCACGGGCGGACTATGCCGAGGAAGTGTTGAAGGATGGCCCGGTCGCTTGGTGGCGATTTCAGGATTCGGCCAGCGGCGACAGGGCTGTCGCCAAGGACGAGACCAAGCAACATCCCGGAGTCTATCACGGCAACACAACCGTTGCGGCCAGTGTGCCCGGGATTGGAGGCCAGACGGCGAAGTTTGACGGCCGGAACGCGTTCGTCGAGGTTGCGAATCACGCGGACTTTGCACTGGACACCATCTCTGTCGAATGTTGGTTTTGCTCGACGCAGCCCTGGCCGGTGGCAGGCTGGCCGGGCAGCGCCACGCTGGTGACGAAAGGGACAAAAGGCGCAGGCTCGAGTGACTGGACAATCATCGGAGGCGATAACGGCTCCGTGAGTGTTCGAGTGGGGCCCAAATCGGGGACTGACGCTGTTTACGCATCGCCGCCGAATCTCAACGACGGCCAATGGCACCACGTGATTTGGACCCGCACCAGTGAAGGTCAGAACCGGCTCTACGTCGATGGTGTGCTGGTCGCGACCGGCAAAGACAGCGGCGGCGCAATCACCAATGATCGGCCGATCCAGATCGGCGGCGATCCGTTCCTCAACGGCAAATACCTCGACGGGCAGATGGCCGAGGTGACGATCTACAAGACGGCGCTCACGGCCGAGCGTGTCGCCGCCCACGTGAAGGCTGCGGGCATTGAGCCGAACAGGTTTTCCGTTGCGCAGGCGGCGCCGACGCCCGCGAGGAAACCGAAAAGAGAAACTTACATCGGCCCGATTCCTGGACCGAATGTGAAGGATTCGTCGGGATGGCGGGATGTTGCTTCGACCGAAAAGGACGCTGATGGATTTGTACCGCTGTTCGACGGCAAGACGTTCAACGGCTGGGAAGGCAACGCCAAAGTGTGGCGCATTGAGGATGGGGCTCTCGTCGGAGGCAGTCGCTCGGAATCGATTCGAGCCAGCGAGTATCTCTGTACCGTCAACGGGTTCACGAACTTCGAACTGCGCCTGGCATTCAAGGCTCTGGCCACACGCGGCGAGGAAGTCAACGGCGGCATCCAGTTTCGCAGTTCTCGCACTGGAAGCACACAGGTGAAGGGCTATCAGGCGGACCTAGGTGTGTTCAAATTCGACCCGGGCAAGTTCTGGGGTTGCCTGTTCGACAACTCTCGTCGCAACAAAATTCTGGCGGGCGATCCATTCGCCAACGAAAAACTCGTCCACAAAGGCGACTGGAACAACTACGTTATCCGCGCCGAAGGGCGGCACATCCAGCTTTGGTTCAATGGCACACCGACGGTAGATTACACGGAACCGGACGACCGAATTTCGCAAACCGGCATCTTCGGTCTCCAGACTCACAGCGGCCCGCCGCAAGAACTTTGGTACAAAAACATCCGCATCAAAACACTGCCGGATTAGGTTGCCAACCTAGACAAAGCGGAGGAATGAGATTTACGACATTACCCCGCACAGATGATTCAGGGAGATAAATATGATGAAACAATTACTCTTGGTGGTCCTCGCCTCCGTCAGTGTGGCAAGGGCGGCGGAGACGGTGCGGTCGCCGGATGGGAAGGTGGTCGTGGCCGTGGAACTGAAGGAAGGACGGCCAGTTTGGAGTGTCGGTTTTGGCGACAACAAGATTATCCGGGACGGACTGCTGGGCGTTGAGACGGGGCTGGAGAATTTCTGCGGCACGTGCACACTGGCCGGGACGGAAACGGCCGCAAGCGATACGACTTGGAAACCGGTCTGGGGTTTTTTGAGTGAGGTGAGGGACCACTACAATGAGTTGACGTTGAAGTTGCAGGAGACCGCCGCGACGAAACGGCTGATGAACGTGGTGCTGCGGGCCTACAACGAGGGTGTGGCGGTGCGGTATGTGTTTCCGCAACAGCCGGGCATCAAAGAGGTGATCGTCAAGAAACTGCTGACGGAGTTCAAGTTCGGCGCGGACCATGTGATTTACAGCGCCCGCGATTATCAGTACGGCAACGCGACGATTGCGACGTTGAAGAAGAGCGAAGGGGCCGTGACCGTGGCGGTGGGCGCTGGGAATTTCGTGTCGTTGACGGATGCGGACCGGGCGGATTTCTCCGTGGTGTCGTGGAGCGGGAAGAAGGAAACGCCGAACACAATCGTAGCCGGGATGCATTCTGCGGCGTCAGGGACGCTGCCTTTCAAGACATCGTGGCAGGCGATGGTCATCGGGGCAACGGCAGGCAAGTTAGTGGAGAACCGGTACCTGATTGAAAACCTGAATCCGCCGTGCGCGACTGCGGACACGTCGTGGATCAAGCCGGGCAAGGCCATCTGTCAAGTTTACAACTGTCGGATGGTGACGGATGAAATCAAGAAGCTGATGGATTTTGCCTCTGCCCACAATTTCGATTACCTGGAAATCGATCACTCATGGTCGGGCGCCGAGACGAAGTGGACGCCGGAGGAAATCGCCAACTTCGACAAGAACAAGGGACCGTTCTGGAAGGATCACCCGGAATGGCGGGACAACGTGAAGGGCGGCCTGATGAAACCCGCCAAGGGCTATGTCCCGTTCCGGCCGCACTCTTTCCAAGGCGGCAACTTCGTGGACTTGGACATCCCGGCCATCACCGCCTACGGCAAGAGCCTGAAACGTCCCATCGGCCTTTGTCTCTATGTCCGCGGCGCGCTGCTGAAGGAGTTTGGCGGCGAACATGCGATTGACGACGTGTTCGCCTGTTACGAGAAATGGGGCCTGGCCGGGGTCAAGCCGGGGTTTGTGCCGCCGTCATCGCAGCAGAACGAGCGGAACATTGCGTACATGGTCAAGAAAGCGGCGGAACACAAACTGATCGCCGTGATCCACGACGCCTTTCTCCCATACGGCCTCTGCCGGACCTATCCCAACCTCGTGAATGTCGAAGGCGTTGCCGGTGAAGAAGCGGAGCCGTCGATCGCGCCCGAAATCAAGTCGCTGCACGACATCATGCTGCCGTTCACGCGCGGCATCATGGGCTCGTTCGATTACACCCCGCAGATTTACAAGAACTCGAAGACCCATTGCCACCAAGTCGCCATGATGGGTGTCTTTCTCGGCCGGGCCTCGGTTCGCGCCGGCATGAAACAGTGGTCCCCCGGCGGCGAAGGCGGTGCGGAGATCGAGTTCGCCGAAAAAATGCCCGGCCTGACCGATGAAATCAAGGTGACCACCGACATCGGCAAGTACGTCACCGTCGCCCGGCGCCGCGGCGTCAACTGGTACATCGCCAGCATGTCCGGCCCGCGCGCCGCTGGGTATCAATACCCGCTGAACTTCCTCGCCCCCGGCCAAACCTACCGGGCCAGCATCTACAGCGACACCCCCGGCGGTCGCAAAGCGGTGCACACGCAACAGAGCGTGACCTCCAAAACCATTATCTCCATCGCGATGGAACCCAACGGCGGTCACCTGATGATCATCGAGGCCATCACACCATGAAACACACCTTCACACTCCTCACTGCCCTCCTGCTGGCGCCGTTGGCGAAACTGTGCGCCACTGACAAGCCTGCCGGGCAGGGCCAGCCGAACATCCTTTGGATCACGGCGGAGGACATCTGTCCGAACCTTGGCTGTTACGGCGATCCCGATGCGGTGACGCCGAATCTCGACAGGTTTGCCGTCGAAGGTGTGCGCTACCAAAACTGTTTTTCCGTTCATCCGTGTTGCTCGCCCAGCCGGTCGACGTTGGCCACGGGAGTTTATCCGACGCGGCTCGGCACCTTTCAGCATCGCGGCAAGATGTGGGTGGACCCGGGGTTGGTGCAATGTTTCCCGGCCTTGCTGAAGTCGGCGGGCTATTACACGTTCAACGGCAGCCGCGGCGGAACCGCCAAGCTCGATTACAACTTCGAGCCGAAAGACAAACCGTGGGACAAGATCGGCTCGAAAGACATCGAGTGGCGCCAGCGCGCCGCCGGCCAGCCGTTCTTCGGCCAGATCAACCTCGCCTGCACGCACCAGAGCCAGTATGGGCAACGTCCGCCGGGCAGCGAGAAAGACGCCAAAGCCAAACGCGCCCGGCCAGCAGCGGCGCGCGTTCACGACCCGGCGAAGGTCCGCGTGCCGCCGTATCACCCCGATACCACGGCGGTACGCGAGATTTGGGCCGCGTACCACGACCGCATCACGCAAATGGACGGACAGTTTGCCGCGTTGTTGAAAATGCTCGCTGACGATGGCCTGGCCGACGACACGATCGTCTTGTTCTTCGGCGACAACGGCCACGGCATCCCCGGCGGCAAAGTCTGGCTCTGGGACCAAGGCCCGCACGTGCCGTTGATCATTCGCTTCCCGAAAAAATGGGCGCACCTCGCACCGTCGGCGCCCGGCAGCGCTACCGACCGGCTCGTGAGTTTCCTCGATTTCGCGCCGACCATGCTCTCGCTGGCGGGTGTCACGATTCCCGGCTCCATGCAGGGCAGCGCGTTTCTCGGTCCCAAGGCCGGCGCGCCGCGCCAGTATCTGTTTGCTGCGCGCGATTTCCACGACAGCGCGGATTTCGATACCAGCCGCATGGTGCGGGACGCGCGGTTCCATTACATCCGCAACTTCATGCCGCACATCGGCTGGGACGCGATTCAATACAGTTGGCAACAAGCCCCGCACATGCTCGACGAATGGCGGCAGGCCGCCGCCGCCGGCAAACTCAAGGCCGACACCCGGCAGGCTTGTTTCTTCCGTCGCACCAAACCGGTCGAGGAATTGTACGACGCCGCCAACGACCCGGCCCAGATGCACAACCTCGCCGGCGACCCGCAACACAAGGAGACGCTCGAACGGCTGCGGGCCGAGTGCGAGCGTTGGATGGTGGAGAACCGCGACCTCGGCCTGTTGTCGCAATACGAACTCTACGTCCGCTCCGCAAAAGATTCCCCGCTGCAAATGGGCGCCGACCCCGCGCGCAATCCGATCCGGCAACTACTCGACGCCGCCAACATGGCCAACCGCCGCGACCCGGCAGCGATTCCACAGTTGCGCGAGTTGCTGAAGGCAGATGACGCGGCGATCCGTCGCTGGGGCGCGATTGGTTTGCTGGCGTTGCGCGACAAGGCCGCGCCGGCCGCGGAAACTCTGCTCGCCGCCTTGAAAGATTCGTCGCCGGACGTGCGTCTGACGGCCGCGGAGGCGTTGTGCGGTTTGGGCCAAGCCGAGCCGGCGCTGCCGGTGTTGATTGCGCTGCTGGCCCACGAGAGCCGCATCATCCGCAACGAAACACTGCTGGCCCTCTGCCGGATCGGTCCCGCAGCCAAACCAGCCTTGGCGCACCTGGACAAGGCGCGCACACCCAGCCAGCATCAGGGCGTCTGGTCCCACGACAACATTCCCGAACTCATCGCCCTCGTGCGCGCGTGCGTGGACGATACGGCGCCCGCCAAACTCAAACTAACCCGTGAAAAGTACCTTCCAAAGGATAAAGGATAGCCCGGTCAATGGCACCTCCGCACCGGTCTTCCGGCTGATAAGCGACTCGTGAGCTCCGGGAGGAGCGGCCCGGGCGTCCAGAGCGGGTTTCTCGAAACGCCTCGCACCCGCTTCGGTGGCGTTTTTCTGGCGGCTGCGCAGACCGCGTCCCAGTCGGCCGTTCCCCGGGGCTTCGACGCCTCGCGTCCGACGCCGGTCAGAGGCTGTGGATGTCGATCACGGGCAGCTCGTCTGTCCGTCCCTGAAAGATTGCCCGGTCGTCATGGACCTGCACGAACTCTCCCCAGTCGGTGGGCGGGCCCCGGGCCGGTGAGACGGACGGCGGCTCCAGCGGTTCGCCCAGATGTGTGAGGATCTTCCGAATCGGGCCCAGCTCCGTAATGAACGCGATCAGCCGGATGTCGCCACCGCAGTTCGGGCACTCGAGTGGAAACTCCTCCCCCACCCGGGCAATGAGTTTCGCCCAGGCAATCCGCGAGGTGTCGTGCGAGCGGGGCTTCGCCTGAGTATCGCAGCAGCCCGTGGCATGCGCCTCGCCCGCATGCCCAGCGTCACTCCGCTTGCCGATGTTCCCGATCGCGAATGCCGTGACGGCGGACCTGAGCTTGTGATTCGGGGCAAACACCCCGTGATACCGGTGCCGGTGCTTCCGCGGCGGCGGGACGAGATCGGCGAGCCGGTCCAAAAACTCAAACGGCGTGAGCTCGACGACGCCATTGGCTCCCGGCCGCGTGGACTTGCGGCTGCGGCCGGGGCCGACCCAGTTGGCCGCTTTGTGTCTGGGCAGCACGTAACGGATGCGGGCGATCCGGCCGTCTGGGCCGCGGATCACGGAGAGTCGCTGCAGGGCGAAGGGGGGCCGGGCACAGTATCTCAGGAGATGTTCCAGACTCTTAAAATAGCTCGGCACATCGCGGTCGACGAGCGTGATCCGGACGCTGGCATCGACTGAAAACCCGCTGTTCTCCCACGTGAGCATGTCGGCGGCGGCGGCGGCGGCGAGCAGTCGCTGCAAGCGAAACCAGCGGATCACCCGACGGCGCACCCGCTCGGTGAGCGCGGCCAGATCGGCTTGCGTGATCGGCCGGGCCGGCAGGAACGTCGGCGGGGCATCACACCCTGCTGCGGCAGCAGCCGGTCTGAAGACGCCGTCGGTCACGCACGCGTGCAGGTGCACGTGGTGGTTGAGCGCCGAACCGAAGCGGTGCAAGAAAGAGATGCCACCGAGCCTCGGGCGGGAAGCACTCGGTGTGTCGGCAGCAGCGGTGACACCGGAGGCCGTGTTCAGAGTCCGCTCGATCTCGTCAAGAAAAATCTTCGTGACGGCGGCGACGGCCCGGGGTCGGTCGGCAAGCATGCCCCGCAATCGCTTGGGCACGGAGATCACCCACTGCCGCACGGGCACCGGCGGGATGACGTGATCGGCGAGATGCGCCGCCGTCTGGGCCATGTGGCGGCCGTTGCAGGACGGGCAGACGCCGCGGCCCTTGCAGGAGAATGCCACGACGAATCCCTGGCCGCATGTTGTGCACCGGCCGCGGGCGAAGCCGAAGCAGAGCAGCCCGCACTCGAGATAGCCGCGGAGCTCGTCCTGGACGTATCCCGGCACGGGCCGTTCGGCGGCTTCCCGCCACTCGAGCCAGCTCTCGAGGTTCTCGGAGATGATCTTGTGGAGCGGCGTCTTCTCGGGGCGACGGCGCTCGTAACGGCGGGACGCCGCGGGCCCTCCGTGCGGGCGGCGTCGGCTTCGCCCGGGAAACCCTGTGACCGCGGCGACCATGGGCAGACCGGCAGGTGGACGGCGTGGGTAAACGGCCGTACACTATCCGCGGGACGGAGCGGTTTGCCACCAGCCAGTCGCAAGGCTCTGAATACACCCCAAATGGGGCGGCCCGAGCAACCGAATCGGGGGCATGCCCATCGACCGCGACGTAAGCGCCGGCCAGTGGTTCAGGAGGCCTGCGGCGCACGCTCCTGCGGGCGCCACAGGCTCCAACTGCAGCCACGCACCCCGCGACTTGCGTTTCGCGGCCCGGGATTCATTGCTCCACTTGTAAGCCGGCCGGGACGGCTTCCGCCCCTCGCGGGCTGCGGCGGCGGCCTCGTCGCGGTTCGCGAAATCGTAGGCCCGCAAGACCGTGCCGCGGGACAGGGGCCGTCCTGCGCGCAACTCGATCCTGGGCAATTACTTACAGCGCAACGCACGGCGGGTGGCCCGCCCACTCGAGCCGCAGTGCAGATTGAACAATCTGCACCTATAGGTCGTCGGCTTCGGCTTCGGCGTCGTCCGCTTCGATCTCGTCGTCTTCGAAGTCGTCTTCGAAGTCGTCTTCGAAGGCCTCCTCGTGGTCGGCCTCGTCATCTTGGTCTTCGTCTTCGTCTTCGTCTTCGTCGATCACGGCCGGGGCGGCGTGCGGCTGGATCTTGAGCCG
>JAIXPT010000205.1 GCA_027486095.1 Planctomycetaceae bacterium | reverse complement strand
CGCGGCTGACCTCGCCGACACGCAGCCCGAGGTCCGGGGCGAGGGCGTTCAAGATCGACGACTTGCCGACGCCGCTCTGGCCCACCACCGCCGTCACGCGGCCGTCGAGCTCGCGCCGCAGCCGCTCGATGCCGAGGCCCGTGGCGGCCGAGCAGAGCACCACGGCGTAGCCCATCCGGGCATACACGCCCGCCAGCGGCACGAGGCTCGCGGTCGGCACGAGATCGGCCTTGTTGAGACACACGAACGGGCGGATTCCGCTCGCCTCGGCGGCCACGATCAGCCGGTCGATGAGGCCCGGCTTGAGATGTGGCTGCGCGGCGCTGCCGACGATCAGCACCTGATCGACGTTGGCCACGATCACGTGCCGCCGGCCCCGGCTCGAACGACAGAGCGAATTGCGGCGCGGCTCGATGGCATGGATCACGCCGTCGCGCCCGGCCCCGCGAAACTGCACCCAGTCGCCGGCCGCGACGGGGTGGCGCTGGTCGGTGGAGAGCGTCCTGAGGAGTCGCCTGGTCATGCACCGCACCGTCGAGCCGTCGGGATGGAGCACCACGCTTTCGAGGCCCTGCACGTGGAGCACCCGCCCGCGCAGCGTGCCGGCGGGCGCCGGTTCGACCGTCAGGCCGTCGAGCCGGCCGTCGAGGGCCCGCGGCTCGGCCTGCTCGACGACGACCGTGCGCTTGCGGGTGAGGTCGCCCTTGCCGGAGAGACGTTCCCCGGCTGCGAGGTCACCCGCCGCGTCGAGATCGCCGGCCACGCGGCGGGTGAGGTCGCCGCTGCGCCGCCGGGCGGAACGATTCTTCCGCAGTTCGACCCGAAACTTCCGCCGGTGCGTCATACCAAAAGTGTAGCAGCCTGCATGCTTTCCCCAACGCAAGCCCCGAGCGGAAAGGCTGGGGCGCTCGTTTGCCTGCCGACGCCGTTTGGCTTGCCTCGTGGCACGTACCGGCCATGCGTCTCCAGCGGAATTACACTGCCTTTGGCCGCGAACGCGGTTTATGGTGGGCGAGTGGAGGTATCAGCCATGATTCGGCCCTCTGCAGAAGACATCAACGCGATCGTGAATACCACGCGGGAATGGCCGTCGGACGCCCGTGCCCGGCTCATCGAGCGGCTGAAGGCCGCCAATGCAGAGCGGAACAGCGGGACGATGAAGGTGGCCGGTGGTCCGACAGCTGCTGAAGTGATAGCCCGGTTCCGTCAGCCCGGGCCCGGGCCTTCAGATGACACTGTCAAGCTCTGGATCCAGGAGCACAAGGAAGCCCAAGGCGGCCGGTGAAGGTTCTTCTCGACGTCAACGTGCTTGCCGACCTCTTCCTGAAACGGGCGGAGTGGCCCAGATTTCCAGGACAACATAATCATCTCCGCTGCCGTTGCTCATCACGTCGATGCGATCGTCACGCGTGATGGCCCGGGATTCGTAAGCTCTCCAGTCGATGTGCACGAGCCGCGCGAGTTCGCCCGAATCATCGCCCGGTAGGTTCCCACTGCCGTTTCTTCAAGGGCTGGGCGTGGCCGCCCACGGTACGGTTTCCAGAGCCTTCGTAGCCCCGCGTGCAGTCCGGCGCACGTAGAGCCCGCGGTACTTTCGGTGCCGGCCGAGCAGCTCGATCAGCAGTTCTTCGCGCCCGCAGCACTGGAGGGCGTGACCGACATCAACGAGCTCGATAAGGTGCCCGATCGGTCAGTCGGCCTGTTCACCTTCCTCTCTGCTGACGACCGTATCGAAAAGACAGAAAAGTTCATCGCGGACCACTTCCGTGAAAACGTGTTGCTGCGGGCGGTTGCCCGCGTGAACAGGCCGGACGTTGACTCCGAAGGCGTGCAGAAGCGAGTCGGGCTGGTGGGCTCGGGGTCTATGGGGATCGCCGGTCCCGGGGCTGGCTGCGGCCACAGTTGCCGCGGCGACGCTACCCAGGTATGCAGGGCTCTTTCCGGCGATCGCTACCGGCGCGGGCGGCGCGCGGAGGGCTTCGCGTCGGCCGACCGGCGGGATTCGAGCCCCGCGGCTTCGAGCAGGCTGCGGCTGAAAACATCCGCCTTCGCCGGCTTGTCAGCCGGGGCGGCGGTGGCGCCGAGCTTGGCCGGCTCGTAACTCACTTCGTATTCGTGCTTCGCCACCGAGAGCGTGTCGCCGGGCTCGAGTCGCTGTTCGCTCACACGGCTGCCGTTCACCTTGGTGCCGTTGCTGCTGCCGAGGTCTTTGACGACCCAGTAGCCGTCTACGAGAGACAGTTCGCAATGGGTGCCAGACACGTTCGGAAAGCGGAGCACGATGTCGGCACTCTCGCGGCGGCCGACGGTGAGGCTCGTTTTCAGAAGGGGAATCGGATCTCCCCCGCCTAACGGCTGCAATTCTCCATACATCGCGAAATCCTCGGCGGGCTGTCGGTCCGTGGTGATGTTCGGCACGCCATCATACTTTGGCTCGGGCAGAGTTCTGTACGGAGTGTAGAATTCGGGGTCCAGTGCGATTTCTATTTCCCAGGGGAATCGGACTGGAGCGGACCGGGTGATCGCCGGCCGCCACGCAGGTGGCGG
>JAIXPT010000101.1 GCA_027486095.1 Planctomycetaceae bacterium | reverse complement strand
GTGTGGAAGGATCTCGGGCCCGGCATGCTCGTGGAGGTGTCGGGGGTGCGGGATCGCGACGACCAAACCTTCGCCCCCCAGATCATTCCCTCTGTGATTCAGCCTCTCGGCCCGCCCGGCGACATCGAGTTTCCCGTCGCCCCCGTCACCACCGCCGATCGCCTGTTCAGCGGCCTCGACGACTCCCAGCGCATCACGATCGAAGGCGTCGTGCAAGGGCTGTCCGAGAGACGCGGCCGCTGGCAGATCACCCTCGAAGCCGGTGGCCGCCGGATCCGCGTCATTGCTCCCAAGGGTGACGATTTTCCTGAGCCAGCGCTCGTCATCGACTCCACGCTGCGTGTCACGGGCGTCGCCACGACGAGCTATACGACGCGCGGCCAGTTCGTGCTCCCCACGATCATGGTGCCGCGCGCTCGCGACGTGCAGGTCGTGGACCCGGCCCCCACGGCGGCCTTCGACGCCCCGGAGATTCCGCTCGCCCGGCTGGGCAGGCTGATCCCGAGCGTGGATGTGCGACACCGCATCCGCACCCGTGGCACCGTCAGCTATGCGTCGGACGGTGAACTCTTTTATCTGCAATCACAAGCTCTCGGCGTGCGTGTCGAAGCAGCCGAGCAGGTGGAGGTCCGCCCTGGCGACACGGTGGAGGTGTCCGGCTTTCTCGATCGTGAGCGGGTGCTGGCGGGGCTGTCGCAAGCGGCCGGCATCGTGAACGCAGTGGTCCGCGTGGTCGGCCGGGCGAGCCGGCCCTCGGCGACGGTGATCCAGCCCGACACGATCGTGGAGATCAACCGGGCGGCCAAACGGGGCGGACGGCTGGCCGAGCCAGGCGACTACGACGGCTGCCTGATCGAGTGCCGCGCCCGCGTCGGCGACCTGCGGGCAGATGCCGGCGGAATCATCCCGCTGATCGCGGGCAACACATCCCTCACGGCGACGCTGTCGGACGACGTCCTCGCCGAGGTTCCGCCGCTCGAGCCAGGCTGCGAGCTCTTGCTGCGCGGGATTGTGCAGTTCGAGCTCGAGCCGCCCGGCGCGGGGTATCTGCCCCAACTCGGGCGGATGTCGCTGCTCGTGCCGTCCGCTGCCGACATCACCGTCGTCAGCCGGCCCTCGTGGTGGACGCCGCGGCGGCTGCTCGCCGTGCTCGGGATGCTTGCGGTCGCCTTCGCAGTTGCCCTCGGCTGGGTCGCACTCCTGCGCCGCGAAGTGGCGGTGCAGTCGCAACGTCTCGCCGCCGAAATCACGGAACGTCAGCGGGCCGAGATCGAGTTTGAGGCCGCGCTCGAGGAGCGGAGCCGGCTCGCCGCCAACCTTCACGACACCGTCCTCCAGACGGTCACGGGCATCGGCTACCAGCTCAAGTCGGTGCAGCAGGGCCCGGAGCAGCCGCCGCCGGCCGACGCCGCGAGCCTCGCCACGGCCCAGCGGATGGTGGAGCATGCCGTGGACCAGCTCCGCGGAAAGGTGTGGTCGATGCGCACGATGCCGCTCGAGGGTGGGTCATTTCCCGCGGCGCTCCAGGCGCTCGCGGCCCGGCTCCAGGTGGGGCAGTCGCCGCGGATCGTCGTCCACGTGGCCGGCGTCGAGCGCGATATTCCCGATATCGTCTCGGGAAATTTGCTCCTCCTTGGCGAGGAAGCGATCCACAACGCGCTCAAGCATGCGCAGGCGACGACGATCGACGTCATGGCGCTCTACGACGACGACCGCGTGGGCGTGGTCATCCACGACGACGGCATCGGATTCGCTGCGGGCTCGAGCGACGAGCCCCGTGGCCATTTCGGGCTGGCGGGCATGCGCGAGCGCATGCGGCGGCTCGGCGGCGGCGTTCTCGTCGAGACGGCTCCCGGGGCCGGCACCACCGTGACGGCCACGGCCCCGGCACAGCCGACCGAGCCGCTCCTGTCCGCGCGGCCAGTGTTGCATGCAAGCGAAGGGCCGTAGGGTGTGCCGTGCCGTGAGCCTCCATTCCTCACCAATTCGTGTGATGCTCGTCGATGACCACCCGGTGTTTCGCACCGGCCTCGTGAGCCTCTTGCGCACCGCGGCCGACATGGTCGTGGTGGGGCAGGCCGGATCGGGAGCGGCCGCCCTACGCATGTGGCAGCACTGCCGGCCCGACGTGTGCCTGCTCGATCTCTACATGCCGGAGCTCGACGGCCTGGAGACGCTCAAGCTTCTGCGGAAGGCCGAGCCGCAGTCACGCGTGCTGTTCCTCACGTCGTCGGAGGCTGCGGCCGACGCCGACCGCGCCATGGCGGCGGGGGCGTGCGGCTACGTCGCCAAGAACGTGGAGCACGATTCCCTGCTCGAGACGATCCGCCGCGTGTTTGGCGGTGCTCGGGGCATCCGTTGCGGCGTCTCGACCGGCGCCGCCCCGCTGCAGCGTGCCCGTCAGGATGGCCCGCTCTCGCCCCGTGAACTCGAGGTCTTGCACCTGCTCCGCGACGGCCTCACCACCGCCGCCATCGCCACGACGCTCGGGATCACGCATCGCACCGTGAAATTTCACATCGCGGCGATCCTCGAAAAGCTCAACGCGGCCGACCGCATGGGCGCGATCGTCAAGGCCTTCGACCTGGGGCTGCTGCAGCCCAGCAGCCGTTGAGATCCGGGCACCCGCGTTCGGCTCGAGCGCCGATGTGCAATCACACCCTTGCCCCGCTCCGTCAGGGCTCCCCGCGACGAAGTCGTAGCGGGGCGTCAGTCGATCGGATTTATGAGGTGTTGGAAGCCGGAATCACGGAAGTCCGCCGTGTTGCGGGTGTAAAACTCTGTCACCCCGTTGCCGCGCAACGTCACTGCAAGTACGAAGTCATACGTGCGTCGCCGTGGAAAGGCGGGCGCGGCCAGGCCGGCGCGGACCATTGGCCACGAACGCAATTCGTAGCAGCAGAATTCAAAACCCGAATCGTCGCGGAGAAAGGCGACCCGTTTCGCGGCTTCCGCCGCCGACAAAGGCTTGGCAAAGACGCCTGGATGCCGCAGGCCAGCATACATCTCGAAGAGCACCTGATCAGACAAGATCCATTCGGCCGGCGACTGCAGCGCCTTGTTCACCAGTTGAATCGCTGCGGCATGCTCACGGCAGTCTTGATCGGCGGCATACAACAGGATGTTGGTGTCGAGGCTCTTCATGTCAGCGGTTGCGTCGCCGCGGCTTGCGGTCGCGTGTGGCCCGAGGAGCGGCCTCGTCGTTGACTTCGTGGAGCAGGTCCTTCAACCGGGAGGCATCCACGAGCACACCGCCGCCATGAAAAGTCGGGAAGGCCGCCGGCCTCTTCGGCATGGGTTCAGGGGTTTGTTCGAGCAGGCGATCGACGGCCCGCCGCACAAGCTCGCTGACCGGCCGGTCCTGATGGCGGGCCACCGCCCTCAGGCGATCCATCACGGGATCCGGAAACAGAATCTGAATTTTTTGCATGTATCCATGTTATAGACATGCGTTGAGGGCGTCAACTTCAGCGTTACGATGCAGCGTGAGTCATGCCGCATTGCGGCCACCAGGGGGCGATGGCCGCGTTCGCGAGGCAGGCCACTACGCTCAAACACCTGTCCCCGAGGGCAGTATCCGAGAACACAACGGCTGTTTAGGGTTTTATCTCGAAAAGTTTGCACACAACCGAACGTAGCTCGGCACCATCACGGTTCCGACCTCTCTTCGCCTGCCCGTTGAAAACAATGGGACACACCCTTGCAATCGGTCACTTCCTCGTGGCCCTCGTACTCGTCGGCGGAGTGGCCCCCGCGGCCGATGGCGGACCGACCCTCTGGTATGACAAGCCGGCCGCGGATTGGGAGCGCGAGGCCCTGCCGATCGGCAATGGCCGCCTGGGCAGCATGGTGTTCGGTACGGTGGAGAAGGAACGGCTTCAATTCAACGAAGACAGCCTGTGGGTCGGCGATGAAGACGATACTGGTTCGTATCAGGCGTTTGGCGACGTGTTCGTCGAACTCGGCCATAAGGGCGCCACGAAGTATCGCCGAGAGCTCGATATTGCACGGGCCGTGCACACCGTCACCTACGAAGCCGGAGGCGTGAATTACCGCCGCGAGTGCTTCGCCAGCCATCCGGCCAATGTGCTCGTGTTTCACTTCACGGCCGACAAGCCGGAGAGCCACAGCGGCGCCGTCGTGCTCACCGACGCCCACAAGGGCGCGATCACCGTCGACGGCAACCGCTTCACCGTGAAAGGCAACCTGGCCGCCTACACCCACAGCCTCTCCGGCGGCAAGAAGAAGTACGGCATCGCCCTCGACTACGAAGCGCAGGTCGCGGTGCTGGCGCTGTCGTGGCCAAGGAATCCAGCTACGTCGGCAACAAAGTCGATCCGAACGCGAAGGGCGACACCGACCCCGAGTTCGAGGCCCTGCTCTTCCAATATGCCCGCTATCTGATGATCAGCTGCTCGCGGCCCGGCGACCTGCCGGCAAACCTGCAGGGCATCTGGAACGTCAGCAACAATCCCCCCTGGCGGTGCGATTACCACAGCGATGTGAACGTGCAGATGAACTATTGGTTCGTCGATGCCGCCAATCTCGGCGAATGCTTCCTGCCGTTTTCCGAGTGGCTCTATTCCGTCGTGCCGGTGCGTCGGGATGCCACAAAGAAGGCGTTCAACGTCCGCGGCTGGGCCACCCGCTCCGAAAACGGCATCTTCGGCGGGGCCACCTACCACTGGGTGCCCGGCGACGCAGCCTGGTTGACGCAAAATATCTGGGATCACTACGCGTTCAGCCGAGACAAAAAGTATCTCGAAACCCGTGCGTATCCGATCATCAAGGAGCTGTGCGAGTTTTGGGAGGATTTCCTCGAGGAGAATGCCGACGGCAAGCTCGTGAGCCCGGCGAGCATTTCGCCAGAGCACGGCCCGGTGGCGGAAGGCAATTCCTACGAGCAGCAGCTCGTCTACGATCTCTTCACGAACTACATCGAGGCCTCGAAGACGCTCGGTGTGGACGCGGAATTCCGCGCGAAGGTGGAGAGCATGCGGGCCCGGCTCCTCGGACCCAAGATCGGCAAGTGGGGCCAGCTCCAGGAATGGGCGGCCGACATCGACAATCCCAAAGACACCCACCGCCATATGTCCCACCTGATCGCCGTCTATCCGGGCCGGCAGATCTCGCCGGTCGCGACGCCGGAGCTCGCCGAGGCGGCGAAGGTGTCGATGAATGCCCGCGGCGACGAATCCACCGGCTGGAGCCGGGCCTGGAAGATCAGCATCTGGGCACGCCTCCACGATGGAAACCGGGCTTACAAAATCCTGAACGGCATGGTGAAGACACAGATCACGCCCAACCTGCTCGACACGCATCCGCCGTTCCAGATCGACGGCAACTTCGGCCTCGCGGCGGGCGTGTGCGAGATGCTCGTGCAATCACAAGCCGATGAGATCCAACTCCTCCCCGCGCTGCCCGCGGCCTGGCCCACGGGCAAGGCGACCGGCCTCCGCGCCCGCGGCGGGTTCACGGTCGATCTCGAGTGGCAGGATGGCAAGGTCACGACCTACCGGATCACGTCGCCGGAGCCTCGCGACGTGACCATGCGGGTGAACGGCGAAGTGAGGTCGATCCGCTCTGAGCCGGCAGCGAACCAGGCCCCGGTGAACAGCACACATCGCTCAGGATCACGCATCGCACCGTGAAGTTTCACCTCGCGGCGATCCTGGAGAAGCTCAACGCGGCCGACTGCATGGGCGCAATTGTGAAGGCGTTCGACCTGGGGCTAAGGCAGCCCAGCGGCCGCTAAAGCCAGCGCTGCCCCCACAGGTGGGCGGGGCGGCCGATGGAGGCGGCTTTTCCCGTCCAAAACAGCCAAAAAATTCGGTTCTTCCTGTCCGCGCGGCCAGTTGTGGGGAATGAAACGGCGACCTACTTTTTCAACATGGCGGGACTTGGAACAAACCCAAAAATTTTTTTCCCGGGCGGGGAGGCCTAGCGATGCACATTCGTGTCAAGCTCATCAGCCAAGTCGCTGCTCTTGCAGCAGTGCTCCTGTGGGGCAGCGCAACGGCTTCTCTCGCGCTGGCCCAGAGCGGAACCTGGCTCAACACGGGCACGACGAGTGCGCTGTGGTCCGAGACAACGAACTGGGTTGGCGGCACCGTGCCCGGAGTGACGAGCGGCACGACGGTCACCGGCACGGCTTGGCTTGCGGCGACGGTCACCGGCTCGTATGGCACGACGGCGAATCCGATCCTCATCGATGCCGGGCGCACGCTCAACGTGCTCCGCACCGACACGAACGCCGGCTCCTACACGATCGGCACCACGGCGGGCAACGCTCTGACGTTCGGCGCAGGTGGCTCGATCTATGCTGGGCCCAGCAACACGAGCAACCCGCTCATTATCAACGCACCGCTGCGGCTGCTCGGCAATATGACAGTCACACAGGCGGCGTCTGGCCGAATTGAACTGAATGGCGCGATCGCGGGCACCGGCACGGCCGGAAGCTTATCCACGCTCACGTTAGGTGGATTTTCCGGGGCGACCACCAACTTCGTGACGAGCGCGATCACGAATGGCACCAACGGCGGGACCGTTCGACTCGAGACAACGGGCGCCGTTGGCTGGACCCTGTCGGGCACGAGCACGCTCGGAGGTGGCCTCAGAATCGCCAGCGATGCGGGCTACACGGTCTTCAACACCGGCTCGATATCGGCGGGAACGCTCGTCGCCATCGTGAGCGGCACGTTCAACAACTCAGGAAACGTGAACACGACCACCGCCAATCCGAGCGTCTCGGGTAACTCGACGCTCGTGAATAGCGGGACGTTTGGC
This sequence comes from Planctomycetaceae bacterium, assembly GCA_027486095.1. Lineage (GTDB taxonomy): Bacteria > Planctomycetota > Planctomycetia > Pirellulales > UBA1268 > RGVT01. The sequence goes on along the minus strand of JAIXPT010000101.1, from coordinate 12,272 downwards.
CAATCAAGCTATTCCAGTTTTTCTCTGTCTGGAAATGGTGCCATCGTGAACTCGGGCCGCATCAACTACGGCGGATTCTTCGCCGGGCAGGGCAGCGGCACGAGCTACGAACTCTCCACGTTTACCAACAACGTCGGTGGCAACTTCACCACCGGCGACACCAGCTTTGCCGGCCAGAAATTCACGTCGTTCACGAACGCCGGCGGCACCTACACGGTGGGCAACGCCCTGTCGATCGGCCGCGCCAATGGTAGCACCGCCACGGGCACGACGTCGTTCACAGTGACGTCTGGAACGGTGACGGCCGGTGGCAGTGGCGCGATCACCCTCTCGATCTCCGGTAGCGTCTCGAATGCCACGACACAGTTGAATCTCAACGGCGGCGTGTTTCAGTCGGGGACAGCCATCACGTCGACCTTCGGCACCGGCACCAACAATGCCAACGTCGTGAATTTCGGCGGCGGCACGCTGCGCGGCACGCGGACCAACCAGACGCTTCTGAGCACCGACATGACGGCCGTCAATCTCAACGCCGGCGGCGGCACGATCGACCTGGGCTCCGGCACCACCAACACGATCGCCGCGAGTATGACCGGCGTTGGGGGCCTCACGAAGACCGGCTCGGGCACACTCATCCTGACAGGATCGAACAACACCTACGCGGGCAACACCACCGTCTCCACGGGCACGCTCCAAATCGGGAATGGGTCGATACTCGCCGGCAGTCTGCCAGGAAATATCGCGTTGCAGAACAACAGCGGTGTCACGTTCGCCTCGACGGCCAATCAGACGTACGCAGGCTTGATCTCTGGGACGGGATCATTGACCAAGTCCAGCGTTGGCGGCGTGCTCACGCTCTCCGGAGTCGGCAGCGTGATCAGAAACGGCATCACGCTCAACTCCGGGGCGATCGTCAACACCGGCTCGGTCTCCACGGGGAGCGGCGGCAACGCGGGCAACGTCGTCGTGGACAGCGGCACCTACACCAATCAGGGGCAGCATTCGTTCGTCGGCAGTTTGTCGGTGGCGTCCGGCGCGAGCGTCGTCAACTCCGGCACGATGACGATGGGCGGAGGCTCGTTCTTCCAAATCAGCGGCACGGGTGCGGGGCAAAACACCGGCTCCATGAACGTGAATTTCTTCCGCTTGAACGGTGGCGGTGACGCGGCTGCCTCGACGTTCGTCAATGGCGTGAACGGGGCGATGGCGATCGATTCGTTCATCCTCGGCGATGTCGGATACGGATCGTTTACGAACGACGGTGGTCGGTTGACCGTCTCGAACGCCGGACAATTTACGATCGGCAGGGCTGGCGGCACCACGACGGGCACGAGCACGGTCACCGTGAACTCGGGCACAGTCACCAACAACAATGGTACGACCCTTCGCCTCGGCTCCTATGGAAACGGCTCCAACGCCGCAGCTGTCATCAATCTCAACGGCGGCTTGTTCGAGACTGCGGGCAGCCTTGCTCTGACGACAAGCTCTGGCAGCAACAACTCCGCCACCATCAACTTCAACGGCGGCACGCTCCGCGGCCTGACGAATGGCGCGACGCTGCTCGCCAGCAATCTCACGGGTGTGACGTTTGCCGCCGGCGGCGGCACCATCGACCTGGGCGCCGGCATCACGAGCACGGCTGCGGCGAGCCTGACGGGCGTGGGCGGCCTTACGAAGAGCGGCTCCGGCACGCTTATATTCACGTCATCGAACAACACCTACGCGGGCAATAGCACGGTCGCGGCGGGCATCCTCCAAGTCGGCGATGGCTCGTCGCTCGTCGGCAGCCTGCCGGGGAATGTCGTACTGCAAAATAACGGTGGTCTCACGTTCGCTTCCACGGCCAATCAGACGTACGCAGGCTTGATCTCTGGGACGGGATCATTGACGAAGTCCGGCGTTGGCGGCGTGCTCACGCTCTCCGGAAATGGCAGTCTGATCAGAAACGGCATCACGCTCAGTTCTGGGGGGATCGTCAACACGGGCTCGGTCTCCACGGGGAGCAGCGGCAACGCTGGGAACGTCGCCGTGGATAGCGGCACCTACACCAATCAGGGCCAGCACCAGCTGGTCGGTAGTTTGTCGGTGGCAGCGGGTGCCAGCGTGGTCAACTCGGGCACGATGACGATGGGCGGAGGCTCATTCTTCCAGGTGAACGGCACCGGCGCCGGGCAGAACTCCGGAGCGATGAACGTGAATTTCTTCCGCTTGAACGGCGGAGCCAACGCGACGCCCTCGACATTCGTGAACGATGCAAATGGAGCCATGACAATCGACTCGGTCATCCTCGGTGACGGCGGCTTCGGGTCGTTCACGAATAACGGCGGCCGGCTGACGGTCACGAACAACTTCGGGCAATTCTCGATCGGCCGGGCGACCGGCAGCACGACTGGCACCAGCGCGCTGACCATCTCCTCGGGCACGGTGACCGTGAATGCCGATGGCTCACAGGCCACTTTCCGGCTCGGTGCGTGGGGCAGCGCGTCGAATACGGCAGGCGTGATCAATCTGAATGGCGGACTCTTCGAGACGGTCGCCGGCATCGCACAGTCCACCAGCAGCGGCACCAATAATTCCGCCTTCGTGAACTTCGCCGGTGGCACGCTCCGTGGCCTGGCCAACGGCGCGACGCTGCTCAATAGCAACCTCACAGGCGTCGCGCTGAATGCCGGCGGCGGCACGATCGACCTCGGCGCCGGGATCACGAATACCATCGCCGCCGCCATGAGCGGCGCGGGCGGGCTCACGAAAACCGGTGCCGGGCGGCTGGTCCTGTCCGGCTCGAACACGTTCGGCGGCCTGACCGCCGTTTCCGCTGGCGAGCTCGCAGTCAACGGCGCGGTCGCGGCAGGTGGCGTCAGCGTCGCGTCTGGAGCCCTGCTTGCCGGTTCCGGTGTCATCGGTGGACCGGTCAACGTCCTCGACGGTGGCATCGTGGGACCAGGCAACAGCCCCGGCACGCTCACGGTGAACGACGCCTTCTCCTTGGCAGGCACGTCGGTCTTGGCGTTCGAACTCAACGCCGCCAACACTACGAGCGGTGGCGGCATCAATGACTTGATCACCGGCGTGACGAACCTCACCCTCGCGGGCTTCCTCGACATCACGGGCTCGGGTGACTGGACGAACGTGGCCAATGGTTCGTCGTGGCGCCTGTTCAACTACTCGGGCACGCTCACCGACAATGGCCTCGCGATCCGTACGGCTCCCACACTCGCCGCGGGGCAGTCGTTTCAGATCTCCACGGCCACGGCAAACCAGGTGAATGTCGTCGTCGTGCCGGAGCCGGGCGCGCTCGTGTTGGCCGGCCTCGGAGTCGCTCTGGCCGGATGGATGACCTGCCGACAGCGGCGAAGCTAGTTTCTCGTTCGTCGAGTGACTCTCTCGCCGGCATTTCGATCGCGGCAACGACCCGGCACTGCTGGGTTGCAGTGAACCTGTCCTCACGGCCAGTTGCCGGGGATTTGGCTGGCGGTTTCATTGAAGGGACGTCGATACCAAGCCTCAGGTGCCCCCATGACACGTTCGAATCTTCCACGGCGGCATTTCTTGCAGGGCGTCGGCGCGAGTATCGCGCTGCCCTGGTTGGAGACGTTCGCACGGGCCGCCGAGCCCGCGGCGATCCAGCGATTCGTGTGTGTGGCCAATCCCTTCGGGATGGTGGCCGACGCCTTCTTCCCAAAGGAGGAAGGCCTCGGTGCCAAGCTCCCGACGAACCTCGCCCCGCTCGAGCCGCTGCGCGGGAAGTTCACCGTGTTCTCGAATCTCGACCATGGCAGTTCGGGCGGCCACGGCCTGACCCACACGTTCCTCTCGGGCGTGAAGTCGTCGGAGGCGCCTGGCATGCCGGATGGCAACATCTCGCTCGACCAGTTTCTGGCGCGGAGTGTGGCCGGCCAGACGCGGTTCCCCGTGGTCAACACGGCCGCCGGGCCGGCGGCCGAAGGCGGCGTGGAGCTGTGCTGGACCCGCACGGGCGTCGCGGTGCCGCCGATCATGAAGGTGTCGCAGGTCTTCAAGATGCTCTTCGTGGACGAGCCGCCCGACCAGACCGCGAAGCGTGGCGTGAGCTACGACCGGCAGGAGTCGATCCTCGACGCGGTGTCCGGGCAGGCGGCCCGGATGAACCGCCGGCTATCGCGCCGCGACCAGGCGAAGCTCGATCAATATCTCACCGCCATCCGCGAGGTCGAAAAGTCGATCGCCATGGAAAAGTCCTGGCTCTCGAAAAGTCGGCCGCATGTCGATCGTAAGGAGCCGACGGACGGTCCAGTGACGCAGCAGGTGCCGATTCTCTTCGACCTCATTGCGCTTGCCCTCGAGACCGATGCCACCCGCGTGGCCACGATCGAGATTCCGGGCTCGTTCGACGCCAAGGCGGTGGGCGTGGCTGGCCACTATCACGGCCTGTCGCACCACGGCAAGGATTCGACACTGATGGCGGGCCTGCGCAAAGTGGAGCACTATCAGTTGCAACACCTCGCAAAATTTCTCGGGCGTCTCGAACAGACTGGCCTGCTCGATACCACGCAGGTGCTTTTTGGCAGCGGCATGGGCGATGGCAGCGCACATACGAACAAGAATCTCCCGATCTTGCTCGCGGGCGGCGGCTACAAGCACGCCACGCACGTGATTCTCCCGGATGAGAAGAAGAACCGCGTCCCGCTTTCCAATCTCTATCTCTCGATGGCGCAGCGCTTCGGCGTCGAGACCGACTCCTTCGGCCGGAGCACTGGCACGTTCGGGGCGTTGTCATGACCCAGCGGTGGCTTCCGGCTGCTTTCAAGATGATCGTGGCCGCAGTTGCGGTAGCCGGAAGCTTTCCTGCCCAGGTGGCTGGCCTTGCCGTCGGCGGGTCGCCAGCTCCCATCGACAACCAGGTGCAGGCATTCGTCGCCACGCACTGCATGGCCTGCCATGACGAAGCGACCCGCGAAAACGGCGTGTCGCTGGAATCGCTCGGGAACGCCGTCACCGACGCCACGGCCGCTGGCTGGCTCGAGGCCCTCGAGCAGATCGAGCGGGGCACGATGCCACCGCCCGAGGAAGATCAGCCTGGCAAAGAGGAGCGGCATGCGGCGACGCTCGCGCTCGAGCAGGCGATCGTGGCCCATGCTCGCAGCAGTCCCGCCCGTGAGGCCTCCGTGCTGCGCCGGCTCAATCGCACGGAATACCGCCGTACGGTCGAGGAGCTGCTCGGCTTGGATCTGAGCGGACGCGACCCCACCCGGGATTTTCCCGACGACACGCTCTCGCACGGCTTTGCATCCGACGGCGAAAAACTCGTGACCTCGAACTTTCTCCTGCGGCGATATCTGGCGGCGGCGAAGGACGTGGTTGGCCGGGCCGTTCATTTCGAACCAAGGCCCGAGGAGCGGACGATCACGCTCAAGCCGCCGTTCGAGCCTGAGTCGTATGGCATTCGCTATGTGGAGTGGGAACTTGCCGCCGCAAAATCCCCCTGCGCAAAGCCGTACTCCACGCTCGATCTGCGCGGTGGCTGCATGCCGCTTTGGAACATGCGCCAAGGCGTGCCCGCAGCAGGATGGTATCTCGTGCGCGTCCTTGCCGAGGCGAAATTCCGCTTCGGCGACATGGACCCGCGCAAGATGTACGACAAGTCACTCTTCGATCCTGGTGAGCCGCTGCGCTTGTCGATGACGCTGGGATCGCTCGTGGGCATCGATCCGGCCAACGGCGATGCCATCCGCACCGAACTGCTCAGTTCGAAGGGACGCGGCGGCGATGGCCGGCCCGTCGCCGTCTGGGACGTTCCCGACGACGTGCCCACATGGCTCGAATGCCGCGTGTGGATGGAGGCCGGGCAATTTCCCAGGTTCGAATACGCGAACGGTCCGACGAACAGCGACTACCGGATGGACTACTATCTTTCCGAAAACCGCTACACGCTGCTCGACAAGCAGCAGCTCGTCGATTTCGAGGCCGCAGACAAGCCACTCGGCTGGGCTACTCCCATCTTTTTCGAAACCCCGCGCATCCGCGTGCATGCGGCCGAGGTCAAGGGACCGCTCTTCGACGCGTGGCCACCCGCGAGCCACCGGGCGATCTTCGGCGATGCGCCGTATGAGTCTGCGGCCGCAGACCACGTGCTGCGGTCGTTCGCCGAGCGGGCCTGGCGGCGGCCGGTGGCAGCCGATGACCTCACTCCGATCGTGGAGCTTGTGCGAGCGGGCGAGCAAGCAGCCATGAAAGCTGGCAAGCCCGCCGAGCAAGCCGCCCAAGAGGCCATCGTGGAGGGCATTCAGGCGATCCTTTGCGCACCGGATTTTCTCTACCGTGAGGAGCGGGGCCAGCGGCTCGACGGATATGAAATCGCCTCCCGGCTCTCGTATTTTCTCTGGTCGGCACCGCCGGATGCGGAGCTCCTCTCGCATGCCGTCGCCGGCGATCTTGTGCGCCCGGATGAGCGCAGCCGGGCGGCGGAGCGGCTGCTGTCCGATCCCAGATCCGACACATTCGTGAACGAGTTTCTCGACGGCTGGCTGCGGCTGCGCAAACTCGGCTCGATGGCGCCGTCGGGATTCGATGTCTATTACAACGACAAACTCGAGCCGGCGATGCGGCAGGAGACGCGGCTCTTTTTCAAGCAGCTGCTGCATACCAATGGCCCGATCGCCGATCTGCTCGACTCCGACTACACGTTCGTCAATCGAGCCCTCGCGAAGCACTACAGGCTCGACTGGAAGACGGCGGAGGCCGAGCTCGGCAAGCCCGTAGCCGGCCTCACGGCAAACGACCTCCGCAACGACGCTGGGGGCCTGGCACCATCGCAAAACTTCGTCCGTGTGAAACTCCCCGACCGCCGCCGCGGCGGCATGCTCGGGCAGGCGAGCGTGCTCACGCTCACTGCCAACGGTGTGGACACCTCGCCGGTGGTCCGCGGGGCCTGGGTGCTGGAAAACATCCTGGGTGCGCCGCCATCACCCGCGCCGCCAAACGTACCGGTGGTCGAGCCCGACGTGCGCGGCACCACCACCATTCGCGCCCGGCTCCAGGCCCACCGCGACAATCCCGCCTGCTATTCCTGCCATCGCCACATCGACCCGCCAGGTTTCGCGCTCGAGAGCTACGACGCCATCGGCACGTTTCGCAACAACTATTACTATCCCGCCACCGACAAAAGCCTGCCTCTTGATCCGAGCGGTGAGTTCGATGGCGTTGCGTTCAAGGGCGTTGCCGGCTTCAAGGATCAACTGCTCGCGCGGCAGCCGCAATTCGCCCGGTGCCTCGTGGAGAAGCTGCTCACCCACATGCTTGGCCGCGACTTGACCGCGGCGGATCGCCCCGCCATCCGTGCGATCGTAGACCGCGCGGCGACCGACGGGTTTCGGCTTCGCGATCTTGTGCTCCTCTGCTGTGAGAGCGACCTGCTCATCCAAAAATGAAGCGACCGATCATGGGTGCACTCGCGAATGGCCGCTGGAGCCTTGCCCTGGCCGCTGTGGCACTCACGTCTGTCGCGAGCTCCGCCCGCGCCCAGGATGTGTCGAAGCTCACCACGCTCACGGTCGAACAAGCGGCCGAGCTGTCCGCGAAGAAGCCGGCGACGAAATCCGGGCTGGACGGATACTTTTGGCCCTTTGATTCGTTGACGACTCTCTCGCCGGAAGTTGCGGAAGTGCTCGTAAAGCCAAAAGTGAATCTGTCTTTCAACGGGCTGACGGAGCTCTCGCCGGAGACGGCAAAAGTGCTCGCGACCCACGCGGCGTCGCCTGCGTTCGGCACCGCCGATCTTCGGCTCAACGGTTTGAAAAAGCTCTCTCCCGGGGCGGCCAAGGCGCTCGCCGCCCACGAGGGCATGGTGTTGCTTTACGGCCTCGAAAAATTGAGTTCCGTGCCACTTGCCCAGAAGCTCGCCCGGCAGTGGGGTGAATTGCGGCTTGGCCTCATGGAACTCTCGCCCACGATCGCCGCGGAACTCGCAAAGCATCGTGGCACGGAGGTCTCGAAAAAAGAAGGACCGCAGCATCGCATCGACCGTGCCGTCTCCGTGCTGCGCATCGACAGGCTCGACTCACTGACGCCCGAGGCTGCCGAGGCCCTGGCGGCCCACGAGGGCGTGCTCGTGCTCAACGACCTCACCTCGCTCGAGCCCGAGGTGGCGGCATCGCTCGCCAAGCGGGTCGGCAACCGCAAGCTCAACCGCTCCGGCACGCTGGTGCTCAACGGCCTCTCCAAGATTTCCCTGGAGTCTGCCGCGGCGCTCGCAAAATTCTCCGGTGAGCTCGTCCTCAAGGGGATCACCGAGCTCGACGCCGCGACCGCCGCCGCCCTGGCCACGCACAAGGGCCGGCTCCATCTCACAGGCCTCAAAACCCTGAGCCCTGAGACACACGCCGCGCTCCGAGCCCACCCGAATCTCCTTTTGCGTCATCCGCTGCCGTAGGCTGTCCGCGAGGACAGATCCGCCCACAAGTGCCGCAGCCGTCCTTGACGATAGAATGATGGGTCTCGATTCCACGAGGTCTGCACCATGTCGATCTCTCGGCTGCAACGACTCGTCGCGGTGAGCTGCGCGATGGTGTCGTGCGGCGTGGCCCTCGCCGCCGACGCGACGCCGTCGTTCACCCGCGACATCAAGGGCATTCTCTCCAACCGCTGCGTGCGGTGCCACGGCCCCGACCCCGAGGGCCGGGCAGGGGGCGGCGACGAGGGGCTGCGGCTCGACACATTCGAGGGGGCGACGGCCGACCTCGGCGGCCATGCGGCGATCGTGCCCGGCAAGCCCGACGAGAGCGAGATCATCGCGCGGATCACATCGAGCGATCCCGATCTTGTCATGCCGCCGCCCGACGCGGGCCAGCCGCTTTCCGAGAAGCAGATCGATCTCTTGAAGCGTTGGATCGCGGCGGGGGCGACCTACGAGCCGCATTGGGCCTATGTGCCGCCGCAGCGGCCGAGCCTGCCGGAGGTGAAAAACAAAACCTGGCCCAGAAACGACATCGACCGCTTCATCCTCGCCCGCCTCGAAGCGGAAGGGCTTGCCCCGCAGCCCGAGGCCGACCGGGCCACGCTCGCCCGCCGGCTCGCCCTCGACCTCACCGGCCTGCCGCTCGCGCCCGAGGAGATCGACGCCTTCGTGGCCGACCCGGCTGCGGACGCCGTCGAGAAGCTCGTCGATCGCCTGCTTACGCACGATGGCTATGGCGAGCATCAAGCACGGCAATGGCTCGACCTCGCCCGCTATGCCGACAGCGCCGGCTACGCCGACGATCCGCACCGCACGATCTGGGGCTGGCGCGACTGGGTGGTGCGGGCCTTCGACGCCAATATGCCGTTCGACGAGTTCACGCTCAAGCAGCTCGCCGGCGACCTGCTCCCGAATGCCTCGCTCGACGACAAGATTGCCACTGCCTTTCACCGCAACACGCTCACCAACAATGAAGGCGGTACGATCGACGAAGAGTTTCGCACGGTCGCCGTGATCGACCGGGTGAACACGACCTTGAGCACGTGGATGGGCACGACGATGGCCTGCGCCCAGTGCCACGACCATAAATACGACCCGCTCTCCCAGAAGGAGTATTTCCAGGTCTACGCAATTCTCAACAACACGGCCGACGCCGATAAGCGCGACGAAACGCCTGTCGTGAGGATTCCGTGGGAGCCGGTCGATGCCGCCCGGGCCGCCATCGAGAAGGAAATCGCCGCCGTCATCGCCGGCATTCCCCAACTCGCGAAGCCGGCCTCGAAAGACAGCCCTGAGCCGCCGGAGTTCCGGCCCGCCCGGAAGCTGCTCGAGGATTTGCGCGGCAAACTCGCCGGCACGCCGGCCGTAACCGTGCCCGTGCTCGAGGAACTCGCCCGCGAGAAGCGGCGGATCACGAAGATCCAGCTCCGCGGCAACTGGCAAAACCTCGGCGACGAAGTGACCGAGGGCGTGCCGGCGGCGTTCAATCCGCCGCCTGTGGCCGACGGGCAGCGGGTGGATCGCGTGGCGCTCGCGAAGTGGCTCGTGGATCCGGCCAATCCACTCACCGCCCGCGTGGTCGTGAACCGGATCTGGGAGCGGCTCTTCGGGATCGGCATCGTCTCCACGAGCGAGGAGTTTGGCAGCCAGGGCGAGCTGCCGAGCCATCCGGAACTGCTCGACTGGCTCGCCACGGAGCTCGTGGCCCGAAAGTGGGACATGAAAGCCATCCAGCGGCTGATCGTGACGAGTGCCGCCTACCGTCAGACGTCGAAGTGCCCGCCCGATCTCGTGGCCCGTGACCCGGAAAATCGGCTGATTGCGTGCGGGCCGCGGGTGCGGCTGCCGGCCGAGGTGATCCGCGACCAGGCGCTCGCCGCCGCCGGGCTGCTCTCGCGGAAGAAGGGGGGCCCGAGCGTGAAGCCGCCTCAGCCCAACCTCGGCCTCTCGGCCGCGTTTGGGGGCGGCATCGACTGGCAAACGAGCATGGGCGAAGACCGCTACCGCCGCGCGCTCTACACCACCTGGCGGCGCAGCAATCCCTACCCTTCGATGGCCACGTTCGACGCACCTTCGCGCGAGGTCTGCACCGTCCGCCGGCCGCGCACGAACACCCCGCTCCAGGCGCTCGTGACGATGAACGATCCCGCGTATGTCGAGGCTGCGCAGGCGTTGGCCCGGCGGATGATCCGCGAAGGGGGTTCGACCGAGGCAGACCGCGCGGCCCGTGGCTTCCGGCTCGTGCTTTCGCGGCAGCCCACGGCGGCCGAGATCGATCGACTCGTGAAGCTGCATGACGACGCCCACACCGAATACGCTGCCGCCCCCGACGACGCCAAGAAAATGGCCACCGATCCCCTCGGCCCGCCCCCCGCCGACCTGCAAACCGATATCGCCGACCTCGCAGCCTGGACCGTCGTGGCGAATGTCATCCTAAACCTCGACGAAGCCTTCATGTGTCCGTAAGGAGCGTTGCGATGGATCCCTTTCTCGAAGCCAGGCTCCTCACGACTCGGCGGCATCTGCTCGGCTCGATGGCCGGCGGCATCGGTGCCATCGCGATGCACGATCTGCTGGGGGCGACGGCTTCCGTGCCGCAGCCGGCGCTGCCCGTCGATCCGATGGCCGCCAAGCTGCCGCCGCTGACAGCCAAGGCCAGGCGAATGATCGTGATCCATCTCACGGGCTCGCCGCCGCATCTCGATCTCTACGACCACAAGCCCGAGCTCGTGAAGCACGACGGCGAGGACTGCCCCGCCGAAACGATCGCCGGCAAGAAGTTCGCGTTTACGAGCGGCACGCCCAAGCTCCTCGGCACGCCGCGGAAGTGGATGAAGTGCGGCGAGAGCGGGATGGAGCTTTCCGATGCGATTCCACACCTGCACCGCGTGGCCGACAAACTCTGCCTCGTGCGGAGCATGTTCACCGATCAGTTCAATCACGCACCCGCCGAACTCATGGTCTACACGGGCTCGCCCCGGGCCGGGCGGCCGAGCCTCGGGAGCTGGGTGACCTACGGCTTGGGTACGGAAAACGCGAACCTGCCCGGCTTCGTCACGCTCATCTCGTCGGGTGTGCAGCCCAACGGTGGCACGAGCAGCTTCGGATCGGGCTTCCTGCCGAGCGTATATCAGGGCGTGCAGTGCCGGTCGAAGGGCGACCCGGTGCTCTATGTGTCGGATCCCCCGGGCATGAACCGGGCGATGCGCCGGAAGACGCTCGACGCCCTCAAGGATCTCAACGAGCTGCAGGCCCGCGAGCTCGGCAACCCCGAGACGGTGACGCGGATCGCCCAATACGAGCTCGCCTTCCGCATGCAGGCGAGCGTGCCCGACGTCATGGACATCGCGAAAGAGCCGCAGACGGTGCTCGATGCCTATGGCGCGAAGCCGGGGCAATCGAGCCTGGCCAACAACTGCCTCTTGGCCCGGCGGCTCGTGGAGCAGGGGGTGCGGTTCGTGCACCTTTTCGATTGGGGCTGGGACTTCCACGGCGTCAGCCCGGCCGAAGACATCCGCGACGGGCTCACCAAGAAAGCGGCCACGTTCGACAAGCCGGCAGCCGCGCTCATCGAAGATTTGGAGCAGCGCGGCCTCCTCGAAGACACGCTCGTGCTCTGCACCGGCGAATTCGGCCGCACGCCCTTCCGCGAGGGCCGCACGGCGGCGGGCAGCATCCTGGGCCGCGACCACTATCCCGACTGCTACTCCGTGTGGATGGCTGGCGGCGGCGTGAAGCCGGGCCACGTGCACGGGGCGAGCGACGACCTCGGCTTCAAGGTGGCCAGCGACATGGTGCACATCCACGACCTCCAGGCCACGATCCTGCACCTGCTCGGCTT
>JAIXPT010000091.1 GCA_027486095.1 Planctomycetaceae bacterium | reverse complement strand
CGTGCCGCTGGCCGGTGCGGTCGATCTCGGCGGCGCCGCCACGGCCGACGTGCCGGACGTGCGGGTGGAAGACCATCCGGTGGTGGCGGTGCTCTCCGGGCAGCGGAATCCGCTGCTCGACGCCGTGCGGATCGAGCGGTATCTCGCGGTGGAACGCGGCTACGAGCCGCCCGCCGGCGACGGGTTGCGCCGGCTCCTCTCGCTCCGCAACGGCGCTCCGCTCGTGGTCGAGCGGCCCTTCGGTGCGGGGCTCGTGGTCGCGGTGCTCACGACGGCCGCCCCGGCGTGGAACAACTGGGCCCGCGGCAACCCCAGCTGGGTCGTCGTGATGCTCGAGCTCGAGAGCCACCTCGCTGCGGCACGACGCCGGGCGGCGGTGCTCGAGGTGGGCACACCGCTCGAGGTGGTGCTCGACCCGGGCAGCGACGAACACGAGGTCGACCTGCTCGTGCCGCCCTTGGGCACGCTCGTGCGCCAGACCGCCGTGCTCGGGGACGACGGCCGGCTCACGGCCCGTCTGCCCACCACGACGGCCGGGGCCCACGTCGCCCGCTGGAAACGGCTCGATGGCACCGAGCGGGAGCGGGCGTTCGCCGTCAACGTGGCGGCCGACGAGGGGCGGCTGGAGCGGATCGGCCGTGACCGCCTCGATCGCACGCTCGCGGGGATTCCGTTTCGCTACGAAACGGCGGCCGACCTCGAGCCCGGCTCGGGCACGCTCGCCGGCGTGTCGCTCGTCCATCCGCTGCTCTATGCCCTGCTCGCGATTCTCGTCGTCGAACAGATCGTCTCGTATTCCGCGAGTTACCACCTGCCGAGCCGTCGGCCCACAGCCTGACACGTGCCAGCCGACCACCGCCATTCAGCATCCATGCCGATCCGCACTCCGAGTTTCGTCCTGCCCCCACTCATGGCCACCACCGAAGAGGTGCACCACCGGATCACGAGCGCGGTCTTGGAGGGCTTCTCCCAGTGGTGGCAGATGCCGCTCTTCGTGGCGGCGCTCGTGGCGCTCGCCGCATTCGTGATCTGGATGTATCGGCGCGATGCGGCGGAATTGCCGCGCGGCGTGGGCGCGGTGCTCGCTGCCTTGCGGCTCGGGGCGTTCGCGGCGCTCGCCGCCGCCTATCTCGACTTCGAGCGCACGGCCGAGCACGAGGTGCGGTTTCCCTCGCGGGTCGCGGTGGTCGTCGATACGAGCGCCAGCATGACGATCGACGACGGGCTCGCCCCCGCCGACGACGGCGGCGACGCGTCGCGGGCCGCGCGGGCGCTCGAAATCCTGGAGCCGGGCGGGCTGCTCGACGCGCTGGGTGACACGCACGAGGTGTCGCTGTGGCGGTTCGACGCCGATGCCGAGCCGCTCGCCGTGCTGCCGGCTCGGCGCGATCCAACGCCCGGCGTCGCCGAGCCCGCGGCCGAGGCCGCCGCCGCGTGGCACGAGCGGCTCGTGCCACGCGGCTTCGAGACGCGGCTGGGCGAGACGCTCGCCCAGGTGATCGACCAAGAGCCTCCGGGGGTGCTGGCGGGCGTGATCGTGCTGTCGGACGGCGCCAACAACGCGGGGCTCGATCCAGCGGCGGCCACCGCCGCCCTCGCCCGGAGCCACGTGCCGGTGCATACGATCGGCATCGGCTCCGAGATCCTGCCGCCCAACGTGCGGGTGGCCGATGTGCTCGCGCCGGCCCGGGTGTTTCCCGGCGACCGGTTCTCCGTGACGGGCTATCTGCAGGCGCAGGGGCTCGCCGGACGGACGGTGCGGGTGGAGCTCTCCGAGGCCGCGGCGGGCGGAGCGGCCCGCGTGATCGAGGCGGCCGACGTGGTGCTGGGGGCCGACGGCGCCCTCGCGACGGCGCGGTTCGACGTGCCCGGCCTCGAGGCGGCGGGCCGGCGAGAGCTCGTGATGCGGGTTGCCGCGCCGGCCGAGGATCGAACGCCGGCCGACGACATGCAGCTCGCCGAGGTCGAGGTGGTCGATCGGATCACGCAGGTGCTCCTCATGGCCGGCGGCCCGTCGCGCGAATATCAGTTCATGCGCAACGTGCTCGAGCGCGATAAAAGCTTCGCCGTGGACGTGCTACTCGGCACGGCGGTGCCGGGCATCTCGCAGGATGCCCGGCGGATTCTCGACGGGTTTCCGTCCACGGCGGAGGCGCTTGGGGAGTACGACCTGATCGTGGCCTTCGACTACGACTGGCGGCTGCTCGATGCGGCCGCGCAGGCACGGCTCGACCGCTGGGTGGCGCGTGAATCGGGTGGTCTCGTGCTCGTCGCCGGCGGGGTGTTCATGGAGGCGTGGCTTGCCGATCCGCAGACGGGCGTGGTGCGGGCCCTCCATCCTGTCGAGCTGCGGCGCACCGTGCAGACCGCGTTCGAGGGCCCGCAGGCCCGCGAGGAGCCGATGCCGCTCGCGCTCACCTCCGACGGCCAAGATGCGGAGTTTCTCTGGCTCGCTGCGAGCCGCGTGGCGAGCGAGACGGTGTGGGCCGAGTTCAAGGGGGTGTATTCGTGCTTCGGCGCGGCGGTCGCGAAGCCCGGGGCCACCGTGTATGCCCGGGCGCGGGCGACGGGCATCGAGGGCCCTGTCGGCGAGTCGAGCCCGATCGCGATGGCCGGGCAGTTCTACGGATCGGGCAGCGTGTTTTTTCTGGGCAGCGGCGAGACGTGGCGGCTGCGCGGCATCGACGACGCCACCTACGAGCGCTTCGTGACGCAGCTCGCGCGGCACGTGTCGCAGGGTCGCCTGTTGCGCGGCTCGCGCAAGGCCCGGCTGCTCGTGGAACGGGATCGCTATGCCGTGGGGTCGAGCGTGATCGTGCGCGTGGTGGCGGCGGACGGAGCCGCGGCCAGCGGCCCGCCGATCACGTGCCAGGCCGTGGGGCCCGACGGCACGAGCGCGCGCGTGCCGCTCGCGCCCGAGGCGGCGCGGCCGGGCGTCGTGCAGGGGGCCTTCGTCGCGGCCCGCGAAGGGGCGTGGCGGATCGAGGTCGATCTTGGCGACGGCTCGGGCGAAAAGCTCGTGCGGCGCGTCCAGGCCCGCCTGCCCGACCGTGAGCTGGAGCGGCCACGGCTCGACCGCGGCGTGCTCGATCAGGTGGCCACGCTGTCGGGAGGATCAGCCCGCTATCGTGCCGACGGGGCCTGGACGATCGACGATTCACGCGGGCTCGCCGCCCTGATTCCCGATCGCTCGCGGCGTGAATACGAGACGGGCGCCCCCGACGGCGCTTTCAAGCGCTGGCTCAACACGGCCCTCCTGGCCGCCGCGTGTGGATTGCTGTCTGTCGAATGGATCGTGCGCCGTCTGGCCCGCCTCGCCTGATTCGAACCCCCGAGATTCCGCCGTGGCCACCGTCGCCGCTTCCGAACCCGCCACCACCCCGCCGCCGCAGCCTGCCGGCGCGGACATCGCCCCGGTGCGTCGCCTGCTCGCCGATCTGCGGCGCAGCACGCGGCGGTGGATTTGGGTCGAGTCGCTGGCGCTCGTCGCGCTGGCTGGCGCGGGCGTGTTTTGGGGATCGCTCGGGATCGATTGGTTGCTGGAGCCGCCCCCGTGGGTGCGCATGGCGGTGGCGGCCGGTGCGGCGGTCGGCCTGGCCGGGCTCGTGCTCGGAAAGCTCGTCGGCAGGCTCGCCACGCCGTTGCCCGATGCGGCGCTCGCCACGCTCGTGGAGCGCGGTCATCCGGCCTTTCGCGACAGTCTTTCGACCGCGATCGAGCTCGCTGATCGGCCGCGGGCAGACGTCGATCCGCGGCTCGCGGCCCGGACGACGGCCGAGGCGGCGGCGCTCGTCGGGCAGGTCGATCGGGCTCGGCTCTTTCGCCGCCGTCGCCTGATGGGCCTGGTGCTCGCGGGGCTCGCGGGCGCCGGCAGCATCGCAGCCCTGGCGGTCGCGCGGCCTGCCGTCACCGATCTGTGGGTCGGCCGCAACGTGCTCTTTCGCGACGACCCCTGGCCGCGCGAGGTGGCCCTCACGGCCGACGGGTTCGTGGCGGGGCGGCGCATCGTGGCGCGTGGCAGCGACGTCGATGTGGTCGTGAGGGCGGCCGCCGATCGGGTCGTGCCCGACGTGGTCGATCTCCGCAGCCGCGGGG
>JAIXPT010000103.1 GCA_027486095.1 Planctomycetaceae bacterium | reverse complement strand
TCGACATTCGCAGCCTCTGACGGGATCCCATGTCACGGTGCGGACGGCCCGTGAGAAGGGCGGTTTCAAGGCGGGCTCGAGCCGACGAGACAAATCCGGCCTTGAGCGAGGATAGGAAGCTCTTCGGCACCTCCACGATCGGGTCGCATCCAGTCCGATCAGCTCCGGCGGCTGCTTCAGTGCCATTGGCCGACCTATCCTGACCACCGGTCCCTACCACGAAACTCGCAAAGATCATCGAGATCGCCGGACCCGTATTGAAGAGCGACGACCTGCCGGTCGAAGTCGAGTACGAGGAGGGAACGATCTCGCAGTATCCAGTTGCCGGTGTGGAAGTCACGCCCGCCGGCCTGCTCTTCTCCCTCGGCACCAAGCACACTGCCTGCCTTGCCCCGGAGAAGTGCGGGGTGGGCGACGGCGGCTGCTGCTGAGGCCTGGAGTGAGTGTGGTTGGTGCCGACATGGCGGATGGCCGGCGTCCTGACGGCCCATGAGTCAATCCAGCCACTTCCAGGCTGGAATAACGCGGATTGCGAGCCCCTCTTCCATCAACGCATCCTCTTGGTCAAGCGTGATGACGATCAACTCGCGTCCTCTGCGTGGGCCGCCGGGCAACGTGGCGGCGGCGACGAGCCCGCGGAGTTCACGCTTCCGGTTCTCGGGCGACAGACGCGCACAGCACTGGATGGCCCGTTCGCCAGTGACGAAATCGCACTCCCACGCATGTGGGACCGCGGCGAACGTGGGCTCGGATCCATGGCGTCGTAGCGTGAGCAGGACAGCATTTTCCAGTTTGCGGCCGAAGTCGGGCGTGGCGTTGGGGCTGTTGGCCCCGGCCAGGCCGGTGTCCACGGCGTAATACTTCGGCGGACTGGTCACGCGTTGCTTAAAAGACGCGCTGAACCGTGGCACCGCGAGCATCAGCCAGGAGTCCTGCAGATACTCAACCATGCGTCCCGTGTGCGCGACCGACGGCAAAGAGAGCCCCTTGGCGAGCGCCTGAAGCGACAGCGGCTGGCCGGGATGCGCGATCAGGTGGAGCGCCAGCGTCATCAGCGGCCGCGCCGACCGCAAAGAATGGCGGCTGACGATGTCCCGGTGCACCACGTCACGGAGCAGTTCGCGCAGCAGCACTGGCCCCTGCTCAGGTCCGGCGGTCAACGCGGCAGCGAAGCCGCCGCGCGTGAGATAGTCATCGAGCGACTGAGGACCGGCCTTCTGCGAGGTGAATTCCAGAAACTCTCGGAACGAAAACGGGTAGACCTCGTGGGGCAGATGTCGCCCCGTGAGTTTCGCGCCCATCTCACGGCCTAGCAGGCTCGCATTCGACCCGGTGAGGCACACCCGCCGCCCCGCGTCGAGCAGGGCACGCACGAGTCTCTGCCACTCAGGAACCTCCTGCACTTCGTCGAGATACACCGCGGCCCGGGGGTGATCCGTCTCCAGGATGGAGAGCAGGGTCGGAAAATCCTCGGGCCCCATCCCATACAACCGCGTGTCTTCGAGATTGAGGGTCACCGCACGGCCTTTGACGCTGCGCCGGACCTGGCCCTGCAGCGTGCTCTTCCCGCACCGGCGAACACCCGTGAGCACGAGAGCATGCGCAGAACCGCTCGCTTTCCAGTCAGGCCGGAAGTGCCGCCGCAACTCACGTGCGGGGGCTGCGACAGCGGTCGGGGCCGAGAGGGCGGCGGCCAATGTTTCGCGGAGCAGCATGCCAATAGACTACACGTAGGGCCACCAGTGTGCAAGTATAATGAACAAAAATGATTGGCGGAGCATGCGGCGTCGCGCCGCGTGTCGGGAGACGGATCGCGGCCAGCGCCCGCCGGCATCAGCGAGCTCCCTAGAGGGCCTGCCCGTGATCGACATTCGCAGCCTCTGACGGGATCCCATGTCACGGTGCGGACGGCCCGTGAGAAGGGCGGTTTCAAGGCGGGCTCGAGCCAACGATAAAAATTCGACCTTGAGCGAGGATAGGAAGCTCTTCGGCACCTCCACGATCGGGTCGCATCCAGTCCGATCAGCTCCGGCGGCTGCTCCTCATGATCCGCACCGCCCGGCCGTCGCTTGCCGAAGTGCCATTGGCCGACCTATCGTTGCAGCATGTCACCGATAACCAAATCCCTGATCGAGGAACTCGAGCACGCCCCGGAGAGTGTGCAGCGGGAGGTGCTCGCTTTTCTCCGGCATCTGCGGGCACGCGGCGCCGGCAATGATGGAAGCGAGGACGTGCATGCCCTGCTGCCGCTCGCGGAGTCAGCCTGGGCCGCGGATTGGGACGATCCTCGAGAGGATGAGGCGTGGCGGAAGTTGTAGGCGGCGACGTGGTCGTCGTGCGGTTTCCGTTCACCAACTAGCAGCGGCCGGACTTGAACCGGCGACACCCGGCTTATGAAGCCGGTGCTCTAACCAACTGAGCTACGCTGCCCTGATGGGAGAAATATAGCCCGATCCCTGCCCCGCGTCAGCAGGCCGCGTTGCCGCCGCGTCGCCACTGTTTAAACGGTGTGCTCACACGGATCGCTCCGGCCCTCGCGCAGGTCCTGCACCCGCCACGGAGCCG
>JAIXPT010000151.1 GCA_027486095.1 Planctomycetaceae bacterium | reverse complement strand
TAGGCCGAGAAGTGCTTCCCACCAGTCTTTGGCGTCCACGCCAGTTTTGCCACCCGCCGGACCGTCTCGATGATCGTCCCATCCACGGCCGTGATCTTCTGCCCCACCGCGTCGAACCGACTGCCCTTGATGGGCCGGATCTTGTGTCCGAGTTCCAATGCGATTGCTTTGAGCCGAGCGGGATCGAAGAGCGCGACAGACTCCGAGAGCGAGCCCAACGACGCTCGTGTGACTCCCAGCCGCTTGCGAACCTTGGCAAGGGCGCTGATCTGCTGAGGATCACGAAGGCTCCGGACCGCAGGGCTGAAGAGTGCAAGCAAGATCAGCGCACAATACTGATCCATGAATAGCCGGCGATTGCCGGCCCGGTCACGCTCCGTGCCCCCGTAGCGACAGAGCGCAAGCTCTGTCGATCGACAGGCCTGGAGGCCTGTCGCTACGCGCAGCAGCGGGCCGAGCTTCCGCAGCTCCTTCACACCCTGCACATCCTCTGCACGGATCGTGCGCTTCGTTCGCTCGAGCATGGGCCGCACCATCACCATCGCGGCAAACATCCGATCGCGCACGTTGCCTAGCTTGACATTTCGCTGCAGCACGCAGCGCACATGCCGTGCCGAACAGGATTGTCTGGTCGGCGGCGGCGTCGCCGTTCATATGCATGTGGATCTGGAGTTCGGTCGGCCAGTATCTGTCGAACACGCCGTCGAGCACCTCGTCGGGAATCTGCCGATAGCCGGCGAAGGCGCCGCTCTTCCCCGGCGGGTTCTGCGTGTAGGGCTGCGTGAACCAGGCCGTGTCGAGGCTGCCGTCGAGCCAGAATTTCACGCCGCCGAGCCGCACGCGGTTGATGTCGCGGCGGTCGAGATCGGGCCGGGCCGCCCGCAGCTTCTCGACGATTCCTCCAGCCTTCGGGTTGTAGTGCGAGGCCACGGAATAGGCTGCGGCGAGCGAATCGTCGAGGACCGAATCCTTCGCGGCCACGTAGAGATCGATCGGCAGGAGTTTTTCATCGATGGCGTTGAGCACGATGCCGATGTCGTCGTTGCCGAGGCCGACGCCAGCCTCCATCGCCGTGGTCTGCCCGTGGCTCGCCCACACCTCGGCGGCTCCGGTGATGGCCCGTGCGGCGAGTTCGCCAGTAAATGGCGGCCGCTTGCTGCGCACGGCATTGAGCGCCGTCTCCTCCATCGGCCCCAAGAGCGACGAGCCGTCGGGGCCGCGGGTGAACTGCCCGCCCGTGGGGTCGGGCGTGGCGGCGGTGATTCCGGCGGCCTTGAAGGCGGCCGCGTTCGCGGCGCCCAGATGGCCCGAGGAATCGACGACCATCACCGGCCGGTCTGCCGACACGCGGTCGAGGTCCGTGCTCGTGGGATGCCGCCCCTCCTTCAAGCCGCGGGCCTGGTAGCCGAAGCCCACGATCCAGCCGTCGGCGGGCGTGCGTTCCGCCTGCGTCTTCATCCGGGCCACGAGGTCGAACACGTCATCGCAGCCGAAGAGGTTGGCATCGACGAGGTTTTTTTCGAAATAGACGAAGTGGCCGTGGGTGTCGATAAAGCCCGGGAGGAGCGTCTTCCCGGCGAGGTCGATGGTCTTCGTCCCGGGTCCGGCGTGTTTGCGCCCTTCGGCCAGCGGCCCAGCGAACTGGATTTTTCCATCCTTCACAGCAAGGCTTTCGACGTATTCGGGCGCCGCCCCGCACATCGTGACGATGTCGCCGCCCGTGAAGAGCACGTCGGCCGTGTCTGCGGCTGCGATCGATCCGACTGCCACACCGAACAGCACGCAAGAAAAGATGGTTCGCATGGGCGGATTCTAGCCCTGCTCAATGTTCGAAAACCATGGCCAGAGCTGTTACCACGCCCCGCCTGCTCCCTCATCGAAAACTCACCGTTTCTCGCGCTGCAGCCGGTCGATGGCTTGAGTTCGCATCGAAGCAGTCGGTCACACCAGGCACGGTGATGCCCTGCGAGTTCGCACGCTCTTCATCTCCGACGTGCATCTAGGCTGCGGGTTCTCCCGTGCGCAGGATCTTTTTGACTTCGTCGGCCGGGTCGAGCCCGAACGGCTGTATCTCGTCGGCGACATCATCGACGGCTGGAAGGTGAAGCGGAATTTCGTCTGGACCGACACGGCGAGCTTCGTCGTCCGCCGGATCCTCGGCATGCTCAAACGCGGCACGCGCGTGCGGTATGTGACGGGGAACCACGACGAATTTCTACGGGCCTTCTCGCCCCACGTGTTCGGCCAGCTCCATGTGGCCGAACACGTGGGGCTCCACAGCTTCCAACCGCGGCCGCAGGCCGAGGAACCCGAACCCGGCTCGTGGGCCGAGATGCCGGCTGATCTGACGGCCGTCGTGTAAGCCACGCCCCCCGGGGCTGGGTTCACATCTGCGCATCCACGTGCCGACTCGTGTCGATGCTATCCTTGATTGCCCACTTCTGGAGGCCTCATGACCGGACCACTTCCTCACATTTCGAGCATCAGCCTCGGCTACGCCCTGGCAGTGGCGGCCTCCATCCTCTGGGGGCTGACGTATTGCCTCGATGAGAAGGTCTTGTCGAATCTCTCTGTCTTCAAGCTCTATTTTCTGCACTGCCTGTGCGGGATGCTCGTCGCCGGGGCGATCCTGCTTTGTCAGGGAAGCTCGGTTGCGTCGCTCTTCACCTTCGACACCACTCGCTCGAGCGTGCCGCTGATGCTCCTCACGCTCGTCACGGCCACGACGGCGGCGCTCGCGATTCTCAGCTCGATTCAACTGCTTGGGGCGAACAAGTCGGCCGTTCTCGAAATCTCCTATCCGTTGTTCGTGGCCCTGTTTTCCGTGGTGGCATTCAAGGGCCAACTCGAGCTTCCCGTCATCGTGGGCGGGATCTTCATCTTCATCGGGTCGGCCATCATCGTCCTCGCTCACTGACACGACGATCAGGGCATCTCGGCAAAAAAGGGCGGCGGGAGACACCTGCCTCCCGCCGCCGCACACGATCCGGGCCATGGGCCCTCAGCCGCTAGGTGCTAGAGCACTCGCCGACGCAGCACTCGCAGCCGCACGTCGTGCACGTGCAGGTGCCCGTCTCGCAGCAGCCGCAGCACTCACACTCAGGGCAGCCGGCCTGCGGGCTGCCTTCGAGGGCGGGAACGGAGGCCGCAAGGCCCAGCGCCGCCCAGAGCAAGAAACTGTTCATGGGAAAATCCTTTGCATGGGAAACGTGAATCGATCAATCCGCGTCACGACGCGTGAACGCGGAGAAGCCGGAAAACTCGGCTCGCGATTCATTTCCGCCAGACGCCATACAAGATCCGCGGCGGGCGGATCGGCACGGCAAGCGCCGTTGCCAGATAGTCTCGGCTCACGCCCAGCTCGCGGGGCGGTCGGCCTGCCGCCGGCGCCACGGCGACTGCCCATGCGGTGTCTTCAAGCGCGGGGAGCGGGGCTCGTGATGCAAAGAGCGGCTGCCCGCCCCGGGCATCGAGCTGGCAGCCGCACGCCTGCGGATCAGACGCGGGAATCTCTCTGCCTCGCACGCCAGTGCACAGCGGGCACCCGCCGCCAGCGAAGGATCCGGCCTCGCAAAGCCCGTCCACGAGGGCTGCAGGCTGACAGCAGGGCCGGCCGCAATCGTGGGCAAGAGCCCGCGGCGCAGCCTGGGCGAGAAGCACGGCACAGGCCGCGAGAGCCCACATGGGTTTTGCCTGCTCCCAAGCCATTGCTGCCCTCCACATGCAGGATTCTACGCAGGCCGAGGCGCGCGGGTTCGCCGCCGGCAATTTTTCGCGGCGTGTCCTTCCCCGCGGGCCCGCTCAGGCCAATCTCACCATTTTCTCATGCTCGGGATCTTTTCGACCTTCTCTACTGCGTCGCGCCCGATCGGCCAGAGGTCGCGGGCGACATCGTCGATGGCCGAAGCTGGAGCACAACTCCATCTGGACCGAGTCGGTCAGTCCTGCTCGATGTGCAGCTTGTGCATGATGCGGTGCACGAATGGAGTGAGCACGAGCGACGCAGCGCCGATGAAGAGCAGCCCTGAAAACAGCGCGTAGGCCGAGGCGAAGAGCTTGCCTGCGTGGCTCGTGATCGGATCCACCGGCCCCATCCCACCGAGGATCATGGAGGCGTTCACGAGGGCGTCGATCCAGGGCAGGCCGCCGAAATAGTGGTAGCCGGCCACGCCGATTCCGAGCGCCGCGCCGATCACGCCGGCCGAGAGGGCGAGAAAGCCGAGCACGCGCCCGATGAATCGGTGGCTCGGCAGGAGCGGGTCGGTGTGATGCTCGAACATGCCGGATATCCTAACTTGGGGCCGCGAAGCCGGCGTCTGGTGCTCAGGCGTCTTCGATATCGGCGGCCTCGAGCTCGCCGGCGGCGATCGCCTCGGTGAGCCGCTTGTGATCGCCGGCTACGAAATGTGCCTCGGCCACTGCAAACGCCTCGACCGCTTCGGCAAAGGTTTTGTCGTCGCCCAGGTAGGCGGCGATCGCCACGGTGTCGCCACTGCGGGCGTGGGCCCGCGCGAGCGTGCGGGCGCAGAGATCGGCGTAGAGTTCGACGGTGGCCAGCTTGGCCGTCTCGACCTCGAAGCCACCCTTCATGTCGTGCAGCTGGCGGCCAAAAAACTGCTTGTTCGTGCCGGGCATGCCGTCCACCCAGCCGAGAAACAGGTCCGACACGGCCTGCATCATCTTCTGGCCGCGCACGATCCGCTGCCCCTCGTGCTCGATGCGGGCGAAGTCTCCCAGGTTTTTCACGTACGGCGCGAGCACGGAAGCCGTCGCCTCCTTGAATTGCAGGATGATGCGGTCGTCGGCGTCGCGGCCCTCCAGCAGCGTGACGAAGCACCGCGTGCCGATGCTGCCCACGCCCACCACCTTGCGCGCCGAATCGATGATCTTGTAGCGGCGGGCGATGGCCTGGTTTTCCGGCGGAAGCGTCTCGACGAAGGCCGCATAGCCGGTTTCGACATACGCCCGCAGCTTCTCGTCCTCCAGCCGCTCGAGCACCGGCGGCTTCGACTTGAAGCGGGCCTTGCCGCCAATGTCTTCGGTGAGCCGGGCGATGGCCCGTTCCTGCGTGCGCCGGCGGGCCTTTTCGAGGGCCGCTTCGGTGTCTTTGGCGGGGGCCGAAGAATCGGCCTCGTCGGCCAGGGCCTCGATGTCGGCCGCCGTCATCCGTGCGTAGAGCGCGCCGACCGTCGGCTTCTTCGAGATCTCTTCGATGGTCTCGCGGTAGGTGTCGGCGATATGGCGGGCGAGGGCCGCGGCCTTGTCGGGCTCGTCTCTGGAATGCAGGCAGGTGACGAACGACGTCGCCAGCCGCAGCACGTCCCACTCGAAGGGGCCGGGGTGGGTTTCGTCGAAATCATTGACATCAAACACGAGATCCCGCTCGGGCGAGGCGTAGATCCCGAAGTTGGAAAGGTGTGCGTCGCCGCAGAGCTGCACGATGAGATCGGTGCTCTTGCGGGCCCCGAGTGCGGCGGCCATCACGGAGGCCGAGCCGCGGAGCGTGGCTAGCGGGCTCACGGCCATGCGGGCGTGGCGCAGCGGCAAGAGCTCCGCGATCCGCTCGCGACCTTCCGCGCGGAGCACGTCCACGATATCGGGCCGCTTCGTCCGGCAGGTCGGGTCGCCGAGCTCCTCGACGGGGAGTTCGTTGGCTTGTTGCCGGCCGATCTCGATGCGGTCATCGAGCGTGGGGTGGGCCGGTGTCTCGGCCGCGGGCGTGGCGTCCATCGGCGTCATCATAATGCCGGGGAGATCGGCTGTCCTGCCGCGGCTCGGTGTTCGAGCCCGCCGGCCGCGTGCTGCCAGACGATCGTATCCGTCTATAATCCACGCATCGTTCCCCGGTGACGGCCGGGGAGATAACAGCCCGGCGGTGATCTCGCAGTGATCGCGACGGCTGGGGTTTCTCGTAGCAAAGGAGGTGGTCACTTGAAACACGACTGTACCGGAGGGCTGCGCCGATAACGGCGAGTCGACGGGCCTGCCGTTGATGCAGCCCACCAAATGGTCCCTAGGGCTGCCGCCCCCTCGTGGGGCGGCAGCTTTTTTTATCGCTGGGTGGCACGCCTGCGGCCGGCCGAATGGGCGGAATTGGATCGCCGGAGCCGCCTCGCACGGCACTGTCGGCAATGGTTGCCCAGCTTGCCCCAGCCTCGCGGTGGCTCGCCTTCTTTTTGGCAGCCTTCTTTTTGGCCGGCTGCGGCAGTCCGCCACACCTCGAGCAGCGCGTGTCTGGGGAAAGCCGCACAAGCCGTACGGATTCTCCGCAAAACGCTGCCCGCCGTCCGCCGGGAAGGCCGAACTCTCGTTCAATACATGAGCATACCGAGGCACGCCGTGCGCCGCCGCTCTCAGCACTCTTGTGCGTTTCTCGCTGCAGCCGGCGTGGCCGTGCTCGCAGTGGCCCACGCGCATCGCAGCGCGGCCGCGCTCGAACTCGACGCCGATCGTGACGCATTCACGCCTTCCACCTACTGCGTCGATGCCGGCCGCGGACTCGTGGAGGGGTCGTATGTATTCATCGACAACACAACCGGCCTGCCCACCAACAACTACCCCGAGTTGCTCATCCGGCACGGGGCGAACGAATGGTGGGAATGGCGGTTTGGGATCAACTACGGCATCGGTTCGCAGGGCAACATCGTGACGAGCGTGGAAGTGGGGGAAGGGACGCTCGACGGCAGTACGCTTTACGAATCGAGCATTCTCTACGGCTTCAAGATCGCCACCTCGCACCAAGATGGCTGGCTGCCCGACAGCTGCTTCATCATGGAGGCATCCACGCCCATGTATGGTGATATCTTCGGCACCGTGCCGGTGGCGACGGTCGTCACCGGCTGGGAACTCGGCAACGACTGGCGACTCGACGGTGCGATCCGTTACGCCTATTCCGAAGCCCACGTAGGCTGGTTCAGCCGCTGGAGCCCGTCGGTCGTCCTGCGTGTGCCCGTCACCGAGCGGTTCGAAGTGCACGCCGAGTGGTTCGGTTCCTACACGCAAGGGCTCGCGGACGACACTCAGCAGCCGTTCTTCAGCCCTGGCACCCACTACAACATCACCCGCAACGTGGAGCTCGGCCTGCGCGTCGGCTGGGGTCTCACCGCCGAGGCAGCACCCTTCTTCTCGGACGCGGGCATCGCGATCCAATACTGATCTTCACCCGCACAAGCGATGCGTTCGATAGCCGCGACGCAGTCGGCTCGGCGTCCCGGAAGTCGTCGCTTCATTCATGGCTATGCCGGGAGCCGACCTGATCCGGGATCTGCGTCGGCCTCATCAACAAGCCGCACGGGGCCGCCATACCCCTTCAATTCCTCGTCTGCGGTCAGCAACACGAAGCCTTCCGCCTCTGCTTGCGCTATTGTCATCCGATCGAACGGGTCCTCATGGAGATCAGGAAACCGATCGATGGAGACGGCATGCGGACCGGTCAGAGCAAGTTCGGAACGACCCGAGCCACCCGGCCGCCACGCCGATCAACAAAAACCACACGATATCCATGATGCGCAATTCCGAGGATGGGATGAGGATGACACTCTTCATCCTACCTTCAGCGTTGTGCGGCACACGATGATGAATTGAGGTGCTTCCGAGGACTACACTCTGCGATCATGGAGATCTTCCGCCTGCTCTTCTTCACGACGCTCTGGACAGGCATCTGGGCCGCGCCGCTGCCGAAGCTCTCCCGCCGCGGCGAGCTCGTCGCCGGCCTGATCCCGTTTGCGGCCTTCGGCTTGCGGGTGTTCGGGGCCTGCTTCATCGGCGTGCCGGCCGACGATCCGGTGCGGATGGCGGTGGCGCCCCTCGTTGACTGGGTCAACGGCACGTGGGGCACGGTGCCGTTTCAGTGGGTGCTCGACGCCACCGTGGCGATCGGGCTCGTGTGGTTGACGTCGATCGCAAACCGAACGGTGGCTTCGCCCAGGCCTTCGATTACGCCAGCCACGGCGACTACTGCGCGCTCGCCCACGGCGGTAAGCTTGGCGTGCGGGCGCTCGTGAGCTTCTGACTTTCCAAAAGGCTCCTGATACCATGCCCGTAATGCTCCAAACGACGCTGCTGCTCATCTGCTCGAACGTGTTCATGACCTTCGCGTGGTACGCCCACTTGAAGGACATGAGCGGCCGGCCGTGGTTCATCGCAGCCTTGGTGAGCTGGGGCGTGGCGCTCGCCGAATACCTGCTGCAGGTGCCCGCGAACCGGATCGGCTACACGACGATGAACCTCGGGCAGCTCAAGATCCTGCAGGAGGTGATCGCGCTCTCCGTGTTCGTGCCGTTCGCGGTGCTCTCCATGAAGCAGCCGCTGAAGCTCAACTACCTGTGGGCAGCAATGTGCATCTGCGCGGCCGTCTATTTCGTGTTTCAGGATTCACCGAAGTCGGCCACGGAGCACGCTGCGGCCGCTCGGCCCAGCCGTCACGCCGCTCCGCCCGCAGACTTCGCCGCGCTCAATACCGCAACCCTGCGGCGCGTCCCCGAGTCGCTTGCGGGTGTGGTGCTCCCCGACGACCGGCCGGCCGTCGTCGTGTTTCTCAAGGCCGCCTGCGGCTGCAGCGAGGATTTCGCCCGGATGCTCGCCGCGCTCGCGCCGCAGTTCGCATCTCGGGCGTCGTGTCTGGCGGTCGTCGAGGCGCAGGACGGCGAAGCCGAGCTATTCCTCGAATCGACGGGCCTGACCGCGCCGCACGTAATCCAATCCGATGGCAGCCTGGCAGCGGCCTGGGGCGTGACCAAGGCGGGCTGCGTGGCGCTCGTTCGCCCGGATGGCTCCGTCGAGGCGGTGTGGCCCGGCATTTCGCGGCAAGGGTTTCGCGACCTCGCCACCCGGCTTGGCGATGCGAATCTCTTTCCCGCAGAATCACTCGCTGTTCTTCCCGGACCAGCCACGGCCGGCTGCCCGCTCCTTTCGGCTTCGCTCGCCCCCTCCCCAGGAATCGCCCGATGAACGACGTGTTCGCCGCGAAACTCGCCCGTCGCAACCTGTTTCGCTTCGGAGCCGCAGGCGTGGCCGGCGCAGGCACGTTTGGCGCGAGCCGTTTGCTGGCTGGTCGGCCGGCCGAGGCGGCTGCAGCCGACAGCCCCCTCGCGGAGGATGCGCGATACGAGGGAATCCGCGAGCAACTCGGCCGCTTCATCCTGCTCACTCCTCAGAAGCTCGGCGGCGGGACGCACGCCGTCGACTTGGGCGCGCAGAAGACGCTCGCCTGGATCTCCTATTGGAACTACGGAGACAGCTGCCCCATCTCCCACCACCTGGCGGCGTTTCCCGCCGACTCGGGCGACCCCTACAAAGGCTTCGAGTTCGTCAACACGACCCAGGGGGGCGACAACATCCTGCTGTATGGCCTGCCGACGCGGATTCGCGAGAACGGGATGCTTGGCCAGGCCGGCCAGGGCAATCACATCTACCGCGTGGGCTACGACGGCAAGACGGGCCAGATGGACCTCCTCGAGGATATCGCCGAGACGACCGGCATCGGCCTCGGCGTGCACACCGTGCCCTTCCCGGACGGCACCGGCTTCGCCTGCGGCGACGGCCAGAAGGACATCGTGGCATTTTTCTCCCGGGCGCGCGGCCGCGAGAAGACGACCGTGCTCAACGCCTTCCGCGCCGACTGGCAGCCGAAGGCCGACGACCTCGGCTCCACCTGGCTCAAGGGGGGCCGGATCGTGCTCACGCGGCTCGCGCCCAGCCTCGACCTCGGCCGCTACGACCTCGAGGGCACCACCGGCAACAAGATCAACTTCGAGATGGCCCCGATGGCCGAGTTGCGGGTGGAGCGCGGCCAGATCCCCGGCAACGATCCGCGCGGGCTCACCGGCCTCGACTTCTGCCTCCACGAACCGGCCGGCCGCTATTCCCTCATGGGGCTGCGGATGTGCGGCGGCGGTTTCATCGTCGACCGCAACACCTTCGAGCCAATCTGCTTCATCCAGGCCAACGAGGGCGTGCAAGACAACTTCCCGCTCACAAAGGTCTCGAGCTCACCCGACACGTGGGTCGTCGATCTGCCCGCCGTCGGCAACCCGATCCATGAGTCGGGTTTCCACCCCGCCGGTGGCTACCTCTGCATGATGAACAACCTCCGGGCCAACAACGTGGCCGTGTTCGACACCGCCAACGAGGATCCGCGGAAGTGGAAGCGGGTGACGTTCGTCAAGGATCCGGAATGGCAGGGCGAGTTCCCGTCACCGTTTCACCTCAACTACTCGATCGACGGCACGAAGTGTTTCTTCACGATTCTGCGTCCCAAGCCGATGAAGTCGGACGTGGTCGTGGTCGACACGAAGACCTGGAAGATCATCAAGAAGTTTCGCAACGTCGGCGTGGACGCCCAGACCACCTGCACCACCTACGACGGCAAGTATGCGATCGTCATCTTCTCCGGGTTCCAGCGGATGGAGGCGGGGGCGTTCGTGTTTCGGCAGGATACGCTCGAGCAGGTCGGCTACATGCCCAACTTCGGCGGGCATCACGACTGCGTGATCGTGCCGTCGAAGGTGGAAGAACTGAAATACAGCCGTAGCTGCACCGTATGACCCCGGGCGGCAGGGCGTCGTCTCTTCCGGTGCTCGTCCGGATGGCGGTGATCGACGTCACCCGCCGCCCGTGGCGGCTCGGCTTCCTCGCGGCCGGCATCGCGCTGGCGGGGGCGGCGGCATTCGGGGCGCTCGTGTTTCATGCGGCGATCGGCCGGTCCCTCGACCGCAGCCTCGCGCGGCTGGGTGCGGATGCCGCCATCCTGCCCGCCGGAATCACGGCCAACCTCACGCCCGTCCTCCTCTCAGTCGAGCCGTCGTCGGCGACGATCGCTCCCGAGGCGATTCATCGGCTCTCGGCCTCGCCGGTGGTGGCCGCCATGGCCCTCCAGCGCACACTCAAACTTGCCGATGCGAGTGGCCACCTGCCGATCGACGTCGTCGCGTTCGATCCGGTGACTGATCTCACCGTCCTGCCGTGGGTGGAGGAGCGGCTCGAGCGGCCATTCGTCACCGGCGACGTGCTCGTCGGTGGGCGGCGGGCGGAGGCGGTGGGCGAGCGGATCACCGTGCAAGGTGTGGAACTCATCGTGCATGGCCGACTCGGCCTCACCGGCGCCGGGCCCTTCGAACGCTCGTGGTTTCTCACAGCCGACACCGCCCGTCGGCTCGCCGAGGCGAATGTCGTCACGGCCGATGGCGAACGCTTTCCCGACGAGCCGCTCGAGTCGCCGAGCGGTGCCATGCTGCGGCTCGTGGCGGGACGAGGCCCCGAGGAACTGCGGTTTGCTGCGGCGGCGGTGCCGGGGGTACAGCTCGTCGCCGGCAGCGGCAGTCAGATCGCAGTCCGTCAGGCCGTCAAGACGCTGGCCGACACGTCCTTCGTCATGCTGCTTGTGGCACTCGCGGCCCCGGTGGTGCTCGTGGGCGTTGCGTACACCGGCATGCTCGCCGAGCGGCGGCGGGAGCTCGGCACGATGCTGGCGCTCGGGGTGTCCCGCGCCGGCATCGTGGCCACGGTGGCGCTCGAGGCGGCGATCGCGGCGGTCGCGGGGTCGCTTGCGGGAGTCGTGCTGGCCGCCGCAGGGATCGCCGCATTCATGCGGACGGTCGGGTTCGCGCTCGAGCAGCGGGCGATTGCGCTGTCGATGCCTGGGTTTGGTGAGCTGTGTCGGTATGCGGTGGCGAGCGCCGTGCTTGTCGCCGCGGCGGCGATCGTGGGCGCCGCGATCGCCGCCTCGATGGCGGCGGGACGGCAGCCCTGGACGCTTTTGCGGGGCGACACTGCATGAGCTATCCGCCGATCATCGAGGCGCGGCATGCCAGCCTTACGTATCACACCCGCCGCGGACCGATCACCGCGATTGACGACGTGAGTCTGGCGATCGCGCCGGGGGAATGTGTGGCGATCCTGGGGCGGTCTGGGTCGGGGAAGTCGACGCTCCTGGCCCTACTCGGCGGGCTCTGCGCACCGACGGCAGGCGAGGTGTGCTTCGCTGACCGCCCGTGGCGATCACGCACGCAGCGCGAGACGATCGGTATTCGGGCGAGCAAGATCGGGATCCTCTTACAGGATGGAGCACTCCTGCCGGGACTGCGGGCTCTCGACAACGTGCTCCTTCCCGCCGCGCTCGCCGGCAAGCCGCGCGGCTCACTGGTGACGCGGGCCGAGGAGCTGCTCAAGCTCGTCGGCCTTGCCGATCGATGGGACGCCTATCCAGCTGAATTGTCGGGCGGGCAGCAGCGCCGCGTGGCCCTCGCCCGGGCCCTGGCCGCGGAGCCTGCGGTGATCCTCGCCGATGAGCCAACCGGCGACCTCGATGCTCTGGCGGCGGCTGAGATCGCGGCCATTCTCGCGCGTGTGCGAGCCCACCACCCCACGGCGATCGTGCTGGTGACGCACGATCCGGCCCTGGCGGCGATCGCCGACCGCCGGCTGTGGATGGAACGCGGCAGATGCACTGCGCTGAACGACGCCGCGGCGCCGCCCCTCCCGCCTGTGGCAGTTGTTCCGGCGATGCTGGAGCTGTCCGGCGCGGCTGTGTTCGAACCGCCCCCGCCCGACCTCTCGCCGCTACGGCCGGCGATCGGCGAGGGGAGCCTTGCCCGGTCGTGGCTGCCGTTCCTTGGCGGGCTCGCAGTCTCGGCGGCCGCCATCGCTCTCTTCGACGGACTCATCGCCAGAAAACAGGATGTGGTCGTTCACGCTGTGCGGGCAGAGCGGCGGCTTGCCGAGGAGATGGCGATGCAGGATCTGCGGGCCGACATCGACGACGTGGTTGTCGATGTCGATGGCAAAGCCACCGTGACAGCGTATCTCCAAAACTTCCGCCCGGAGCGGCCGCTGCACGTGCTCGGCCCGGCGCTCGAGGTGGGAGTCCAACGCGACGGCCGCTGGGACACTGTTTCCATCGAGCTGGATAAGCCGGCCACCCCCATCCGCACGATCGGGAGCGACAAGACGCTGGTGCCACTCACGTTTTCGGTGCCGGAGGAGAAGTATGACGAACTGCTCCAGGGATACCTCCACGTGCGGATCGGCGCGGCGATGGTGGTGAGCGATCGGCCGGACGGCACGGGCGATCTCTTCGAGCGGCTCGACGCCTACTACATCTATCTTCGCGATCCGCGGCGTACGGAAGACGATGTCCGCCGCGCAAACGGCTGGGGCGACAAGGCGACAGTGCCGCTCTGGATCGCGATGCCGTCGCACTGACCACGATTCGGCCGTGGCCGCCTGCTATCCTACGCAGCGGGTTTCGCTGCGGTTTCTGCTGTGACTCCTGAGGAAACGTGGCCCCATTCCACCCGTCGGCTGAGCGACAGTCGAGGATTCTTGGAGGAATCGTGGTGCCTGACCGAGCATCGCCTGTGATTCGTGTGGCGACTCCAACCGATGTGCCAGCGCTGATGGCGCTCGAGTCCCGCTACTTCATCGGGAACCTGCCGCCGGAGTCACGTGACAACGGCTTCATCTCGATCCAGCACTCCGCCGAGTGGTTCACCGCCGCACTCGCGACAGCCGGCATTCACGTTGCCGAGCTCGCCGGCGATCTGGTCGGCTTCATCGTCGTGACGGAGCTGCCACGGCGAGCTGACACACAGCCGGGCTCGATCTCGCGTGCACTGGTCGATCTCACGGAGGCCACGAGTTTTCGCGGTCGGCTCTTGGCTGGCCTGCGAGTCGCCTGCCGCGGGCCAGTCCTGATCGCGGAGCAGGCGCGGGGCCAAGGAATCTATACGGCGTTCAACGAGGCGACCCGCCAAGCCTACCACGAGCGGTTCGACGTGGGCGTGCTGTTCGTCGCTGCCGACAACCCACGGTCGCTGCACACGACGACCACGAAGCTGGGGGCCGAGTCACTCGCGACATTCGTCGTGAGCGGTCGCAACTATCACTTCCTGGCATATGCCTTCTGAGGCCGCCGCAGCTCAACTGGCCGGGCGGTCCTCTGCATCTCCGCAGCGGCTGGGAGCCAGACCGCAGGATTCAGCGAAGGCCTGTGGACTCCTCAGATCCGGCGGCGCTTTCGCAGGAAGCGAGGGCCCGGGCAAGCGGACACGTGATGCCGGTGGGCTCACCCCGTCTGTACGTCCCGAGAAGTTCCTTCGAGCGCTGGGCGAGCATCCGGCGGACCTCGCGGCGCTGGCCTTTTACGCGGGCGATCTTCATCGAGTCGTAGGCCGTCGTCTGGTGTCGCATCCACGCGATGACGGCCGCTTCAGCCCGGCGCTCGATCGGGATGCGCTGCGTTCGGGCCACGGTGCCGCTGCCGACAGGAGTGGCGTGGTTCGTCACGGCTGTGGCAAACACGGCGGCGAGGTCGGAATAGCGCTTGTGGAAGCCGAGAAAGCTCAAAACAGCGCCGCGGAAGTCCTCGACGTATTCCCGCTGCGTTTTCTCGCGCCGCTTCGCTCCGGCTGCCTGCTTCTTGGCATATGCATCGGTCGAGCGTTCGGCAGCAAGCTCTGAACGAACCTGCGCGATCGTTGCCGCGGGAGCCCAGACGCCGCGCGAGAAAACCTTGCGCCCGACTTTTTCTTGCACCAGCCAGTGCTCCCCGGCGGCTTTGACGCGGCGAGTGAGGGCAGCGTCACCGGGTGCGAGAAGTTCCCAGCCGTGCGGGACAGGAAGGATCTGCCCCGTATGGGTTTTGACCGTATTGGGAGCTGGGCCGGGGAGGAAAGTCTGGGCGGGCATGGTGGCTGGTGTCACTCACTTTCCATTGGCGAGTGCTTCCCAAAACTCAGCCTCGCCCGACACCGAGTTGTGGTCGGTGCCCTCGACAATCCGTAGCATTGCCACGTTTGGCGCGAAGGCCGCGACCAGCCGCCGCGTGTCAGCGAGCGGCACGAGTTCATCGTGGGAGGCGGCGATCACGAGCGTGGGGCAGGTTACGCGGGGGGCGTATCGCCACGACTCGTATTTGTCGCGAAGCAGAAGACTCATCGGCAGAAACGGAGCCACCCGCTTGGCGATCGACAGGATACTGTCGAAAGGCGTGATGAGGACAAGCCGCGAGATAGGCTCCTCGGCCGCAAGCTGGATCGCGAGGCTGCTGCCGAGGCTGCGACCCACGACGATCACGTCTGGATGGCGGGTATGGACCCGTTCGAAGAGAGCCCGAGCGTCGCTCCGGAGCGCCGCCTCCGCGGGGCGGCCGGAACTGCCGCTGTAGCCCCGGTAGTGCATGCCAAAGATCGCTCGGTCCGGAAACAACGCCGCCAATTCCGGAACCGTATAGGCCACATCCTCGGCATTGCCTCCGAAGTAGACAACAGCCTTGGGCCCGTCGTGCGGCCGGGATGAGATCCGCACCGTGGCGTCTGGCACCTCGAGCGTGAACGCCGCGGCGTGAGCGGGCGTCGCCGGCGTGGGCATGTAGATGAACGACCGCTGGAAGACGAGGAAGATCAGGCACAGCCCGGCGTAGACGCCAATCGCGATCGTGAGCAGAGTCCAGAGCATGCGCCGATTTCTCATTCGCGAACGATCACCAGTCGCGCATCACGCAAATCGGTCCTGCACCACCACCTCGGACAGGGCCAATTGGCCGCCCTTCGGCATGGCGGGTTTCACTGCCTTGCCGACGGCGATCATGAAGCCGATCACGTGGTCACTCGGGAGGTGGATGATCTCGGCCACCTTCACTGCGTCGAAGCCGATCATCGGGCAGGAGTCGTAGCCCATGGCCTTGGCCGCGAGCATGATCGTCTGCCCCGCAATCCCGCACGACCGCATCGCCTCGTCGCGCTGCAGTTGCTCTTTCCCTTCGTAGAACGGCCCCATCCACCCAGTGACCAGTTTCTGGACCTCGGGCGCGGCATTCCGCCAGTACCGTTCGGGCGACTTCTTCCACGCCTTGAGGTCGGCGGTGAGCACGATCAAGAGCGACGCATCGGTCACCTGCGCCTGATCGACCGCGGCCGCTCTGATCTGTTTTCGCAGGGCAGGATCACGGACGATCACGAACCGCCAGTTCTGCATGTTGAACGACGTGGGCGACTGGATCGCGGCCTCGAGGAGTCTCGTTTCCTCAGCGACTGTGAAACGGTGGTCCGGGTCAAAAGCCTTCACCGACCGTCGTTGGCTGATGGCGTCAAACGCATCCATGTCGAATCCTTTGTGTGCCAGCGGTGTTCCAAGGTCGCGGATTTTAGCTGTTTGCCTTCCGGGCGTGCAGTTGCTCGAGCGCCCCGATCGCGTCGCTCAGCAGAGGCGAATGCCCGAGGTATCGCTCCGCCATCTCCCGCCGGCCCCGTGCCAGGAGCGTTGCGTAGACATGCAGTTCGAAGTGGAGGCGCAGGCCGTGCTCCGCCCCCTGGTCGCCCACCGCGCGAAAGACGCCCATCAGAGCCTCGGCTGTGGAGAGTTGCTCGGGCTCAGCCTGGTCGCGTAACCAGTTGCGGCTCGGCTCATCGCTCGCGTGCGGTAGGCAAACGCACCGTCCCATGCCTTCGACTGTTCGGAGCATCTCGCCGGACTGTCGCCACGTGCCATCGAGCAGTAGCACGTGTCGGCGGGCATGCGACGAGTTGGACCCTGCACCGGCTGCCAAGGGCTGCGGGTCACCGTTCGGATGGAGGATCCACACCTCCCCCTCAGGCCCGAGCCTGTCCACCGTCACGGTGGCCGCGGGAAAGAACCTCGTCTCCCGCTGGTAGACATGGGTGGCGGCGCCGCTCACCGCCCGAGCGACAAGCCTGCCGGTGCTGGATGGCTTCCGCGATTCGTGCCGGTGGATCAGCACGTGGACTGCGAGCCGTGTCTCAACCGGTGGCAGCATGTCGCAGGTGCACCAGCGCGGCGGCAGGCTGCACCGCGGGCAGCGGGCGGCACCGGCGAGCACGACACTTCGACCCATGCGTTATCCCCCGCTAGAATCGTGGCGTCGGCACCGTCACAGTGCCGCCTGAGGAGCTGAAGCCGATGCCGTTGTACGAGTATTCCTGCCAGAAGTGCAGCCAGAAAATCGAGCTACTCATTCGTGGCGACGAGAAGCCCGAGTGCCCGCACTGCCAGAGCACCAAACTCACCAAGCTCTTGAGCGTCGTCAGCGGCCACGTTTCGAATGGCGGCGGAGATTCCGGCGCCGCTGGCGGTTGTGGTCGCCCGCAGTGCGGCATGGGCGGCTGCGCGGGGCTTGGATGACCGACGTTCCGTGGATGGAGTGGTATCAGAGCCTGGCCAAGCCGTCGTGGACGCCTGCGCCGCGGACGATCGGCCTCATCTGGCAGATCCTCTATCCCATCATCATCGCGACCTTCGGCTTCGTTTTCTTGCAGGCCGGGCGGGGCCGGCTGCCGCTGCTCGTCGCCCTGCCGTTCGCCATCAACCTCGTGGCAAACCTGATCTTCACGCCGATCCAATTCGGCATGCGGAATCTGCCGCTGGCGGCGGCTGACATCCTCGTCGTCTGGGGCACGATCCTCTGGATGATGCTGGCCGTCTGGCCGCACTACCGCTGGGTGGCGGCAGCCCAGGTGCCCTACTTCGTCTGGGTGTCGATCGCTACGGTACTCCAGCTCTCGATCACGTGGATGAACCGCGGCTGACGCGCAACAGGAGGCAACGTATGGCAGAGATCACGCCGGGCCGCTACCGGCACTACAAGGGAAACGAGTACACAGTCCTCGGCGTCGCCCGTCACAGCGAGACGCTCGAAGAGCTCGTCGTCTACCGACAGGAGTACGGCGACCACGGCCTGTGGGTCCGCCCGGCCGCGATGTTCGGCGAGACGGTGGTCGTCGACGGCAAAACGGTGCCGCGGTTCGCGGCTATGCGCTTCGACTCGACGAACCCCGGGTAGGGAACACCGCATCGTTGATGCCTTCGATGGAAACACGATGAAAGAATCAATCGCAGCGCACAAACCGGCTGCATGCTGGAGGGCTCTGCAACTCCTGCCGTATTGATGCTCACCTCTCCGTGCTATCGGTCTTTTGCTTGGCGGCCCTCGCCATTGCCTGGCGGGATGGCTGAACCGCCCAGTCGACGCACATCAGTTCATCGAGGAGATCCACAAAGAGGCTGCGAGACTCTGGATCCGTCTTTCCCTCGAGCTCCCGCAGCTGCGCCGTGATTTGCCAATACCGCTCCGCTGAATCAAGGGCAGGGGCCTGCGGTGCCGCAACGAACTGTCGTGACTTCTGGCACGGCTTTCGCGTCCAGATCGGGTTCACGCCGGCTGGCAACGGATCGCACCGCACGAAGATGCGCCGCGGGACCTGCTCGAAGTAGAGGAGCAGGGCGGGGCAGAGCCAGCCTTCCATGTGGCCGCCCACGACGGTGCCCTCGTACCAGTTGCCCCCGTTGTCGTCCGGGCGGATCCAGTGCAGTTCCACATCGTGCCCCGGAAATGGCTCGGCCGCGAACGTCATGGCGAACCCGTGGGCTGCGTTCGAAACGCCCTTAGCCTCTACCACTCTCGAGATCATCTCCGACATCCCGCACACGAAAGCCTCTTCCTTGAGACCTGTGCGTTCGTCATCGAACACCCAGCAGGTGCCGTTCAGCAGATAGGGATAGAGCGTCAGCACGCGGTGCTCACTCATGTTTTGCCTCCTTCCCGCGACTCGTAGGCAACGTCGAAGAATCGTCCGCACGAATTGCAGAACCATTCGCCGGGCTTTGGCCCGTTGGGGATCAGCTTGAACTTGGGGCACGTGGCCGCCAGGCGAATCGTGATGCCGATCACGCCCACCTGCCCGGACGCCGTTGTGCCCGACCCACACCGCGTGCAGGGAGGCACCTCCATTTTCATGAACCGTCGGTACTGCTCCTGATAGACCTGTTCCCGGTCGTAGGTCCCGTCTTCCGCCATCGTGACACTCCTTTCGTGCTCGCGGGTTTGGAAACTGGGCCTACTACGACAGCACTGCGACATGGACGGCGCCCGCCGCGGGACGTGCCGTATCGAAGGCTTCGAACCGGTGCTGCGACTCGCCGCGTTCGGTCCGCACGAGCGTGCGGGGCGGAAGCTGCTCGTCTTGCAAGTCCGCTCCAGCCGCCGTCCGTCTGTCCAGCCAGTCCAGGATCACCGTAGCGGTGGGCACGGGCGTGTCGCAGCCATCCGCGGGCTGCGGTGGCCGCTGGACGATCGCCTCAGTCGCCGCGGCACGGAGCAGCTTCCGCCAGAGCTTCGCGAAGAGGGTGGGGCTTGCGTAGCAATCGGCGTGACTGGGCACGCCATTGATCGCCCATGCGACGCCCACGACGCTCCCGCCGGCCTGCGCCGGTGCGTGTTCCAAGACGGTCACGTAGTCGTCGACCGCGCGGGTCACATGCTCGTTCTCATAAGTGAGCTGCAGGCTGGTCGGTGACTCATCACTCCGCACCTTGCCTTGCACCGACTTGGACAGCAGCTCCTGCTCCTCGGCAACGCTGAGCCAGACGTCGTGCTGGCTCTTGGCCAGCCTCATGGCCAGAAGTGCCTTCTTCGAGGCGATCCGGTCCGACGCCTTGGAGAAGTGCGTGGCTGGCTCGAGATGGCGGCGGTGCCACCGCGACTGCTCGACGCAGAAGGCCGGCAGCGGAACCTTGCCCGACCGAGCGGGCACGATGAAATCCACTCCGATCGTGCGGTCCTGCCGTCCACCCTTCACGATGTCCCCAGCCTGAATGAAGAGGTCGACGTCTCCCGTGTTCTCGACAAAGAGCTCGTTCACGTCGCCGGTTTCGTGGATCAGCGCCGTCTCCCCGGCGATCGACTCCTCGAGCACCGCGTAGTCGAGTGCGACACCGGCATCCACCGGCGGCGCGATGATGAACCAGGCAGTCAAGTTGTGGGCAGTCACAGGCTTGCTGAGCGTGGGCATGGAATCTCCTTATGGTGGAAGGGCTGCTTGAAACGCATCACGGCACACGAGTGATCGCCAGTAACTACGGACTGTCCGCGTCTTCCCAATACGTCGACACGGCCGACCACCGCTCCTGGTTGAGCCTCGCCCCCTCGCGGTCGCCGGCGAGGGAGTAGTAGCGGGCAGCCGCAGCGAACTGCTCCTTGGCGAGCAACCCGAGCCCCAACAGGTCTTCGGCCATCGTGCGCACTCCAGAACGAGCAACGCACCAAGAACCAGTCCGACGGGCGGTGACGCCCATCGGACTGCTGCAACTCTTTTTTCGCGAGGAACGAGTCCTCACGCACATCCCGCTGGCATTTGCATGCCGGCGGAAGCACCGTTTGCCTTGCAGTGGCCCGGTTGCTGAAACGCCGACAAGGCGTTCCCGGCACGTTGTGGGGGACGTGTCGTTCCTGATGCTGCCCGTATTTTACGCGGCGGCTGCAGCAAAGGCCATCATTCGGCCTGCGTCGAACGTGTCATAGTCCGGCGCCAAGAACACCGCGCCGCGACCCCTTCGGACCAAGGTTGTCCCTGTGCTGCACCACAATATCGGACCCGGTCGGCTATCCCATTCAGGAACTCCTATGTGGCTCTTCACCCAGTACGGCTTCTACAGCGTGGTCTGTGCTCGTGATCTCGAGGGCGACCCGTCTCGTGTGGATCCCAATATGCTCATGGTGCGGGCTCGAAGCCGCCGGCACATCGAGTCGCTCCAGAAGCGGTTTCCGCAGCTCGCTTCGTCGCCGATCGGCGACACCCCAAACACGGACTACCGCTTCCGACTTGTGGTCCCAAAGCCCATGTGGGTGGAGGTCGCGCAGGAGCTTGCCTCGGAACTCGACTACGGCAACTTCAAGGACCGCGCACTCAGTCAGTCCGGTGATGAACGGTACGTCGACGCGTTGCACGACGTATGGGAGGTGATGGAGAGACTGCAGCGGCCAAGCCGCTAGAGGGAGGACGACGTGATCGAACCAGCGAAGAACCGACTTCACGACTACGAGGCTGGATGGCTCACCCTTCTGATTACGATGGGGGTGGCATCCAAAGACGACGCCCAGGCAGCCATGAACCGCGTCGCCCAAGCGGCGATCGATGAACAGGAGGCGAGGCGGGGGAGGCGGAAACGAGAAGGGCGGCGAAGAAAGCCGCGGGAATGATCGTAGGCGATGGTCTGCCCTGCCACGCTTCACGAGCAGCTACTTCAACGGTTCGGGCCTCGGTAGCTGGTACGTGCCTTCCAGGACGGACGCTCCGGGGCAGTACACCCGCATGAGGAAGTTCCACCCGTCGGTGACGTCGAGCCGGTTCGGCACGTCGCCGCACAGCTCCTTCGAGCCGAAACACACGGTGAAGGTGCCGTCTTGGTTCAGCTTCACGTTGGACGAGTTCAAGATGCAGTTCTCGCTCTTCATGAAGCCGTCCTTGCCATACACCGTGATCGACCAGAAGGCGTCGTTGTCCGGCACCTTGTAGGTCGCCTTGTGCCCGACCTTGATGTCGTGGTTGCCGCTGTAGTTGAGGTAGGTGGCGTCGCGTTCCGGAAAGAGCCCCCACGCCGCGGCGGCGGCGATGTGCCGGGTCTTCTCATCCACCGTGCCGCGGGCCCCAACATGCCCTTGTAGCTGCCGTACGCGGCCCCATCCTTCTCGTACTGGGTCGTGAGCGTCTGCAGCGACGCGAGGTCCCAGCGGAGCGGCGGGAGCGGGTCGGCGCTGCCGGCCTCGATGACGAACTGGTCCTGCAGTTTGTTGACGAGGGCGATCTCGGCCGGGTCGGCAGCGTTGAAAACCTTGATGCGGACGCCGACGCCGAGGTACTTGGTGTCGTTCGGCAGCTCGTGCTTGCCCGGCGTGTAGATCACGAACGGGCAGTAGTGGTCGTTGTCGACGAGATAGACGGAGACGTAGCGGCCCTCGGGGATCTCCGGCACGGTAATGGTCGCGCCCTTCGACGTATCGCCGATCCCCATCGAGTAGAGGGTGTCGCGGTTGATCCGCACGATGTTCTGCTTGTCGAGCGGCGTGGGCTTGCGGAAGTGGTACAGCCGGTTGACCCCGCCGGCCATCCCGACGACCTCACCGAACTGCCGGTCGGTCTCTGCCCGGATGTAGGTCTCTGGAGTCACCGGCACCGCCACCCGGGTCAGCTTCGGTGCGGTCCAGCGGCCGTCGAGGGCCTCGGCCTGCGGCCGGTAGAGCCGGAGGTAGCAGCAGAAATCGCCCTTCGGGGCGGGCAGCCAGTTGGCCTCGCGGTCTTGGCCCGGAGACTCGTTCTGCACCAGCAGCGTGAGCCCGCCGTCGGGGTCGTATGTGAACTGCTCGAGCATGGTGGAGTTGAGCAGGTAGCGGTTGAGCGGGTTGGCCACCAGCAGGCTGGCCGGCTGGTCATACATGGTGAGCGACCAGAATGCGTCCACGGGCGGCAGCCGGCCGGGCGGAAATCGGAGCACGTACCGGTTCGAGCCGTTGAGCTTCTGCCCGTCAGCGATGCCGGCCTCGTAGGCCTTGCGGTGCTCGGGCGAGAGCGTGGCGAAGTCGATCGTGCGCCCCGGGCCGATCCCGATCCGCGCGAAGCGATGCAGCAACTCCTTCTTGCCCGGGTTCGGGCTGCACAAGCCGAGGCCGAAGTTCAGCTGGTTGAAGAACTCGAGCGAGGTCTTCTGTTCAGCGGGCGTGAGCGGCTTCGGGAAGCTGATGGCCGGCACGGCTTTCGGGGCCGGTTCGCCGAGGAAGGCCGACAGCGGCGTGACGGCATACGCCGCCTGGATCTTCTTGACGTTCTCCAGGTCGGCGGGATTGAAGAGTTGGGTGCGGAACAGCCCGAGGGCGAGATCCGTCTCGCAGCGGATCACCTTCGTGATGCCCTTTGGGGTCTCCGCTGTCCACGAGGGCCCGGCGATCAGGAAGCGGCCGCCGTCGTTGCCCGTCGT
Source organism: Planctomycetaceae bacterium (assembly GCA_027486095.1). Classification (GTDB taxonomy): domain Bacteria; phylum Planctomycetota; class Planctomycetia; order Pirellulales; family UBA1268; genus RGVT01. Next base: position 7,975 of record JAIXPT010000151.1, on the reverse strand, counting down.
GCGCGACCCGAGATAGTCGAAGTTGTGGGTGTAGAGGTCGATGAGCTGCAGGCTCCAATACCGCCCCTTCTCGATCCGGGGCACGGTGACGACGACCGGCTCGGCCCGCAGGTCGAACCCGATCCACGAGTACGGGGTGTCGGAGTTGGGCGTCTGCATGGCCTTGTCATCGGGCGTGTAGACGCGCGGGATGTTGAGCAGCCGGGTGTACGGGGCCTTGTATTCCGGGCTGGTCTTGTCAATGCAGTACGAGTGTTGGATGCGGAGGTTGTCCACCATCGGGAAGCCGTAGACATACGCCTCCCGTGAAATCTCCCGAATTTCAGCCGCGGTCACCTGGTCGCCCGTCCCCTGGGCGCGAGCAACAGGCGGCGCCAGGCCGGGGGGACAACAGAGCGGCCATCAGGGCCATGGCGATTCGTGATCGCATACTCACCTCCCGTGGTTCGGAAGCCGATTGTGTGGCGATCGATCGTGGGGCACTGTATCCCATGGCGTCAAAGGTTCTTGTAAACATCTCGGCGATGCCGAATCCGTAGGATGCACACGCTACGAGCATCATTGTTAAGCGTGTAGAGCACTCGGTAATCGCCAACGCGAAGTTTATAGATGCCCGCCAAATCACCGGCGAGTGCGGCCGGCGTCAACGACCCACAGTTCGCCGACAACCAGTGAATCTTGTCGAGAATGCGCTGCGCGATGGTCTTCGTGATTTCGGCAAGGTCGTCAGCGGCTTGGTCTGTGAACTCGACCGAGAAATTGGTCACCACCGCAATCCCAGTTGCGCGGCGACGTCGGACGCCGTCTTCGTGGTGAGTGTGCCGTCGGTCCCCTGCATCGCCTCCCGTAGCTCCCTTCTGAGATCCTCGCGGACCTCGAGCCCGTCATCGGGATCCCGCAGGAGATCGGCGAGGGTTTGAGCAACGGTCTCCTGGATCAGGAGGCGAAGCTCCTCAATCGTGAGATCAGAGACACGTGTGACCATGTTGAAAATCCTTATGGCGTCGGCGAGGGGGTTCATGCATCCGAACAGGGTGGGCGATGAACGACGAGAAATATACGCCCGTTCACGTATGGCGTCAAACACGTCAATCACCGATCGATTTTATCCGAACGCCGTAGGCCGTGCGTGGGCGATTTCGTCCGCGTGGGCCTGCCGGACTTGGTCTGCCCGAAGTGTGGAAACGGCGATCGTCTCGCCATCGAGCGTCATGAACTCGACCTCGTAACCCCAGCCTTCGCCATGCACGAGCATGACGGTGCCGATGTCTCCGGCCGCAAGCTTGTGCTCCGGCAGATCGCACACGAGAACGACTTCAGCAAGTTCCTGAATCATGGCAATGTTGCTCGATGGCGACTTTGACTCATTTTCCCTTGTCGGCTTCGCTTAAGCGGCGTTCGAGTTCGGAGCGGGTGATCGACGGTCCGTGTCGGCGGGCCGTCCTCCGCAGCTGGTCGTCATCGGATTACCTTTGTAGGTTCACCCGTGTCGTCTGTGCAGTGGAGCGGCATCTGAAGCGACGGTCATGATCCCAGCAGCCGACGCAGCGTCGCAACCTGTTCGGCGACCTCCTCTGCAGTCACGAGATCCTCGGTGACGTTGTGCTGCTTGAGGAGCTCGTCGATCTCAAATCGTGTTTTGTCGAGCGACTCGGCGAGCTGGTGCTGCGTGATGCTGCCCTGCCGATAGAGCGCTACAAGAGCCGCTTCCTTGGCAAGGCCGTCGAGATTGGCGTGGTCTCGCCGCAACTGCTGCTCCACGCTGGCGGGGAGATCAAATGAGATCGACATAGGGAGGCTTCCAACTGTCGCGAGCGGTCGTCGCGAGAGAGTATACGCCCGTGCACATCAAGGGTCATTTTTTCGAGGTTACGACCTTGATTCTACCCCGGACCAAGGTTGTCCCGTGGGGTCGTACACTGCCCGCCATGGAGTCAGCCGCCGCCTCGCCGTTTTTGGACATCCCCGAGGCGGAGTGGGTCTGCGCGAACGACCTCAGCTTCGCGATCTTCGATTCCTACCCAGTGTCGCCGGGGCATGTGCTCGTTATCACGCGGCGGGTCGTGCCGACGTTTTTCGAGTGCACGGCTGCGGAGCAGCAGGCGCTCATGGCGCTCGTCGGCGAGGTGAAGGCCCTGCTCGATGAGCGGCTCCAGCCACCATTTTCGTCCAGGCCCACACCTTGTTTCTCACTTGTTAACGACAAACGGCTTTGTTTCTCACTTTGGTCATGAAAGTGAGAAACAACGTTCAGCTCGCCATTGGCCGTGCGTGGGCGATTTCGTCCGCGCGGGCCTGCCGGACTTGGTCTTTCAATGTCCTGGCTTTACTTCCGATTCAATAGTCGCTCGTACTCACTGTGGTGGCCGATCCAAAACCACACCAGATCAGACCCATCCTCCACGGCGACAGCGCGGTAGTGAATCCCAACACGCACCGACCAAAACCGCCCAGCCTTCTTGAATCGGAGTGAGGGGTGTTTGGGGTCTTGTTTGAGAACAACGTAGTTTTCGTCTGCAACATGCCGAATCGCTTCGGGCAGCCGGCGGTAAAACTGCCAAAACTTTCGGCTCGCTCGATGCCGCATGACTGCCTCATCGTCGCGCTCGCCTGCTCACAAATCGGTGCAGCGGCCTTCGCGGAGATCCTCGAGAGCTTCGTTCGCAAGGTCGTCGAGCCGCCCCTCGCGTGCGTCCTGCTCGAATTGCCGATCCCACGCCTCGGCATCAAACCGATCGAACCACTCACGAAACGCCGCCAAATCGGCTCTTGAAAGCCGCCGGACTGCGTCTTCGATTTCGCTGATCGTGGTCACGTCAACCTCACTTCGAGAAGAGTATACGGGCGTACACTTTTGCGTCAAGGGCCTTTGCCAGGCCTGTGCCTATGATTCTACCCCGGACCAGGGTTGTCCCTGCGGCTCGTACACTGCCGGCCATGGAGTCAGCCGCCCCCTCGCCGTTTCTGGAAGTCCCCGAGGCGGAGTGGGTCTGCGCGAATGACCTCTGCTTTGCGATCTTCGATTCGTTTCCCGTGTCACCGGGCCACGTGCTCGTGATCACGCGGCGGGTCGTGCCGACGTTTTTCGAGTGCACGGCCGCGGAGCAGCGGGCGCTCATGGCGCTCGTCGGCGAGGTGAAGGCCCTGCTCGATGGGCGGCTCGATCCGAAGCCCGATGGATACAACGTCGGCTTCAACGCCGGGGCCGCCGCGGGCCAGACCGTGCCGCATGTGCATGTGCACGTGATCCCGCGGTATTCGGGCGATATGGCCGACCCGCGTGGCGGCGTGCGGCATGTGATTCCGGGGAAGGGGAATTATTTGGCGGGGTCGCCGGCTGGCGGCGCAGGGGAACCGCGGCTTTCGCTCACCACCGGCCCCGATCGGCCGCTCTGGCCGCGGCTGGCCGAGCGGCTCCCGGGGGCGAGCGAGATCGACCTGCTCGCGTCGTTCGTGCAGCCTTCCGGCCTCGACATCATCCGCGCGGGGCTTTTCAGTGCGATCGCCGCCGGGGCCCGCGTACGGCTGCTCGTGGGCGATTACCTCGGCATTACGTCGCCCGAGGCATTGCGGCAGTTGCTGGGGTGGATGGACCTCACCGGCGGGGCGTTCGAGGCCCGGCTCGCGGAAATCGAAAACCTTCGGGGCTCGCCTGATTCGTTTCACCCGAAGGCGTGGCGGATCGCGGATTCGTCGGGCGGGATCGTGGTCGTCGGGTCGAGCAACCTCTCGCGGTCGGCCTTGGTCTCGGGCGTGGAGTGGAACCTGCTCGGCGAGACGTCGGGCTCGGGCGATCTTAACCGCGAACTCGTCGCCGCGTTCGATGACCTCTGGCAGCAGGCCACGCCGCTGTCGGCCGACGTGGTCGAGCGGTATGCGGCCCGGGCCACCGCTGCGGCCGAACTGCGTCGCGTTTGGGATGGCGAGCCCACGCCCGCTGCAGCCCCCGCCGCCCCGCCCGTCGCCTTCACTCCCCGCCCCTGGCAACAGGAAGCCCTCGCCTCCCTCGCCGCGATCCGCCGCGATGGCTACTCAAAAGCCCTCGTCGCCGTGGCCACGGGCCTTGGGAAAACCTGGCTGGCGGCGTTCGACGTGCTCGCCGTGGGCCGCGAACTTGGCCGGCCGCCGCGGGTGCTCGTGATCGCCCACCGGGCCGAAATCCTCGCGCAGGCCGAGGCCACGCTCCGGCAGGCGATCACGCCCGCGACCGTGTCGTACGTCGCCGGGGCGTCGTGCGACCTCTCCGGCCAGCTCGTCATCGCGTCGATCCAAAAGCTTTCCCGCCCCGACGGTCTCGCGGCTCTCGCGGCGGCGGCTCCGTTTGACTACTGCGTGATCGACGAGGTGCACCACGCCGAGGCGCCGAGCTACCGCCGCGTGCTCGCGCGGCTGTCGGAGCTGTCGCGGGCTGCCCCGTCGTTCACGCTCGGTCTCACGGCCACGCCCGAGCGGACAGACGGCGTCGACGTGGCCACGCTCTTCGACGACATCCTCGCGGCCCAGGCCACGATCGGCGACGGGATCGCGGAGGGGTCGCTCGTGCCGTTTCGGTATCGGGGGCTCAAGGACGACGTCGACTTCGAGCAGATCCCCTGGCGGAACGGCCGCTTCGATCCGGCCGAGCTCGAAGCGGCCCTGGAAAACGCTCCCCGCATGGAACGCCTCTGGGCCGAGTGGCAGGCCGCCCCGGCCGGTCGCACGCTCGTCTTCTGCTGTTCGCGGCGGCATGCCGTGTTTGCCCGGGATTGGCTCCGGAAGCGGGGCGTGGCCGCGGCGGCCGTGTTTTCGGATGCGGCCGGCCCGGGCGGCCCCGTCTCCGACCCGCGTATGGCGTCGCTGGCCGCCTTCCACTCCGGCACCCTCTCGGCCCTCTGCGTGGTCGACCTCTTCAACGAGGGCGTCGACATCCCGCTGGTCGACCGCGTGGTGATGCTCCGGCCCACCGAATCAAAGATCGTGTTCTTGCAGCAGCTCGGACGCGGCCTGCGGGCGGCGGAGGGCAAGCTGCGGTTGGAGGTGATCGACTTCGTGGGCAATCACCGCGTGTTCGCGAGCCGGCTCGTGCATCTGCTCTCGCTCGCCCCCGCGGCCGCCGCCGCCGACGCCACGGGGTTTGCCCTGTTGAAGCGGTATCTCGACGGCCGGGAGCCGGCGCTTCCGGAGGGCTGCGTGCTCGACGTGGAGCTCGAGGCGAAGGAGCTGCTCGCGCGGTTTCTGCCGGTATCCGGCACGCGAGTCGTCCAGGCGTATCGCGATCTGCGTGCCGACCTGGGGCGGCGGCCCACGATGACCGAGCTGTTGCACCGGGGCTACAACCCGCGCGTCTTGCCGCCAGAGTTCCCCACGTGGTTCGACTTCATTGCTGCCGAGGGAGACGCAACCGCCGCTGAGGCCGAGTGTCTTGCACACTTTCACGAATGGTTCGTGATGCTGGCGACGACCGCCATGACGAAGTCGTTCAAGATGGTGTTGCTCAGGGTGCTGCTGGACGACGGCGCTTTCTGGAGCGGGATGCCGATTGCTGATTCAGCTGCGAAGGCTTGGACCTTTCTTGCTGGGCATCCCGCTTTGCGAGGCGAGCTTGGCGACCACGACGACAAGCGTTCTGCTGCGGCCGCGCCACGCGGATGGGTGTCGAACTGGCGGAAGTTCCCGATCTCAATCTGGATGAAGGAAAAAAACGGCAAGCGCTGGTTCAGCGCCGAGGGTGGCCGTTTCGGCGCGGGATTCGCATGTCCTGATTCACTGCGCGACGCCTTCGAAGTTCTCACGGGCGAGCTTGTGGATTTCCGACTCGCGGCGCACGCCCGGCCTCGGACCGCCGCGAACGGCTTCGAGGCCAGGGTGATTCAATCACGTGGAAAGCCCTTCCTGAAAATCCCCACGGCCGAAGACGAGCCGGGCCGGCCGATTGGGCCAGTCCCGGTAGTCATTCCCGATGGCCGCATCTGGGAGTTTCGCTTTGCTCGTATCGCCTGCAACGTCGCGGGACCGCCCGAGGGGAAAGCGGGCGACACACTGCCGAACCATCTGCCCGAGCTTCTGCGGCAGTGGTTTGGGCCCGACGCCGGGCTGCCCGGTACATCGTTCAAGGTGAGCTTTTGCCGCGATGGAGACCAGTGGGCGGTGGAGCCGCTCACGTACTTGGCGCGGGCTGGAGCGTATGCCCCATCGGCGGTGGCCCCGGAGCCGCTTGGCAAGCGACCGGCAGACAATCGCGATTCCATGCCACTCTCGCTCGTAGATTCGCCGCCGGGTGGACGCAAATCAGCCACCCACGTCCCGGTCTACGACCTCACCGCCGCGGCGGGCTTTTGGGGACCGGAGAGCGTGCCGGAGGAGATCGGCTGGACGGTGGTGCCGGGCGTTTCGCTCAAGCCCGGCATGTTCGTGGCGCGGGTGACGGGCACGTCGATGGAGCCGCTGATCCCGGACGGCTCATGGTGCCTGTTCCGCCCGTGCCCGGCGGGCTCGCGCGAGGGCCGGATCGTGCTCGTGCAGCTGGGCACGGACGGCGCGGGCGAGCACGGCGGCCGGTTTACCGTCAAGAAGTACCACTCGGAGAAGACGGTCACCGCTGACGGCTGGCGGCACACTTCGCTTCAGCTGCTGCCGCTGAATCCGGCCTTTGAGCCAATCGAGATCGAGGCCGAAGTCGCGGCGGATATCGTGATCGTTGGAGAGTTTCTGACGATCACGCCGCAAGTATGACGGCCTCGGCAAATCATGCCGGGCTTACGGTTGCTGTGCTCAGATTCTGGACGCCGCAAGCCTCGCTTCCTCGCGGCCTTCGAATACGGCGAGTTCTTCGTTGATCTTGGCGATCATCTTCCGCACACCTGCCTTGGTGAATCCCTTTTCACCGATCGGATGCTCCCGCTCGAGGTCCGCAATGCGCTGCTCCAGGATTCGCAGGTCACTATGGGCCTTCTCGTATTCCGCGGTGTTCGAAATCACGGTGTCACCTCCACGAGTCCTTTGCGGACCGTCGGATCGATCGTCCGACTGAAAAAGTCTATCCAGTCGTCCCAGTCCCGGCGATCTTCCGCCGCGAACAAATGCTCATTCGGTCGTGAATCGAGGATTTCGGCCAAGAGAATTGCGTCCACATTGCCGCGCGCGATCCGAGTGGCGAAATCAGGCCCCAGCAAAACAACGCCGTCGGCATCGTTTGGTACCTCCTTCGCGGTCACGAAACTGCCATCGACGCACAGTCGCGTCGCTCCTGCCGATCGGCAAAGCCGAATCCAGCGGCTTATCGTTCGGCCCAAGAGACTTCGCTGGGGCGAGCCTGTGGCAAACCGGCTGAGCATTTCGCCCTCAGAGGCGACATGGAGGCCTTCCGGAAGCCGACCGTCTGGCACGAAGGGGGGAATCACTGGACACCGAAACGTTTGGGGCTGGGCTGATTGCGGAATACTGTACACACGTTTAGTTTCTTGTCAATGGCCGGCCAGCGGGGTATCCGGCTCGGACCAAGGTTGTCCCTCGGCCCCGTACACTCTCAGGGATGGTTTGCCTCGCCACGCTCGCCCCCGCGGCCACCGCCGCCGACGCCACGGGGTTTGCCCTCTTGAAGCGGTATCTCGACGGCCGGGAGCCGGCGCTTCCGGAGGGCTGCGTGCTCGACCTTGAGCTCGAGGCGAAGGAGCTGCTCGCGCGGTTTCTGCCGGCGGGCCGGGCCGCGGTGGAGGAGGCGTATCGCGGCATGCGGGCGGAGCTCGGGCGGCGGCCGACGCCGACGGAGCTTTTGCATGCTCACTATCTTCCTCACACGTTGCGAGCGGCGCACGGCAGTTGGTTCGGGTTTTGCCGGGCCGAGGGGGATCTCGATGCGAGCGAGGACCGCGTCGTCGAGCGGTTCGGGGCGTGGCTCGGGATGCTCGAGACGACGAGCCTCAACAAGTCGTACAAGATGGTGGTGCTGCGGGTGCTCCTGGATCGCGACGCCTTGTGGGACGGCATGGAGATCGAC
>JAIXPT010000053.1 GCA_027486095.1 Planctomycetaceae bacterium | reverse complement strand
TCCTGCCTGAATGCAGAGGGCGGGGCGTGCCTCCCGCCGGTCTCGAATCGCCGCTGAGCGTCGAGGAGATCGAGCGCCGGCGCACCACGCGCACAGGCCGCACGCTCGACGAGATTCTCCGCAGCTTCGCCCGCTCGCCGTGCTCTCCGATGTGCTTGACGATCCACCGACCGTGATCGTGCTGGACGTCTGGCAGTGCTGAACACGAACGTATCAGGGGCTTGTTCCCAAGCCCCGCGGCCGGCTCGCCAGGCGACAAATGGCGATTCCGCCTGTAATCTTGTCCCACCCTTCAATCTCGATCCCCGACTCGCAAGGACCAACTCATGGCAGAGGCATTCCCCGGCATCGGCACCATTCGCTACGAGGGCCCGCACACCAAAAACATGCTCGCGTTTCGCCACTACGACGCCGATGCGCTCGTGGAGGGGAGGCCGATGCGCGATCACCTGCGGTTCGCCGTGTCCTACTGGCACACGCTGCGCGGCACCGGCGGCGATCCGTTCGGCCCCGGCACGATGGTGCGGCCCTGGGAGACGGAGACCGACCCGCTCGAGGCGGCGCTCGCGCGGGTGGACGTGGCCTTCGAGTTCCTCGAGAAACTCGGCTGCGACTTCTACTGCTTTCATGATCGCGACGTCTCCCCGGATGGCGCGACGCTCGCCGAGAGCAACAAGCACCTCGACGCCGTCGCCGACGCGCTCGAGAAGGCCCAGAATCGCACCGGCAAGAAGCTGCTGTGGGGCACGGCCAACCTCTTTTCGCACCCCCGCTACGTGCATGGCGCCGCCACGAGCCCCAACGCCGAGGTGTTCGCCTACGCCGCGGCCCAGGTGAAGAAGGCGCTCGAGGTGACGCACCGGCTCGGCGGCGCCGGCTACGTGTTCTGGGGCGGCCGCGAAGGCTACCAATGCCTGTGGAACACCGACATGAAGCGCGAGATCGACCACCTCGCGAAGTTCATGCACATGGCCGTGGACTACGCCAAGCAGATCGGCTTCACCGGCCAGTTCTATTTCGAGCCCAAGCCCCGCGAGCCGATGAAGCACCAATACGACTTCGACTCGGCGACCTGTATCAATTTCCTCCGGACCTACGGCCTGGAGAAGCACGTGAAGATGAACATCGAGACCAACCACGCCACGCTCGCCGGCCACGAGATGCAGCACGAGCTGGAGTATGCCGGCATGCAGGGCTTCCTCGGGTCGATCGACGCCAACACCGGCGACACGCTGGTGGGCTGGGACACGGATCAATTCCCCACGAACATCTATCTCACCACGCAGATCATGTATTCGATTCTCAAGTATGGCGGGCTGGCGCCCGGCGGCGTGAACTTCGACGCCAAGGTGCGCCGCGAGAGCTTCGAGCCGGTCGATCTGTTCCACGCCCACATCGGCGGCATGGACGCCTTCGCCCGCGGCCTCAAGATCGCGGCCGCGATGCGGGCCGACGGGGCGATCCAGAGGCTCGTCGAAGAGCGGTATGCTTCATGGTCGGGCCCGCTCGGCAAGCGGATCGAAGCGGGCGGCGAAAGCCTGGCTACGCTCGAGAAGGAGATGCTCGCCAAGGGCGAAGCCCAGGCGAACATCAGCGGCCGCCAGGAACTCTTCGAGAACGTGATCAACACCTACCTCTGAGCAGGCGACCGGCGATGCGTGGCAGACTCGGAAGCATCGTCGTCGGTGTGGTGCTGGCTGCGGCCGAGGCGGAAGGGGCCGAGCCCGTGCCAGACCGGGCGGGCCTCCACGCTCCCTGGCAGGTCGAGCGAATCACGCTCGACGACGGCCGCATGCTCGAAGGGCTCGTGAGCGATGAGGGACGCGACGCCGACGACATCGCCTTCGTGGAGGTGGTGCGACGACCGGGCCGCCCGATGTATCTTGTAGCCCGCCGCCTGCCGGCCGGGGCGGTCGCGTCGATCGAGCGTCTGCCCGCGGCCGCGCACGCCGCGCTCGTCGCCCGCGTGGAGGCCTTCCGTGCGAGCGACCGCGCCCGAGAAGAACGGGCCCCGGCCGTCCAGCTCGTGCGCGACGGCGAAGACGGGCCGTGGTGCTACGAAGGGCCATGGTTCACGAGCGAAAGCTCTGCCGGGCAGGCCCTCACGCGCCGGGCGATCGTGCGCCTGGAAAGCCTGCTCACGGCCTTCGAGGGGCTCGTGCCGGCCACGGGCGGCGCGACCGACCGGCGGCTTACGGTGCGCCTGTGCGGCTCGCAGGCCGACTACGTGCGCGCCCAGGCCGCCGTGGGCGTGAAGGCAGCGAATCCCGCGTTTTACCTGCCCGCCCGCAGCCTGCTCGTGGCCGGCAGCGACGCCACGGCCGCTTTCGAGGAGGCGCAGCTCGCGGCCGATGGCCTCGACGCCACGCTCGACCGCCAGCGGGCGCTCGACGCCGACGTGGCGACGGGCCTGCGCGAGCTGGCCCGGGAGCTCGAATCGCAGGGCGTCCCCGCGAGCCAGCGGGCCGATATCATCGCCCGCACACGGGCGCGCTGGCAGCGAGAAAAAGCCGCGACGCTCGCCCGGGTGGAGCAGGCCCGCAAAGACAATGCGGCGGTCGTGGAACGCACCCAGCATGCGCTGTTCACGGCGCTGGCGCACGAGGCGTGGCATGCGTATGCCGATCTGCGGCTGGGCGCCGGTGGCGGCCTGCCGGCGTGGCTGGATGAAGGCCTCGCGCAGGTCTTCGAGACCGGGCTCTTGGAGGCGGGGGAACTCCGACTCGACGCCCCTGATCCAGAGCGGCTGGCCAGGCTCGCCGTGTTGCTCGACACGGCACCCCAGCCGTTGCTCGACGGGCTCGTCGCCGAAGGAGAGCGGCAGTTCGTGGTCGGGCACGGTACTCCGGCGGCGGCCGCCCGGCAGGCCTACCTGCTCGCCTGGGGCGTGGCCTACGATCTGGCCCTCGGCGAGCCCGTGCTCTCGGCACGGTCGCTCGCGGGCCTGGCCGGCGATGATGACGGCCGCGCGCGATTCGAGCGGCTCGTGGGCACACCGCTCGCAGACTACGAGGCGGCCTGGCGGGCGCGCATGCGGGCGCTCAGCCGGCAGGCCCGTGCGGCCCAGCCCCGGGCCGATCAGGCGGCTGCACGACCTCTTCCAGCATCCGGCGCAGCTGCTCCAGCCGCACGGGGTCGGTGATCTTGCGGCCAGACTGGTCGGTCACATGAAACGCATCGACGACCTGGTCGAGGTAGGTGCCGATTTTCGCGGCCCGCACCGACACCCCCGCCGCAAACAGCGTTTTCGCGATCGCATACAAGAGCCCCGCGAAATCGTGGGCGAAAATCTCGAGAATGGTCGTGCCGTCGGAACTCGAGGTGTCGAACAGGATCCGGGCGGGCTGCCGGGGCCCAGGTGCGGGCAGGGGCGCGAAGGGATTCCAACGCCGTGTGAATGACGGCGGCTCGTCGGCCTTCACGGCCTCGCGGATGGCGGCGGCGATGTCGGCCAGCCGATCGGGCGGTGGCTCCGCGGCATAGTCGGGATCGTGCACCGCGAAATGATCGAGCACGAGCCCGCCGGGCAGCGTGTTGATGTCGGCGGCGAGGATCTCGAGCCGTTGGCTCGTGATCGCGCCGGTGACGCGATGAAAGATGCCGGGGGCGAGGCTCTCGCGCGTGCCCACCGTGATCGCCACGGTGGATCTCTCGGGCTGCCAACGGGTGGACACGACGATGCCCTTCTCGGGAAGCCGCGTGAGCTGCCGCAGTTCCTCGACGATCTGCTGCGGCCCCGTATCGCGCAGGTAGGCCCGCGGCAATTCGCGGGCCAGCACCGCGACGGGGTCGTCGGCGGCGACATCGGCGAGCAGTCCGGTCAGGCCGGCACCGTGCCGCTCGGCGGCGGCCGAGGGGCTTTCGCCATCGAGCACGGCCAGCGTGCGAAAATAGAGATCGGCGAGGAGATCCGACTTCCATTTGTTCCAGGTGCCGGGGCCGACGGCGGCCACGTCGGCGGCCGTGAGCAGCGTGAGCAGGCGCAGCACCTCGGGAGAGCCGACATCGCGGGCGAACCCGATCACGATGCTCGGGTCGCCGACATCGCGCCGAAAGGCGACGTGGGCCATCGAGAGATGCTTGAGCACGAGAAACTCGAGGGTCTCCGCCTCGTCGGCAGGCAGCTCGAAGCGGGCGGCCACGTCGCGCGCGATCCGGGCCCCCACCGCGCTGTGATCCTCGATGAAGCCCTTGCCGAGATCGTGGATCAAGAGGGCGAGCAGCAGCGTGCGCTTGCGGTTCACCTGCTGCCAGACCGCGCCGAGCCAGCCCTCCGCGGCCGCCAGTGCGGAGGCCTGCTCGACCGCCACGATGCAGTGCTCATCGACGGTGTACTTGTGGTAGTTGTTGAACTGCAGCAGATGCCGTGCGTGGGCAAACTGCGGAATGAGCCGCTCGAGCAGGCCCACCTCGTGCAGGCGCCGCAGGGCGGCGCCGAGCCGGCCGGGGTGGCCGAACAGTCCGAGAAATCGGGCCAGGGTTTCGGCGTCGATCGGGGCGTCTGTGTCCGCCGCCACGCCATTCGCCTCGCGCACCGCCTGCCACGTGTCGGCCGCGATCGGCAGGTCGTAGAGCATGGCGAGCTCCACGAGGTGAATCACGGATGCGGGCCGCCCGGCGATCGCCTGGGCCTTGCCGGGCAGCGCGGCGACGTCGGCCGGGCCCACGCGAAACAGCCCCGCCACGCGATGCCCTGCCAGGCTCGCCACAAACCGCTGCACGGCCGGCGGCCGCCTCAGGCGGTGGACGAGCGTGTCGGCCACCGCCGCCACCTTGCCCGTGTGGCCGAAATAATCCCGCATGAACCGCTCGACCCCGAGCAGCCCCGCCTGCTCGCCGAGGCCCCGCGCGGCGGCGATCCGCACCTGTTCGTCGCGGGTGAGATCGTCGGCGGCCCGGCCGGCGGCCAGATGCAGATCATTGCGGACGCGCCACAGAAATTCGGAGGCGTCGCGCAGCCCTTCGGCATCGCGTTTCGAGAGGGCGCCCATGTGGACGAGATCGTCGAACGAGGTCGTGCCCCACCCCACGCGGCCGAGCCAGCGCACGAGCTGGAGATCGCGCAGGCCTCCCGGCGAGCGCTTCACGTTTGGCTGCAAGAGGGCCGTCGTCTCCCCGAATTTCTCCGCCTCTTCGCGGCGGGCCGCGATCAGCCGCGTGGCGAGCCGCCGGGTCTTCCGCCGGGCGAGCCCCTGCAGCCGCGACTCCAGGCGGGCGAGCAGGTCACCATTTCCGGCCAACAGCCGGCATTCGCAGAGCGTGCTGAAGATGGTGGCGTCTTCCCCGGCGAGGCGGCATGCCTCGTTCACCGTCCTCACGCTCTGGCCCACCTCGAGGCCGGCGTCGAACAGGCTCTGGAGCAGACGCCGGGCGGCCTCGGCGACGCGCCCCTGCGGATCGGCCGCGTGCAGGATCATCAGATCGACGTCGGAATAGGGGGCCATCTCCCGGCGACCGTAGCCGCCGTGCGCGACGAGCGCCACGGCATGGCCGAAGAAGCCGGGGGCGGCCGGAACCGCAGCCACGATCTGCCGCCACACCGCCACGACGACGTCGTCGGTGAGGTCGGATGCCAGCGCGCTCGTCTGCATGCCGGGGCCGCCGGAGGCGTGCTGGGCCGCCACGCGGCGCCGCAGGTCGGCCACGGCAGCGGAGGGAGCGATGTCAGGCGGGATGCCAGGGGTCATCGGCCACATTCTCCTGTTTGTTGGCGGCGCGTGCCAACACGAAGAGGAGGTCGCCGAGGCGGTTCAAATACTCGATCGCATTCGACGGGATCATCATGTCGAGCTGGGCGGCCAGCGCCACGACCCGCCGCTCGGCCCGCCGGCAGACGGTGCGGGCCACGTGCAGCGTGGCGGCCAACGGCGTTCCCGTGGGCAGCACGAAGCAGGTGAGCGGCTCGAGCCGACGTTCGTGGTCGTCGATCGCGGCCTCGATCACCGCGACATGCTCGGTGCCGATGCGTTCCGCGGCGTCGCCCGGGGTGGCCAACTCGGCCCCCAGGTCGAACAGCTCGCTCTGGATGCGCCTCAGGAGTGGGTCGAACGTGGCCGCTCCGGGAAGCGTGCGCACGAGCCCGAGATGGCTGTTGAGCTCGTCCACGGTGCCGAAGGCCTCGATCCGAGCATGATCCTTGCGGACCCGCGGACCGCCGAACAGGCCCGTCTCTCCGGCGTCGCCGGTCTTGGTGTAGATCTTCATCGCGTGGGCTCCTGCGGGGTTGGATGGGCGGCCTTATACTGGGCGGCATGCGAAAAACCGACAACTCATTTTTTCGGGCCCTCGGTGTTTTCTTGGCAATCGGCGGCGCGGGGAAGCTCCACGCCGAGCCGCCTTCGCCGCTCGAAGCAGGCTATCTGCCCGCGCCCCAGCGGGTGACCGACGGCCTCACGAAGGCCGGCGAGGGCTACTTCTCCCCGGACGCCCGGACGATCTGCTACCAGGGTGTGCCGCAAGGCTACCCCTTCTATCAGATCTACGTGCAGCCCTTCGACACCGCCGCGCCGGCCGTCGCCCCCCCACGCCGCATCAGCACCGGGCGCGGTCGCACCACCTGCTGCTGGTTCTCTCCCGATGGCTCGCGGCTGTTGTTTGCGTCGAGCCATCTCGATCCAAGCCTCGACCAGACCGAGGCGACCGCGCGGGCCCAGGCCGAGGAAGACGCCCGCACGGGCCGCCGGCGGCGGTATCAGTGGGACTTCGATCCCGAAACGGAGATTTTTTCCGCAGCGCTCGTGGATGGAGCGCTCACGCGGCTCACGCACTCACCTGGGTACGACGCGGAGTGCTCCTATTCTCCCGACGGCACGCACATCCTGTTCGTGAGCGACCGCGATGGCGACCCCGACATCTACGTGATGAAAGCCGACGGCACCGATGTCCGCCAGCTTACGAACACGCCGGGCTACGACGGCGGCCCGTTCTTCTCGCCCGATGGCGCCTGGATCGCCTATCGCACCGACCGGCTCGAAAAAGACATGCTTCAGATTCACGTCATGCGGGCCGATGGCTCGGCAGACACGCCGATCACGAGTGGCAAAGGCGTGCACTGGGCGCCGTACTGGCATCCGACGAAGCCGTGGCTGATCTGGACGGGCGCCGATCACTCCGATCTGTCGCAGCGGCCAAACTACGACCTCTGGATCGCCCGCTACGACACGGCCGGCGGCTTCCGTGCCGGAGCGCCGCTGCGGCTCACCGACCATCCGGGGGCCGACGTGCTGCCGAGCTTTTCTCCCGATGGCACGCTGCTCATGTGGACGGCCAGCCGCGACGGCGGCGGCCGCACGCCGGCGAGCCAGCTCTGGGTGTCGCGGCTCGATCTCGCAAAGATCGACCGCGACCTGCCTGCGGCCACCCCGCAGCCCGCCGCCACGGAGCCCCGCTGATGCCCGCGACCACGACCGCCACAGACTCGATCGCGATGATCGGCGGCGGCCAGATGGCGCTCGCGCTCGCCGAAGGCTTTTGCCGCGCCGGCCTCGTCACCGCCGACTCGATCGCGGTGTTCGACCCGAGCCCGGCGGCCTGCGAGCGGCTCGCCGCCCGCGTGCCGGGCGTGCGGTTCGCGAGCTCGGCCGCCGAGGCGGTGCGCGACGTTGCAATCGTGTTCCTCGCCGTCAAACCGCAACAGGCCGCGGTGGCCGGCCGTGAGATCGCCCCGTCGCTCGCGCCGGAAGCCGTCGTGGTGTCGATCGTAGCCGGCGTGCCCCTCGCCACCCTCGCCGACCTCGCCGGCACGACGCGCATCGTGCGCGTGATGCCGAATACGCCGTGCCTCGTGGGGCGGGGGGTGTCGGTCGTCTGCCGCACGTCCGCCGTGCCCCACGCTGCGGCCGAGCGCGTGCACGCGCTCCTCGCTGCCGTGGGCCATGTGCACGAGGCGGATGAATCGCTGCTCGACGCCGTGACGGGCCTCTCAGGCTCGGGCCCGGGCTTCGTCGCGCTCCTCGTCGAGGCCCTCTCGGACGGCGGCGTGAAGGCTGGCCTGCCCCGGCCGCTCGCGCTTTCGCTCGCCGTCGAAACGCTGGCCGGCACGGCGGCGCTTTTGGAGCAAACGGGTGAGCATCCGGCCCAGATCAAAGACCGCGTGTCGAGCCCGGGCGGCACGACGATCGCCGGCCTGGCCGTGCTCGAACAGCGCGGCGTGCGAAGTGCATTGATCGACGCCGTCGTCGCCGCCGCCGCCCGCGCCAAAGAGCTCGGCAAGGCGTAGAACAGGCTTCGGGCTCCCCGTGGCCCGTCGCCGGACGTTCGGCTCGTTGAGCGCGCCGGCTCGTGACTAACCCAGCCCCTCTCGCTTGACGTTCGCCTCAGCCCTCCAGGCAATCCTGTTCGGCACGCGGTTGCCGCTGGCCTAGAAGCCCGGAGCGGAAGCGACGTTGGCCGCGCCGAAGAGCCTGCTCGTGAGTTGCCGCTGGCCTAGAAGCCCGGA